>NZ_DATJBQ010000143.1:0-13551 GCF_035515275.1 Pusillimonas sp.
CTCGTTCGCCGATGAAATCATTGTTGTCGACTCCGGTAGCGCTGATCGTATTTGTCAGATCGCACGCGACAAGGGCGCCAAGGTGGTCGCGACAAGCGATTGGCCATGTCAAGCGCCCGATTTTTTTGCGGACCAAACCCCGGCCAATCGCTTGTCACGACCACCTTGGCGCCCTTGTCGCGTGCGATCTGGCAAGTGCGGTCGGCGCTACCGGAGTCGACCACAATGATTTCATCAGCGAACGAGACCGAGTCGAGGCATTCGCCGATATGCCGTTCTTCATCTTTGGTGATGATGATGACTGACAGCGTCATGCCCTTTGCCTGCGCGCTCGCTTCCAGAGCTTGAAACGATTGAAGATGGGACCGATGAACGGGTGGGCGGCCACCTGGATTCTGCGTCCGACTGAATTGCCCGTGGTATTGCGCACTGCAAAACGATAGATATGGGCGGGGTCATGCCCGACCCGGTTCTGGCCAAACGCCTGTGTGGTGTACAAATATTTGAAGCCGGCCTGCTGGGCCACCCGCACGTAATCGGCATCGAAATATCCTTGGGGCCAGCAAAAGTGCTCGGACACTTCGCCCAGATTTGCCATCAACGTTTGACGCGACTGCTGAAGCTCTTGTTCTATGAGCGCATTTTTTTCGTGAGCCCGATCGCTTTTGTCCCAACGTGTGTGTGTGTGAGTGTGGCTGTGAAACTCGATAAGGCCGCTTTCCTGCATGGCCTTGATCTCGCTCCAGCGCAAAATAACGCTGTCGGAGTCACCCTGCTCGATGCGGCGTTCGCACTCAGCGTGCTCGGGGGTGTCGGGCAGCACTTGCTGCTGCCCCAGATGCGGCCGAACAGGGCCGTCATTAACCAAAGAGGTGATTAAAAACACCACTGCCTTGTACCCATACTTTTTAAGCAGCGGATAGGCATAGACCCAGTTATCCAGGTAACCGTCATCGAAAGTGATCAGTACCGATTTAGGCAACACCGGCTCGCCGTTAAGGTGTGCGGCAAATTCCTCGGTGGTGAGCGACCGGTATCCATGTCGGGAAAGCCACGCCAATTGGTCTTCGAAGTTTTTGGGTGACGCGTTGATTGCACCGCCCGAGGGGGTGACGTGGTGGTACATAAGAACCGGAACCGAGTGGGCTGTTTTCATCTGCGTTCGCTCAACCAGCGTATATAACAAGATTCGATATTTTGAACCATGGCCTGCGGGGTAAACTTGCCCTCTTCGAACACGCGGCGTCGGCCCGCAGCACCCATGCGGTGCCGAAGTTCCGGGTCGTCGATAAGCGTCTGCAGCGCCTGGGTCAGGGCCGGCTGATCGCGCAAGGGAACGAGCAGGCCGGTAACCCGATTTTCCATCATTTCGGGCACACCGTCGACGTCAGTGCCAATAACGGCAAGACCGGCCGCAGCCGCTTCGACCAGTACCGTACCCGACGCCTCTTGTTCTGTGGCCAAAGCAAACAAATCGAATCCAGCCAACAGATTGGGGACGTCGTTGCGGCGTCCCAGCAAATGAACACGCTTGCCGAGGTTTTTTTCTGCGATGTGAGCCTGCACCTCTTCGAAGACCGGAGAGCCCCCACCCACGAAAACCAGATGCAGATTGGGCCTGGCACGAATCAGCGGCTCGATGGCGTCGATGAGCGCCCGGTGGCCCTTTTGGGCCCGCATCACCGCCACGCAGCCAACGACTATGTCGTTTTGCGCGAGCTTTAGCTCGTCACGCAAGGTGGATGGCTGGTTCCAGGTGGCAAGATTGACCACCGGATAAACCGTTGCCACGTGCGAGGGCGGCACCCCCCGCTCGATTAGATGGTTGCGCACGAAATTGCTGGCGGTGGTTACCCGATGGGGAATAATGGTGTACGACAACAGCGAACCCACCCGTTTTGCCAGATGCCGCGTGCGCACGATAAGCGGCGTGCCTGCCAGGCGAGCGGCCGTACCGGCGAGAATCGTGTCTCGGCGGCTATGGGTGTTAAGCACATCGAAACGGCCCTCTCGCAGCACACGGCGTAATCGCGTCACGCCTTTAACAAAGTTGGCCGGGCCGTCCATAAGCAAAGTGTGTACGGTAAAGCCGTCGTCTCGCAACCGTTGCGCCAGCACCGCATGCGGCTGACAAATGGCTTCCATATGATGGCCATGATCGCGCATGGCCGTCATCATCTGATGGATGTATTGCTCTTGACCGCCAAAACTGGTTGCTGCCTCGGAATGAATGATGCGTAAAGGCTTCATAGGTACGCGATCTCCACGCGGTCGGCAGACACCCAGCCGTGCAGCCTGTCAAACATATCGTCGGCCATGCGCACCCGCCAGGCCTCGCCCAGCCGCAACACGCACTGATAACTATCGCGTTCGAGACAGACTTCAACCTGCACGCCCGCAGATTGGTCGCCGGGCGGAGCACGAAACGGATCCAGCACCTGCCTGAGCCTTTGCACGTCCGCGTCACCGTTCAAGGTGATACGCAAGGCTCGTGCACGTGCCTCGCGCGCCAACTGCAGGTCGTACAGGACCTCGGCCGAGACACGCAAGCCGCCCGAATAATCGTCGTTGCTGACTTTGCCATGGACAATCACCAGGCGGTCTTCTTTAAGCCGGTCGCGATGCTGTTCGTACAGTTCGTTGAACACCGCCACTTCGACCTGCGCCGAGCCGTCGTCCAGCACGGCGTAAAGCATTTTTCCGCGTCGGGTCATGCGGGGTCGCACCGACGCCAGGACTCCGGCAAACCATTGCAAGCCGCGCGCCGGCTCAAGCCGCGCCAGGGGCTTGGGCGCAAAACGGCGGACTTCGTCGCGCCAGGCGTCAAACAGATGGCCGCTGAAAAAGAAACCCAGCGCGGCCTTCTCTTCGGTAAGCCGTGTCTGAAGATCCCACGGGGCGACTTTGGCCAGGCCTTCTTCGACAATGTCGTTGCTGTCGTCGTCGAACAGCGACACCTGATTGGCGCTGCGCTCGGCCTGTTCGGCCGCTTCGACGGCATTGCCGATACTGGCCAGCAACGCCGCCCGATTTTCATCGATGCCGTCAAAGGCGCCTGCGCGAATAAGGGCTTCGATGGTACGGCGATTAACCGTATGCCGGTCGATGCGACGACAAAAATCAAACAGGCTTGTGAATGGACCGCCCTCTTGGCGTGCCCGAATAATTTCTTCGACCGCTGCCTGACCCGTGCCCTTCACGGCACCCAGCCCGTAGCGTATGGTGCGCGGCGGGCGACCCTGTTGCATGTGCCGGTCAGACACGGGCTCAAACCGATAATTGGAGTCGTTGACGTCGGGCGGCAGAACCTCGACCCCGTTGGCCAGGGCGTCTTTCCAGAACACTTGCACCTTGTCGGTGTCGTCCATGTCGGAAGACAAGGTGGCAGCCAGGAACTCGGCAGGGTGATACACCTTGAGCCAAGCGGTTTGGTAGGCGATCAGCGCGTAGGCCGCCGAATGACTCTTGTTAAAGCCGTAGCCCGCGAACTTTTCCATCAGGTCGAACAGCTTGACCGCCAGCTCGGCGTCATAGCCTTTTTCGACTGCACCCTTTTCAAAAATGGCGCGATGCTTGGCCATTTCTTCGGGTTTTTTCTTGCCCATGGCACGACGCAGCATGTCGGCACCACCCAGCGTGTAGCCGCCGATAATCTGCGAAATGAGCATCACCTGTTCTTGATAAACAATGACACCGTAAGTGCTGCGCAGAACCGCTTCAAGGTCTTTATGGAAATAATCCACCTCGGCACGGCCATGCTTTCGATTGACGAAGTCGACCACCATGCCCGACTCGAGCGGCCCCGGCCGATACAACGCCAACATGGCGATCACGTCTTCGAAGGTGCTGGGACGCAGATTTCGCAACAGCTCTTTCATGCCTCGCGATTCAAGCTGGAACACGGCGGTGGTGTTGCCTTCGCTGAGCAACTGATAGGTGCCCAGGTCGTCAAGCGGCAACGACATGATGTCGAAATCTTGTTTGTCGCTGTTGAACTGGCGCACATAGCGCACCGCCCAATCGAGAATGGTCAGGTTGCGCAAACCCAGAAAGTCGAACTTGACCAGGCCCGCAGCCTCGACGTCGTCTTTGTCGAACTGCGACACGGCGTTGCTGTCAATGCCCGGTTGACAATACAAAGGGCAGAAGTCGGTCAGCTTGCCGGGGGCGATAAGCACCCCGCCGGCGTGCATGCCGATATTGCGCGTCAGCCCTTCAAGCGGCCTGGCCAGGTCGACCAGGGCGCGGACCTCTTCATCTTGCTCGTAACGCTCTTTGAATGCAGGCTCGTCGGCCAGCGCACGCTCGAGTGTCCATGGGTCGGCCGGGTTGAACGGAATGAGTTTGGACAAGCCGTCACACAACATGTAGGGCATTTCAAGCACGCGCCCCGCATCACGTACTACGGCCTTGGCGCCCAAGGTACCAAAGGTGGCGATCTGGCTTACGGCCGCCTTGCCGTACTTTTGCTTGACGTAATCAATGACCCGCTCGCGGTTGTCTTGGCAGAAGTCAATATCGAAGTCGGGCATCGATACGCGTTCTGGGTTAAGAAAGCGCTCGAACAGCAAGTCGTAGCGAATGGGATCCAGGTCGGTGATGCCCAGCGAATACGCCACCAGCGAGCCCGCCCCCGAACCCCGGCCCGGCCCAACAGGCACGCCATTGTGCTTGCCCCAGTTGATGAAGTCGGCCACGATCAGGAAGTAGCCCGGAAAGCCCATGTCGATAATGGTCTTGCATTCCCAATTGAGGCGCTCCCGGTACTGCGGGTAGCGCTCGTTGCGCTCGGCCTCGTCCGGAAAAAGCTGCAGCATCCGTTGATCGAGCCCTTGGTGCGACAGTTGAATCAGGTAGTCGTCAAGCGTTACGCCATCGGGTGTGGGAAAGTCGGGCAATCGTGGTTTGCCCAATTCAAGCTCAAGCGTGCACCGCTTGGCAATTTCCACCGTGTTGGCCAAGGCCGAAGGCACGTCTTGAAAACGCCGCGCCATTTCCTCGGTGTCCAACAGATACTGGTCAGTGCTAAAGCGACGCACCCGCCTGGGGTTGGCCAGTTGCTCGCCTTCGGCAATACAGACGCGCGCCTCGTGCGCGCGAAAATCGTCCGCATGCAAAAACTGTACCGGGTGGGTGGCCACCACCGGCAGGTTCAACTGGGCGGCCAGGCGCATGGCGGCTTGCACATAGGCTTCGTCGCCGTCGGCGGCGCGCTGCAGCTCGATGTAAAACCGCCCGGGAAACAGCTCGGCCCACTGGCGGCCCAAACGCTGTGCCAATTCGGCGTTACCTGCCTCTAGCGCCTGTCCGATGTCTCCGGCACGTGCACCGGACAAGACAATCAATCCGTCGAGGCCGGTCAGCCACTCGCGTTTCAGCTCAGCGCGACCGGCATACTGGTTGTCAAGCCAGGCCTGAGTCAACAGTTCGCATAATTGCAGGTAGCCGGCGTGGTTGCGCGCCAGCAACAACAGCCTGTGGGGCTTGTCCCGGTCGATTTCGTTCTGCAGCCACACGTCGCATCCGGCAATGGGCTTGACGCCGGCACCGCGTGCGGCCTTGTAGAACTTGATCAGCCCGAAGAGATTGCCTAGATCAGTCAGCGCCACAGCCGGCTGGCCAAAGCTCGCAACCTTCTTGACGAGTTCTGGAATACGAACAATGCCGTCGACAACCGAAAACTCAGAGTGGACGCGCAAATGGACAAAAGTGGCGGGCATGGCAGATTTCATGAACAGGATTGTACTTAAGGAACCCCGGAAGGAACCGGACGTCGGAGGCCAGATTGCCTATCGCTGCATGGCAGCCCATGCTTTCTGCAGCCGCTTTACGGAAACGGGCATGGGGGTACGCAACTCTTGGGCGAACAGGGCAACACGAAGCTCTTCAAGCAGCCAGCGGAACTCATCCAGCGTGGCATCGGCAGCCCCTTTCAGGCCACTACGGGCACGTTGATACTGGGTAAGCAACGGAGCCATTTCAGCCATCAGTCGCTGATCACGCGCGGGGTCGGCCCGAAGCTTGTCGATGCGGGCCTGAGCCGCCTTCAAGTAACGAGGGTAATGCGACAACTGCGTGTAAGGCGTATCGCGCACAAACCATTTGCCCATTAGCGCCGTCAATTGAGCATTCAGGTCGGCATACGCAGCCGAATGCGGCTTGGCCTGAGGCAGTTTTTTCTGCAACGCAGACCATTCGGCCAAGATGGTTCCGGCAAGCCTGGCAACCTCTTGAGCCAGCAAGCCTACGCGGGTACGCCCTTCGGCCACGCGGGCCTCGAACGCCTGGCGATCGGCAGGCCACGGCTCGGCCAGACAGGCACGGTCGATGGCAGTGTCGATGATCTGATCCCGCAGCTCTTCCTGAGTGCCCAGGTTTATATACAGCATGCTCATTCGCGTCAGGCCGTCCAGGTTTTTCTCCAGGAACTTTACCTGCTCGCGCAGAGCCAGCTTGAACAGCCGCAATAAGCCGGCGCGATGCTTGCGCTTTGCCTCGGCCGGGTCATCGAACACATCAAGATCGCAATGCGTCTTGCGGTCAATCAGTGCGGGGTAGCCGACAAATGACTGTCCCTTGCGCCGAATCTCCATCAGTTCGGGCAGTTCGCCGAACGACCACTCGACCAGGTTCTCGTGCGCCAATACCTGGCCCACGCTTTCGTCACTGGCGGCGACCTTCTGGAAAGAGGCCTGGGCGCGACTGCCGTGTTCAGCCTTTAACTGATCAAGGTTACGACCTCCCGAGAGCATGCGACCGTGCTCATCCACAACCTTGAAGTTCATAAACAAATGCGCCGGCAGCGTTTCAAGCTTGAAGTCGCTGGGCGACGGGCGAACTTTGACCTGTTCCCACATGTCGCTGCGAATCGCCTCAAGCAAACCCATCGACGGGTCGGCTGCCCGTTCGTACCAGCGCTGATAGAAACCCGCAGCATAGTCGGGCAGCGGCACGCAATGACGCCGCATCTTTTGAGGCAACGACTTGAGCAGCAAGTGCACTTTCTCTTTGAGCATGCCCGGCACCAGCCATTCGCAGCGCATGGGGTCAACCTTGTTCAGGGCAAACAAGGGCACGGTAAGGGTCACACCGTCGCGTACGGAACCTGGCTCGAAGTGGTAGTCAAGCGCCATGTCCACCCCTTGCCAAGACACCTTCTTGGGGAAAACATCGGTGGTGACACCCGCCGCTTCGTGGCGCATCAAATCGTCACGATTCAGACGCAGAGCTTCCAGTGCAGGCTTGTCCAGGCCGCCCGCCCATTTTTCCAATGTCGCGGTCTGATAGATGTCCGCCGGAATCTGCTTGTCGTAGAACGCGAAAATCAGCGTATCGTCCACCAAAATATCGGGTCGACGCGTTTGATGTTCGAGCTTTTCGATCTTGGCGATCAGTTGCCGGTTGTGCTGAATAAAAGACAGGCGTGTGTCGATTTCTCCTTGCACGAGGGCATCGCGGATAAAGATTTCTCGCGCCTGTACCGGGTCGATCTTGCCAAAATGAACGCGGCGCCCGGTGTATACGGGCAGGCCGTAAAGCGTGGCTCGCTCGTTGGCCACGACTTGTCCGCTTTTGCGGTCCCAACGTGCATCTGACCAGTTTCGGCGCAGCAAGTGGGCGCCGGTCTTCTCTAGCCAGGGGGGCTCGATGCGTGCAACGCAACGCGCGTATAACCTTGTTGTTTCCACCAGTTCGGCCGCCACGATCCAGCGACCTGCTTTTTTTACCAGGCTGGATCCGGGGTGAATCTGAAAGCGGATTTCGCGGGCACCCAGATAGCCGCCCCCCTCTTCATTCTTGAGACCGATGTTGCCCAACAAACCCGACAGCAACCCCAGATGGATCTGCTCGTAGGTGGCGGGCGAGGCGTTGACCCGCCAACCCTGCTCACCCACCAGGGCGGCAAGCTGGCTGTGCACATCGCGCCATTCGCGCAGTCGGGTCGGCGACAGAAAGTTCTGACGCAACAGCGTCACCAGCTTGCGCTGCGAGCCTTTATGGGCCACCTGCTCGTGATACCAGTTCCACAACTTCAAATAACCGAGAAACTCGGATTTTTCGTCGCGGAACTTGGCATGAGCGTTCTCGGCCGCTTCACGTTCGTGCATGGGCCGATCACGCGGGTCCTGCACCGATAATGCCGCAGTAATGATCAGCATCTCGGCCAGACATTGCTGAGCTTGCGCTTCAAGTATCATGCGAGCCAGGCGTGGATCGACCGGCATTTTGGACAAGGAACGACCGGTGGACGTCAGGCTGTTGACGCCGTCCAGGGCACCCAGTTCCTGCAGCTGCTGATAACCGTCGGCGATGGCTCTGCCAGTGGGCGCTTCGACAAAAGGAAAGGTTTCGATGTCCTCCAGCTTCAGCGCCTTCATGCGCAAAATAACCGAAGCCAGCGACGAGCGCAAAATCTCGGGGTCGGTAAAAGCCGTCCGGGTCTTGTAGTCGGCCTCGTCGTACAGCCTTATACACACCCCGGGGCCGATACGACCGCAACGGCCCGCACGCTGGTTGGCCGAAGCTTGGCTGATGGGCTCGATGCGCAACTGCTCAACCTTGTTGCGCCAGGAGTAGCGCTTGACCCGCGCGAGACCGCTGTCGACCACATAACGAATACCGGGCACTGTTAATGAGGTCTCTGCCACGTTGGTGGCCAGCACCACGCGTCGGGCATTGCCTTGAGGGCGAAAAATGCGTTCTTGCTCGGCCTGCGACAGGCGAGCAAACAGCGCCAATACCTCGGTGCCCGGCGGATGATGCTTGCGCAAGGCTTCGGAGGCCTCGCGAATTTCGCGTTCGCCGGGCAAGAACACCAGTATGTCGCCCGAGCCGTGCCTGGCGCATTCGGCCACCGCATCGACCACTGCGTCGATCAGGTCGCGTTCTTCATCCTGAGATGGGGCAGCGCCTTGGCCGAAAGCGCTACGTCGCGCAGAGCCCGCTTCAGCTTCTTCTTCACGCAGCACCGGCCGGTACAGCACTTCGACCGGATAGAGCCGGCCCGAGACTTCAATTACCGGCGCGGGCTTGCCGCCCATCTGGAAATGGGTCGAGAATCGCTCGGCATCGATCGTGGCCGATGTGATGATGAGCTTGAGGTCGGGCCGACACGGCAGCAACTGCTTGAGGAAACCCAGCAGAAAATCGATGTTCAGACTACGCTCGTGGGCCTCGTCGATAATAATGGTGTCGTAGCGGCGCAGCATGGGGTCGCGCTGCGACTCGGCCAGCAAGATGCCGTCCGTCATGAGCTTGATTGCCGTATTGGCACCGCTTCGGTCGTTGAACCGAATCTGATACCCCACCCAGTCACCCAGCTCGGAACCAAGTTCTTCGGCCACGCGTCGGGCAACCGACGTGGCGGCCAGACGCCGGGGCTGCGTGTGGCCGATCAGGCCTGCCTGGCCACGGCCAAGCTCCAGACAGATTTTGGGCAGCTGTGTTGTCTTGCCCGAACCTGTCTCACCGCTTACGATGACAACCTGATGGGCCTGGATCGCCGCCGCGATATCGTCACGGCGCGCGCTGACAGGCAGGTCTTCCGGATAGCGTATCGGGGGCAGCGGCCGAGCAGCTCTTGAGCCGGGCCTATTGCCTCTGGGATCTTTTCTGTGTTCGTTTACCGACAAATCGACGGGCTCTTGCATGAAAACTCAAATAAAGCGGGTATGCGTCATTATAATTTTGCATTGATGTAAATAACTGGGAACCCTGGTGCAGAACGACTCGGCCCTTAACGACCCTGAAACTCTCTCGGCGCATGACGCGCCCGAATTCGCGCCCGCCCAGTTTGTGCGGTGGTTCCGCGAAGTCGCCCCCTACGTTCACAACTTTCGGGGCAAGACCTTCGTGGTGGCCTTTGGCGGCGAACTGGTTTTCGACGGCGCCCTGAACACCCTGATTCAAGACCTTTCACTGCTTTCCGCCCTTGGCGTCAAGCTGGTGTTGGTGCATGGCTCGCGTCCACAAGTAAATGAGCAACTGATGCTCAAGGGCTACACCACGCAGTTTGGCCGCGGAACCGAGCCGACCTCGCCCGAAGCACTTGAATGCGCCAAAGAAGCCGCCGGAGAAATCCGCCTGGACATCGAGGCCGGATTTAGCCAAGGGCTGCCCAACACCCCCATGTCGCATGCGCAGATACGGGTAATTTCGGGTAATTTCGTTACCGCTCGCCCGGTCGGCATTATCGACGGTGTCGACTATCAGCACACCGGCGCGGTGCGCAAGCTTGACGTCGACGCCATTAAGTCGGTGATGAGCCAAGGCGCGATTATATTGCTTTCGCCGCTGGGGTTTTCTCCGACCGGCGAGGCCTTTAACCTGGCCATGGAAGACCTGGCAACCAGTGTTGCTGTGGCGCTGCGAGCCGAAAAACTTATTTTCCTGACCCAAGACCGCATCGTACGGCAAGAAGACGGCAGCGTCGACACCGAGCTTGCCCGTGAAGAGGCCGATGCACTGCTTGCCACCGAAACACTCGACGAAGACACCTCTTTTTTCCTTAGCTACGCTTCACGCGCGGTCAAGCGCGGCGTGGCACGAGCCCATCTGCTGCCTTACACGCTTGATGGCAGCGTGCTGCTCGAAATTTTCACCCACGACGGCGTGGGCACCATGGTCGTCGAAGACAACCTTGACGACCTGCGGCCCGCCACCATGGACGATATCGGCGCCATCGTACGCCTGATCGAACCCCTGGAGGCCGACGGTACCCTGGTGCCACGTGGTCGCGGAGTCATCGAGCGCGAAGTCGAGCTCTTTACCGTGCTCGAGCACGACGGCGTTATTTACGGCTGCGTGGCGCTCAAGCCTTACCTTGAAGAAGGCATGGCCGAAATGGCCTGCCTGATCGTCCACCCCGAATGGCAAGGCTCGGGCGAAGGCGAAATGCTGCTGCGCCACGCTGAAGGCAAGGCCCGCGCCATGGGCGCCCGGCGCCTTTTTGTGCTGACCACACGTACTTCGCACTGGTTCATGAAGCGCGGTTTCGCACGCGGCGGCATTTCCGACCTGCCCACCGAACGCCAGGCTCACTACAACCGTTCGCGTAACAGCCTTGTATTCATCAAACGGCTATAAACGCCGGCTGGGCGGCCGCGCACCGGCCCGCAATCCGCACACGCACTTTGCTCCCGGCGGGCACCACGTGCCTACCTTATCCGCCGACCCGCCTCGCGGGCGCTTACCTTGTACAATAAACCGGTTGATCAACTGCACTTTTACTAGGTAGGAATGTCATGGCACGCATGGTCCAATGTGTAAAACTCAAGCGCGAAGCCGAAGGCCTGGACGCGCCCCCGTATCCCGGCGAACTGGGTGTGCGCATCTGGCAAAATATTTCCAAACAGGCGTGGGCCCAATGGGTCGAAACCCAAACACGGCTCGTCAACGAAAACCGGCTAAACCTGGCAGATATCCGGGCTCGCAAGTATCTGGCTCAGCAAATGGAAAGCTATCTGTTCGAAGACGCCAACGTCGAAGCCCAGGGCTACGTGCCCCCCCCGAACTAGACGTCGTTTTCTTCTTCGTAGGGCGCGCCACGCGCGGCGCGCTCGGTAGCCTTGACGCCGGTGTGTCGAACGTCGTCGCCCACCACCATGTAAATAACGCGTTCAGCCATGTTCTTGGCATGGTCGCCGATGCGCTCGAGCGAACGCGCAATGAAGATCAGATCGATGGAGCGGGTAATGGTGCGCGGATCCTCGATCATGTAGGTAATGAGGTGGCGCAAAGAGGCCTTCCATTCTTTGTCGACTTCTTTGTCGCTGCGCACCACCGTGGCCGCATGAACGGAGTCTTCGCGTGCGAAGGCATCGAGAACGTCGCGCAACATGGCCACAACGAAATCGCGCATATGACGAAGCTCGACCGCCGCAATGAACCGCCCTTCGTTCTCGTGCAGCCGGCGGGCCACCTTGGCGATTTTCTCGGCTTCGTCGCCGCAACGCTCCATGTCGGTAAGCATTTTTGACACCGACAACAACAGACGAAGGTCGATGGCCGTGGGCTGGTTGCGGGCAATGATGAGCCCGATGCGCTCGTCGATTTCGACTTCGAGCCGGTTGACCTCTTTTTCGCGCTCGCGCACGCGATCAACCAAGGCCAGGTCGCCGGTGATCAGCGTTTCGACGGCGTCGTAAACCATGGCCTCGACCAAGCCGCCCATTTGAAGAAACATGGACTTGGTGGTTTCGAGGTCGGTGGAAAACTGCCTGTTGGTGTGTTCGGTCATATCGGCCTTCAATGCGAAAACTATGGAATCACGATCCATTTGCTACAGACATGATAATCCATTAAAAGCAAAAATCTTAGCACCGGATTGTGACGTGATTGTTAAACCGAAGTACGGTGCAGCTCTCGCACCCCACCCTGGCCCGACACCAAGGCGACGTCGGCGCCTTCAATGGCAAACAGCCCGCAAGCGACCACCCCAGGAATATCGTTGATTTGCGATTCCAGTGCCGCAGGGTCGGTGATACGCAGGCCTTCGACGTCCAGAATACGACAACCGTTGTCAGTGACGAAACCCTTTCGTTCTTTAGGGCGACCACCCAGTTTTTCCAGGCGCCGGGCCACGGCCGCCAGCGCCATGGGAATGACTTCGACCGGAAGTGGGAACGCACCCATTGTCTGGACCAACTTGGACTCGTCCACAATACATACAAAACGCTGAGCAACGGAGGCCACGATCTTTTCGCGTGTCAGTGCCCCGCCGCCGCCCTTGATCATGTTCAGCGCCGCATCGAGTTCGTCGGCCCCGTCCACATATGCCGGCATGGTCGCAACGTCGTTCAGATCGAGCACTGAAATGCCCACACTTGCCATGCGTGCCGAGCTGCGCTCGGAGCTGGACACCGCAGCACGAAATCGATGCTTGTGCGCGGCCAGGGCGTCGATGAAAAGGTCGACGGTCGAACCGGTGCCCACACCCAGCACTGAGTCGGGCGTTAACAACGGCAAAACGTAGTCCACGGCCGCCTGCGCCACATTGCGCTTCAATGCGTTTTGATCAAGCATGCTCACCCCTTGAGTTCATCATATTTTTTAGCCGAAAAACCGACAGAAACTCGACCGTCGGCGTCGACACGTACAGGCCGTTTGATTAATGCAGGAAACTCGGCGATCAATCCCAGCCACTGTTCATCACCTTGAGGCGTCTTGCGCTCGTCAGGCAGGTTGCGCCATGTCATGGACGCCCGGTTGACCAGTTTTTCCCAACCGCCCAATTGGGCTTGCCAATCGCTGAGCGTGGACGCCGGCACGGGCTGATCGCGATAGTCGGTAAATTCGTACGCAATACCTTGCTCTTGAAGCCAGGACATGGCTTTGACGCAGGTGCTGCAACGCTTCAGGCCGTACAGACGTATGGTATTCATGTTTCTCAGGTTTCCTCTTTGCGCCATTGCACTTTGCTGGCGGCAATCACACACAGGCCCACGACCACAATGAACAAGGTAGCCAGGGCGTTGATTTCGGGTTTCAGCCCCAGGCGCACCCTGGAGAAGACCTCGAGGGGCAAGGTGGTATAGCCGGGCCCCGACAAAA
>NZ_DATJBQ010000144.1:0-16235 GCF_035515275.1 Pusillimonas sp.
ACGACCTGGATGTCAGCAGAACGCCGCTGCGCGAAGCGTTGAACCGATTGCAGCAAACAGGATTGGTCGTGGCAGCGACCAATCGCGGCATGGAGGTTGCCCCTGTGACCTTCGAAGAAACCGAGCAGCTGTACGCGGTAAGGTTGCTGATCGAGCCGCCGCTGGTCGCGGCCGTGACGCACAAGCTGACTGACTCGGATCTGGCCGAGATGGCCGACGCGCTGGAGAGCATGCGCGAAGGTGCCGAGCGCACCAAAGAGTTTCAAAATGCTCATCATCGTTTTCATGAGGCTGTGTTGGTGTACTACCCGCAAGCCATACGGGAGATGATCGAGTCCATTTATCTCAAGATCATTCGTCACCAGCGTATTTATTTCAGTCGGCCGCGAGCGCCTGAAGAGTTCTGCGAAATCGACAGACTGCTGCTTGAGGCGTCCATCGCCCGCGACGGTGAACTGGCCAAGCACATTCTGGAGTTCCATCTTATCGATGCGGCCTTGGGCTTGATGCTGGATGCGAATCCCGAATTCCGTCCGGCAGCGCTGGCCATTGCGGCTCAGGGCCTGGGTATAAAAATAGAGTTCAACACCGGGGGCGATGCGTCGCGCCCGGCCCGGATGTCGTGGGTGAACGGCACGGCTACCAATGTACCGTCCATGAAAACCGAAAACTTGATCTACGAACCCGACAAATAGTGTGGATGCCGGTCCAAGCAGCCAATACGCAGGCGCGCGCAACGGCCAAGACCCAACTGGGCGTACTGTTCCAGCCGGAAGGCATCGGTCAGTTGCGACTCAAGAACCGAATCGCGCTGCATGACTCATTCTTTGCCGCCAGGCGTTGCTGACACAGTCTTGGCGTGTCGCGGCTAAGGCGCTTGTAGTCTGATCCAAAAATGTACCGGCAGCCCTGATGCTGTTTTTATACAAGACAACGGCCGCGTCAGCGGCCGTTGTGGTGAGGCGGTTGGCCTAGCTCATCGAGCACTGCGATCCGTACGAGTCTTTATGATCTTTTAAGGCCGTGCCCATCGGTTTGGCGACGATCTGGCCCTTGTCATCGGAGTACTGGTAGATGTAGTAGTCCTGGATGGGCATGTTGTTGTGGTTGAAGCTGAACGAGCCACGTACCGAATCGAACTCTGTACCGGCTTTTTTCACCGCCTGGATAAGCTTGGCGTCATCGGAAACGTCGCTATCGATACTGCGAAGTGCTGTACTCAATAGTTGAGCGGTGTCATAGCTGACGGCGGCCCAGTGACTGGGAGCGCGCTTGTATTTCTCAGAGAACGCCTTGACGAAGGCCTTGCTGGCGGGGTTGTCGAGCTCGGCGTCCCAAACTACGCTGGTCGTGATGCCGTTCGCACTGGCGCCAATGGCAGGAAGCGTCGTGGGGTCAACGGTAAACACCGAAAACACGGGCAGCGAAGGCAGCAGCCCGGCCTGTGCCGCCTGCTTGGTGAAGTTGATACCCATGCCGCCAGGGTAGAACACAAATACGGCGTCCGGCTTGGCAAGCTGTATCTGGGTAATTTCGGCCGAATAATCTGTCTGGCCCAACTGTGTGTAAATTTCTTCGGCAATGTTGCCAGTGTAATGACGCTTGAAGCCGGCGATCATGTCTTTACCGCCCTGATAATTGGACGTCATCAAAAACACGTTCTTGAAACCCTGCTTTTTCACATATTCGCCCATCGCTTCCGCCGGGCCGTCCGACGGGTAGGCAGTAACGAACACATTGCGCTGACATTTTTCGCCCGCCAAAACAGCAGGGCCAGAAAGGGTCGAGAACACCACTTTTCCGCTTTCGCTCAAGCGTGGCAGGCTCGCCATCAGCAATTGGGTCGAGCCCGGTGCCACCATGGCGTCCACTTTTTCCTGCTCCAGCAATCTGCGTGTGGCCTGCATGCTGATCTCGGGCCGAAACTGGTCATCTTCCCGAATCACTTTAATTGGAACGCTGCCGGGCTGGGCGTTTGCCATTTCTATGCCCAGTATAAAGCCGTCGTATTGTTCTTGCCCGAGCATCGCTGTAGGGCCCGAGAACGAGCCGATATAACCTACTTTGACTTCCGCTGAAGCGCTCTGGCCTGCCACCGCCAGGGCAAGCCCGACCACGAGTTTGAAAGGTAAGGACCGCATGTTGTGTCTCCGTATTATTTTGCATACAGTTTTGTATGTAATGCAAGCCTACAACAGCAATCTTCCGTAGAGAACACGGGGAATACCCTAAAACTGGCTTCTGTTAACCGACGCGCTCATAAAAAACGCCCGCCTGTTAAAGGCGGGCGCTGCGGTATTGCTGACGCTTGGACGTAGCCGAAGCGGCATGGCCGTATTAGGTATTAATAGAACGCCTGAATACCTGTCTGCGCACGACCCAGAATCAGGGCGTGAACGTCGTGGGTGCCTTCGTAGGTGTTGACAACTTCAAGGTTGACCAGGTGGCGGGCCACGCCGAATTCGTCGGAGATGCCGTTGCCGCCCAGCATGTCGCGCGCCATGCGGGCAATATCAAGCGACTTGCCGCAAGAGTTGCGTTTCATGATGGAAGTGATTTCAACGGCGGCTGTGCCCTCGTCTTTCATGCGGCCCAGGCGCAGGCAGCCTTGCAGGCCGAGGGTGATTTCGGTTTGCATGTCGGCCAGTTTCTTCTGGATAAGCTGGTTGGCGGCCAGGGGGCGGCCGAACTGCTTGCGGTCCAGGGTGTATTGGCGGGCAGTGTGCCAGCAGTCTTCGGCGGCGCCCAGCGCACCCCAGGCGATGCCGTAGCGGGCCGAGTTCAGGCAGGTGAAGGGGCCACGCAGGCCGGAAACGCCGGGCATCATGGCATCGGCGGGCACTTCGACCTCGTCCATGACGATTTCGCCTGTGATTGAGGCGCGCAGGCCGACCTTGCCGTGGATGGCTGGTGCGCTAAGGCCCTTAAGGCCTTTGTCGAGTATGAAGCCGCGGATCTTGCCGTCGTCGTCGCCGCCGACCACTTTGGCCCACACGACAAATACATCGGCGATAGGCGAGTTGGTGATCCACATTTTATTGCCCGTAAGCGTGTAGCCGCTGCCGGTTTTAACAGCGCGGGTTTCCATGCTGCCAGGGTCGGAGCCGTGGTTGGGTTCGGTAAGGCCGAAGCAGCCGATCCACTCGCCGGTGGCTAGCTTGGGCAGATATTTTTGTTTTTGCTCTTCGGTGCCGAATTCGTTAATGGGCACCATGACCAGCGAGGATTGCACGCTCATCATCGAGCGGTAGCCCGAATCGATGCGTTCGACTTCGCGGGCGATAAGGCCGTAGCATACGTAGTTCAGGCCCGAGCCGCCGTATGCTTCGGGAATGGTGGGGCCCAGCAGGCCCAGCTCGCCCATTTCGGTAAAAATGGAGGCGTCGGTTTTTTCGTTGCGAAATGCCTCGAGCACGCGTGGCGCCAGTTTGTCTTGGGCGTAAGCGCGTGCTGCCTCGCGCACCATGCGCTCGTCTTCAGTAAGCTGCGAGTCGAGTAAAAGGGGGTCTTCCCAGTTGAAGGACGCCGACATAGTTTGCTCCGTATCGAATATGTTTAGGTTTAAACTATTCTAATGTGATTTAACCGCACAGTGCAATTGATAAAAACGCACAATATAGTGCAATTTATGAACGTCAACCCATGAGACACGGTATACCCAATTTGGGCGCCTTGCAGGCATTTGAAGCCACCGCCCGGCTGGGGTCGTTCTCGCGGGCGGCCGAAGAGCTTTCTCTGACCCACAGTGCGGTGTTTCGGCAGGTGGCCGGCCTTGAAGAACGTTTGGGCGTACAGTTGTTTACCCGGGTACGGCGGCGCATTGCCCTGACCGACGCCGGGGCGGAATACGCCGCTCGGGTGCGGCATCATCTGGATCAACTCGAAAAAGATACTTTCGGCCTGATCTCGCGCGCAGGTCTGGGGCGCAGCCTGCACATCGCCGTATTGCCCACCCTGGCCACCACCTGGCTTGTACCGCGCCTGGCAGGGTTTCAGCGCGACCACGACGACGTTGCGGTCAGCCTTTCGGTGCGCACCCGTCCCTTTCAATTCAACGACCATCCTTTCGATGCCGCTGTGTATCATGCGACGCAGTTGTGGCCCGGAACAGTCGGATTCAAGCTGTTTGATGAAAAGGAGCTGGTGCCGGTCTGCACGCCTGCCGTGCGTGAGGTCATCGAGGGGCACCCCGAAGGCATGGCCGGCGTGGTGCATCTGCATATGATGTCGCGGCCCGATGTGTGGCGCGAGTGGTATCGAAAACAGGGGCGCGACTGCCCAGCGTCGGTCGGGGCGGGGCCGCGCTACGAGCTTTTCACCATGTTGCTGGCAGCCGCTCAGGCGGGTATGGGGGTGGCGTTGGTGCCCAGGTTCCTGGCCCGCCAGGCCTTGGCGGGCGGGCAATTAACGGCGGCAGACCCCGGCGTCTTGCCGATGCGCGAAGCGTATTACTTCAGTTACCCGGGTCAGGAGAAGCCTTCTGAGGCTTTGCTGGCCTTTGAGGCTTGGCTGCGCAACGAAGCGGCCGTGTCGAACGAATTGAGTCGTTGAGCGGCTTGTTTACTTGAAAACGACGGTGCGGCTGCCGTTGAGCAAAATGCGGTGTTCGACGTGGTAACGCACCGCTCGCGCCAGCACCAGCGACTCAACGTCGCTGCCTACTTGTGTAAGTTGGCGTGCGCTCATGGCATGATCCACCCGCTCGATGTCCTGTTCAATAATGGGGCCTTCGTCCAGATCCGACGTGACGTAGTGGGCGGTGGCGCCAATAATCTTGACCCCGCGCGCGTGGGCCTGGTGATACGGCCGCGCGCCCTTGAAGCTGGGCAAGAAACTGTGGTGAATATTAATGGCACGGCCTGAAAGCGCCTTGCACATGTCCGCCGACAAAATCTGCATGTATCGTGCCAGCACGACGAGGTCGATTTGGTGGGCGTCAACCAGATCGAGTATTTGTTGCTCTTGCTGGGGGCGGGTTTCTGCGTCAACCGGCAGGTGATGAAACGGAATGTCGTACGAGGCCGCCATCGAGGCGTAATCGTTATGATTGGATGCGATGGCAGCGATCTCGACAGGCAGTTGCCCGCTGTGTGTACGAAACAGCAGGTCATTCAGGCAGTGACCCTGGCGGCTGACCAGTATCAATAGCCTGGCCTTGCGATTGGCGTCGTAAATATGGGCATCCATGCTGAAGCGTTCAGCCACCGATGCAAAGCTTTCTTCCAGCGACTCGACGGTGGCCGGCAGTGGCAGCTTGAAATGCACCCGCAAGAAAAATCGCTCTTCGTCGATGTCGCCAAATTGCTGGGCGTCAATAATATTACCGTGCAGCCCCAGTAGCCAGCCTGTCACACTATGGACGATGCCGATGCGGTCAGGGCAGGAAAGGGTCAGAATGAAATCGTTCATGGTTAAGCTAAGTTAAGGCGGTCGGACGAAGGCTAATTGGAAGGGGTCAGGTCGAAGGCGCCCGCATGGTAAACCAGCGGTTGATGCGTCGAGCGTTGGCAGCGCTCGACCTGTCCGATAAAAATAATGTGATCGCCGGCTTCATGGCGGCGAAGGTTATAACATTCAAACCACGCGGCACATTCTGGGTCATCAAGCATCACTGCGCCATTGGGGGCACGGGTAACCGCCACGCCCTTGAAGCGCTCTTCTTGCGGGCCGCCGGCAAACTGGCGAGCCAGGTGTAGCTGGCGGGCCGAGAGCACATGTATTGTGTAGCGTTCGGCGCGTTCAAAATGCACCCCGGACGACGCCTTGTTCGATAAGGTCCACAACACCATGGGTGGCTCCAGAGACACCGAGTTGAACGAACTTATCGTCAGGCCAATAGGTTGAGTGCCGTCGTGGCTTTGCGTGGTAATGATCGTGACCCCGCTGGCAAATCGCCCCAGGGCGGATCGAAAAAAAGCGGCATCAAAATCGGGTGCAAGTGCTGTCATAGATCAGGGCGCAAGGCGTGTTACTTGCCAGGTGCCGTGTTCGTCGCGCTGATACACAAGGCGGTCGTGAAGCCGCGAGGGGCGGCCCTGCCAGAACTCGACCCGCTGCGGAAGCAGGCGATATCCCCCCCAGTGCGATGGCCGGGCGGGTTGTTCGCCCATGGATTCGGCCAGCTCACGGCTGCGAGCCTCGAGCTCGTCGCGGGTGGTGGGCCGACTTTGGGGCGAGGCCCAGGCCCCGATGCGAGAGCCCAGCGGGCGGCTGTTGTAGTACTGGTCCGACTCGCTTGGCGTGACTTTTTCCACCAGGCCTTCCAGGCGCACCTGACGCTGCAGGGTGGGCCAGAAAAACAGAAGGCTGGCATGCGGCTGGGCGGCCAGCTCGTTGCCTTTGCGTGACTCGTAGTTGGTAAAGAACACCAGCCCCTGTTTGTCGATGCCCTTAAGCAAGACAACACGGGCCGACGGCCTGCCCTGGGCGTCGGCGGTGGCCAGGGTCATGGCGTTGGGCTCGATCACGTCGGCCTTCAGGGCTTCGTCGAACCACTTGGAAAATTGGTCCAGCGGGGAGGCCGCCAGAGAAGATTCGAGCAACACGCTCTTGTCGTATACCTGGCGCAAATCGGCAATGGACATGGATGATCTTTAGCTTGTTTCGGTGGGCGGAGAAAGAATCATTCTACCCGTTCGACGCAAATCGCTACGCTCGGCGGCTTTGCCTAAGATCGGGCGGCGTGCGGGGTTCGCAATTCGTGTACCAGGCCGTCGAGCTTGCGGTCGTGAATGCCGGCGTCTTTCAAGGCCTGGGCGGTTTCCAGCACGTATTCGGTGCACGAGCCGTAGGTGCCGTGGGCGTCACGCACGATGGCCACCAACTGCTCGTGTGTCAGGCCGCTGACGTAGGCGTCCTGGCTGCGGTCCATGACAAATGCCAGCGCCTTGACGCTGCCGGGCCCGGTGGCGCAGGCAAGCCATTTGGGCAGGTAGGCGCCGCTGGGCATCTCGCGCTTCCAGAGTTGGGTCAGGGTGTGTGGAACGTTCTGGGCGGCAATTCGGTACACCATGCCCCGGCAGGAGCCGCCGATATCCAACCCGAACACCAGGCCGGGTCGTTCGGGCGTGCCCCGGTTGACGCGTGACCACAGGCATAAAGAGCGGTGGTAACCGCGAAGCAGGGCGAAACGGCGCTCGACGAACTCGAACTCGGGGCGCCACACCAAGGAGCCGTATCCGTATACCCACAGGTCGTCACGTCCGTTCCAGTGAGCCAGGCTGGCGTCGAGCGAGGCCTGACGTTGTTCTTCGGTAAGCAGGCGGAAGCTGGCGCCGGAGGCGGCAAACAGGGATTCGAGCGAAGCAGAGGAGTTCACGGTTTGAAATTGGGCCGGTGGGGCATGGTCTAATATTCGATGGCAGCTTTTAATTTTAACCCCGAACCCGTTGCCCGGCGTGGCGATGCGGGCATTTTGCTTAGGTCTATGGAAATTCCCGCTACCCGGATTGTGCCTGACGAACCGGCCGATATGGCTGATCTTGAACGCCGGTTTGGCGGGCTCGAGCGTTTGTACGGAGTCGATGCGCTGCGCAAGCTGGCTGGTGCCCATGTGGCGGTCGCAGGCATAGGCGGTGTGGGCTCGTGGTGCGCCGAGGCCCTGGCGCGTTCGGGCGTGGGGCGATTGACGCTTATCGACATGGATCATGTTGCCGAATCAAATATTAACCGGCAGTTGCACGCACTTAGCGATACGCTGGGTCAGTCCAAAATCAATGCCATGGCGGCGCGGGTGCATGGCATCAATCCGCATTGCAAGCTGCATTTAATCGACGATTTCGTTACGCCCGAAAATGTTGCCGAGCTGCTGGCGCCTGGGTTTGACGTGCTGATTGATTGTACGGACCAGGCCACTGCAAAGATCGCCATGATCCTTGAAGCACGCCGCCTTAAGGTGCCGATTCTGGTGTGTGGCGGGGCCGGGGGCAAGACGAATGTGCTGGCCTTGAGGGCGGGCGATCTTTCCACGGCCTTGAACGATGCGTTGCTGGCGAAGCTGCGCGCTACGTTGCGACGCCATCATGGGTATCCGAAGGGCTCGGACGCCAACGGCAAGGCGCTCAAGCGGGTGCCGCGCATGGGCGTTCGGGCGTTGTGGTTCGATCAGCCGGCTATTTTGCCGCAGCAATGGGCGGATCCTCAGCCACGGGAATTGGGTGGGGTCGGGTTGCAGGGCTTGTCTTGCGCGGGTTATGGATCGGCGGTGGCGATCACGGCCTCCATGGGGATGGCGGCCGCTGCCGATGCGATTCAATGGATCGGGTTCGGCCGGTTTGCCGGCTGATGGTCAGGCCGGCACCCCGCACCACGCCTGGTTTTTACGAAGTTTGGGGTGCTGTTTCCATGAATTCGGCCAGTACGCGCCCGGTGTGGGATTGATCCTTCATCGCCATGACGTGTTCGGGGGTGCCGGCGGAAACCAGTCGACCGCCGCCGGTGCCGCCTTCGGGGCCCATGTCTATGATCCAGTCGGCTTCTGCGATGACGTCCAGGTTGTGTTCAATGACCACGACGGTATTGCCTGCTTCCACCAGGCGATGCAGCACATGTGTCAGCTTTTCCACGTCGGCCATTGAAAGCCCCACTGTGGGTTCATCGAGCACGTACAGTGTGTGTGGAATGCGCGAGGCGCGGCCGGTTTTTATGACGCCGTCGGTCAGGCGGGCCTTGGTCAGTTCGGTAACCAGCTTGATGCGCTGAGCCTCACCGCCCGATAGGGTGGGCGAAGGCTGGCCCAGTGTGAGGTATCCCAGGCCTACGTCCTGCATCAAGCGCAAGGGGCGCAAAATGCGGGAGTGGGCGCTGAAGTATTCGATGGCGTCGTCTACTTCCATGTTCAGGACTTCGCCGGCGTTCTTGTCGGCCCAGGTCACGTTCAAGGTGTCTCGATTAAAGCGCTCTCCGTTGCAGGCGTCGCAGGGCACTTTGACGTCGGGCAGAAAGCTCATCTCGATGGTACGCATGCCCTGGCCTTCGCAGATGGGGCAGCGGCCGTCGCCGGTATTGAACGAGAAGCGTGCGGCAGTCCAGCCGCGCACGCGGGCGTCGCGTGTTTCGGCGAACAGCTTGCGCACGTCGTCCCAGAAGCCCACGTAGGTGGCGGGGCAGGAACGCGGTGTTTTGCCGATAGGAGTCTGGTCTACTTCGAGTACGCGGTCTATGTGCTCCCAGCCTTCGATACTGGTGCAGCCCTGCCAGGCGGTGTGTTCCGTGCGTGCGGCCACGGCGCGCGCCAGGTTGTCCAGCAAGACGTCGCGCGCCAGGGTGGATTTTCCGGAACCCGAAACACCGGTAATGACGCTTAGGCGGCCAATGGGAATCTGAGCATCTACGTTGTGCAGATTGTGCAGGTAGGCGCCGCGTACGGTCATCATGGTTGTGTCGCCGTCGATAGGGCGCCGTGCCTGCAAAGGGTGAACGAGCGGGTGACGAAGATACTTGCCGGTCAGCGAGGCTGGCGCCTGCATGATGTCTTCGACCGTGCCTTCTGCCACCACGCGTCCACCCCGCACACCGGCGCCGGGGCCGATGTCGATCACGTGCGATGCGCGGCGTATGGTGTCTTCGTCGTGCTCTACCACCACCAGTGTGTTGCCGTTTTGTTCCAGCCTGGCCAGCGCGTTGAGCAGGATGCGATTGTCGCGCGGGTGCAGGCCGATGGTGGGTTCGTCGAGCACATAGCACACACCTTGCAGGTTGGAGCCCAGTTGCGCGGCAAGACGGATACGCTGGGCTTCGCCGCCCGATAGGGTGGGCGCGGCGCGATCCAGGGCCAGGTAGCCTAACCCCACCTCTTGCATGAAGTCGAGGCGGCCGCGGATTTCGGTAAGTATGTCGCGGGCGATTTCTTCTTCGCGCCCGCGTGTGACCAGTGCGCGAAAGAAGGTGTGCGCTTCGGAAACGGAAAACGCAGCAAGCTTTGCAATAGACCGGTCACGCCACAGGAAGGCGCGGGCGACGCGGTTCAGGCGCTCGCCGTCGCACGTCGTGCAGGTTTGGGCGGGGCCGTCGTACCAGGCGTTCCAGTTGGTTTCTTCGCCGGTTTGTTCTTCATCGAAGCCTTTTAGCTGCAGGCCGGTACCAAAGCAGCCGGGACACCAGCCATGCTTGGAGTTGTAAGAGAACAGGCGCGGGTCGGGCTCGGGAAAGCTGGTGCCGCAGCACGGGCAGGCACGCTTCACGGAAAAACTGATGGCTGGAGCCGACTCGTCGATGCCCGTGGCACGGCGTGCGTCCAGCGGCGCATCGGTATCGGCGGTAAGGCCCGGCAACACGGTTAGCGTACCGTGGCCGTGTTCCAGCGCCTTGCGTATGGCTTGCCGAAGCTCAAGCTCGTGCTTGGGGTCGACCACCAGGTCAGCGACCGGCAGTTCGATGGTGTGTTCTTTGTAGCGATCCAGGCGGGGCCAGGGGGAAACGGGAATGAACCGCCCGTCGACCCGCAGATGGGTATGGCCCTTTGCCGCCGCCCATTTTGCCAGGTCGGTGTAATAGCCTTTGCGGGCCGTTACCAGCGGCGCAAGCAGGCCGATGTGGCGGCCTCGGTGCTCGCGCATGAGTTGTGCAGCGATTTGCTCGGCCGTTTGGGGTTCCACCGGCACCTTGCAGTCGGGGCACATCTGGGTGCCCAACTTTACGTAGAGCAGGCGCAGGAAGTGGTGAATCTCGGTCATGGTGGCGACCGTGGACTTGCGCCCGCCGCGGCTGGTGCGCTGCTCGATGGCGACCGTGGGCGGAATGCCATAGATGGCGTCGACATCGGGCTTGCCTGCCGGCTGAACGATGGCGCGTGCGTATGCATTCAGCGACTCGAGATAGCGGCGCTGGCCTTCATTGAAGAGGATGTCGAACGCCAACGTGGATTTGCCCGAGCCCGAAACGCCGGTAATGACGGTAAATGTGTCACGCGGAATCGAAACGTCGATGCCCTTGAGGTTGTGTTCGCGCGCGTTGATGATGTCGATGGTCGGCGCTTGGGTTCGGCCTCGCCGCAAGATGGATTGCAGCGGTGTGCCCGCGTGGTCAGCGTAGGTGGCTTGCGGCTCGGCCAGGGCGGCATCGGCGGCCCGGACGGTGTCGCCCGCTGCGGCAGGCGCAGCCGAAACAATGACGTTCTGCGCATAGTCGCGAAGAGCCTGCCCCGTGTGCGAGGCCGGGTTGTCCATCAGTTGCTGCGGCGTTCCCGTACCCACAACTCGTCCGCCCGCATCCCCGCCTTCGGGGCCCAGGTCTATCAGCCAGTCGGCCGCGCGGATAACGTCCAGATTGTGCTCGATGACCAGCAGCGAATGCCCGGCCGCCAAAAGCTTGCGAAAGGCGCGCATCAGGCGGGCGATGTCGTCGAAGTGCAGACCCGTGGTGGGCTCGTCGAACAGGAACAAGCTGCCCTTTTTGGCTACGCGGGCGCTTGAGATGCCGCTGCGTGCCGCAGCGGCCAGGTGGCCCGCCAGTTTCAGCCGCTGGGCTTCGCCCCCCGACAGGGTTGGTACGGGTTGCCCAAGACGCACGTACTCCAGCCCTACGTCGGCCAGGGGAGCCAGGCCGTATTGCACGTCGCGCAGCCCGCCGAAGAACTCGAGCGCTTCGCTGACCGTCATGTCCAGTACCTGGTCTATCGAGGCGCTGCGGCCCAGGTGTTCGACCCGCACTTCAAGTACTTCGGGCCGGAACCGCTTGCCGTCGCAGTCGGGGCAACGCAGGTATACATCTGACAGAAACTGCATTTCAACGTGTTCAAAACCCGTGCCGCCGCAGGTGGGACAACGGCCGTCGCCGGTGTTGAAGCTGAAGGTTCCTGGCGTATAGCCGCGCTCTTTGGAAAGCGGGGCCTGAGCGAACAGCTTGCGTATGGGGTCAAAGGCGCCGACGAAGCTGGCAGGGTTGGAGCGGGCGGTCTTGCCGATGGGCGTCTGGTCAACCAGGACGACCTCGGCAATTTGTTCTGCGCCCAGCAAGTGCCGGTGTGCGCCCGGCGCTTCGACCGGCTTTCCTTGTCGCTTGAGCAAGGCGGGATACAGCACGTCTTGTACCAGGGTGGATTTGCCCGACCCTGAAACGCCGGTCAGGCAAACCAGACGGCCCAGTGGAATTGCCACCGAAATGTCTTGAAGATTGTTGGCGGTTACGCCCTCGAGCAATAGCTTGGGTGTGTTGTGTGCCACCGGCATGGGGCGCGGCGCCTCGACCGACAAGCGCCCGGCAAGGTAATCGGCCGTCAGCGTGTGGCCTTCGCGCAATTGGCCGGGAGTGCCGTCGAACACGATCCGGCCGCCGCGTTCGCCCGGGCCCGGACCAATGTCCATAATGCGGTCTGCCGCCACCATGACCTGGGGGTCGTGTTCGACCACCACCAAGGTATTTCCGTTGCTTCGCAGCCGATGCATGACTTGGACAATGCGGTGAATGTCGCGCGGGTGCAAGCCGATCGAGGGCTCGTCCAGTACGAATAAAGTGTTGACCAGCGAGGTGCCCAGCGCGGTAGTCAGGTTGATGCGCTGCACCTCGCCGCCCGACAGCGTGCGGCTTTGTCGATCAAGTGAGAGGTAACCCAGGCCGACATCGCACAGGAACTTCAGGCGGGAGCGCACTTCGTCCATCAGCAGCCCGATGGCCGCGTCCATTTGCTCGCCGAAACTCAACGTGTCAAAGAAGCGACGAACCCGGTCTATGGGCAGGTGCATCAGATCGTGAACGCCCAGGCCTGGCAGGGCGTCCAGCTGCTCTTGGGTCCAGCGCGCATGCACGGGCATGAAGCGCGGGTAACGTCCGTCAAGTGGGGCCGGGTCGTTGCCCAGCCGCCAAAGCGTGGCATCAGGTTTCAGGCGCGAGCCGCCGCAGGCCGGGCAGGGCGTATAGCTGCGGTATTTCGAAAGCAAAACGCGCACGTGCATTTTGTAGGCGCGCGATTCAAGCCAGTCAAAGAAGCGCTGGGCGCCATACCATTGGGTTTTCCAGGCGCGCGGGCCGCCTTTCCAGTCGGGGGTGCCACCCACCACCCATTCTTTTTCGCTGTCTGAGAGGTCGTGCCAGGGGGTGTCCAGACGCACACCGGCCGCCGGGGCGTATTGTTCCATTTCGGCCTGGCATTCTTTGTAGCTGTTGGTTTGCCAGGGCTTTATGGCGCCGCCGCGCAAGGTCTTTTTTTCGTCAGGCACCACCAGGCCGTAGTCAATGCCCATGACCCGGCCAAAGCCCCGGCAAGCCTCGCACGCCCCCAAGGGGGAATTGAACGAGAATGCGCTGGGCAGGGCCGGGGCGTACTCGATGTCGCAGTGCGCACAATGCAAGCGGCTGCTGAAGCGCCACGCGGTTTCGTCGGCATCGTCGGGTCCGGATGCATAAATGGTAAGGTGGCCGTCGCCTTGTTTTAATGCCGCATCCAGCGCTTCCATGATGCGCTCGGGCTCGGCGTTGCCAAGGCGAAAACGGTCTTGAACCACATGTAGCACACGCAGGCGCGCGGGGGCGGCATTTGCCTTGGCTACCGGCTTGCCGCGCTTGCCCTTGGCTTTACCCGCCGCAGCAACCGGTGCGGCAGTGGTCTCCTCGTGATGAATGCGGGTGTAACCCTGCTGGTTCAGATAGCCCACTACTTCGTCTTCAGTGAAGTTGGCGGGTATGGTTACCGGAAAAGTGACGGTCAGGCGTGGGCCGTT
Organism: Pusillimonas sp.; assembly: GCF_035515275.1. Lineage (GTDB taxonomy): Bacteria > Pseudomonadota > Gammaproteobacteria > Burkholderiales > Burkholderiaceae_B > Pusillimonas. The sequence goes on from NZ_DATJBQ010000144.1 coordinate 13,656, forward strand.
GCCCCGGGCAAGCATGGCCAGCCGATCATGAATCGACTGCGGGCTGTCTCGTTCGACGCGTGTGCCGCAGCACTGACAGTACAGCCTGCCCATGCGGGCGTACAGCAGCTTAAGGTGGTCGTTCAGCTCGGTCATGGTGCCGACCGTGCTGCGCGAATTGCGCACCGGGTTGACCTGATCTATGGCGATAGCGGGCAATATGCCCTCGATGCGGTCGACCTGCGGCTTGTCCATGCGGTCAAGAAACTGGCGCGCGTAAGGCGAGAAGGTTTCCACGTAGCGTCGCTGCCCCTCGGCGTAGAGGGTGTCAAACGCCAACGAGCTTTTGCCCGAACCGGAAACGCCGGTCAGAACGGTCAGTTCGCCCGTGTTGATGCTGACGTCAAGGTTTTTGAGGTTGTTCTGGCGTGCGCCGAATATGCGGATCTGTGAGCTCATGGCAATATGGTAAGCCGAACGCTTTGGGCGTGCCCAAGACGCGGTTGCTTTGAGGAAGCCCCCAAATGCGGTAGAATGGGGGGTTTTATAACGCACTATTTTACTGGAGCCGACATGGCAGAAATTAAACGTACGCGGCGCAATACGCTTGAGCGTCGGTGCCTGGGCAAGGCCTTTAAACGCCTTTTTGTGAATTCGCCCAAGGGTGTATTCAAAATGCTCGAAAAAGTGAAGCGCGCGTAATCTGTGTCTTCATGTTGCAATGGCAAAAAACCATGAGTTCTTTACTCATGGTTTTTTTTTGGCCTATTATGGCTGTACCGTGCTTTTGTAACCATGCTGGGCATGGGCCAGCATCGACGCATAATTCAAATAACTATGTCTTACCGGCGCCATCTTTTCACCGTACTGACCCCAACGTTCAACCGTGCACACACATTGGCACGTGTGTATAACTCGCTGGCCGAACAAACCTTTCAAGATTTCGAATGGCTGGTGATCGACGACGGCTCTACCGACAATACGCGTGAGCTTGTCATGCAGTGGCAGCAGCAGGCGCGTTTTCCCATCCGCTACATATGGCAAGAAAACGCGCATAAAAAAACGGCGTTCAATCATGGCGTGCGCGAAGCACGTGGCGAGTTGATTGTGGCGCTCGACAGCGACGACAGCCTTGATATGAACGCGCTGTATGTCATGGCTCAGGCCTGGAGCGCCATGGATCCAAGCGAGCGGTCGGCCTTTGTGGCCATCACCGGTTTGTGCGCGCGCCCCGACGGGCACATTGTGGGCGATATGTTCCCTTCCGACGTATTCGACACCACCTCTATCGACATGTCGTTCAAGCACCACGTCAAGGGCGAGAAATTCGGCTGCATGCGCACCGAGGTCTTGCGTCGCTTTCCCTTCCCTGAAGATATTCCGGGCTTCGTGCCCGAAAGTGTGGTCTGGCGCGCCATGGCGCGCGCCGGGTATTTAACGCGTTTCGTCAATCAGGTGTTTCGCGTGTATTACGAAGGCGACGGCGAGTCACTGACAGGCCATAGCCGCAGTACGGGCGGCGCCTCACATGCGCTGGGGCTCTGGCTGCTGGCGCAAGACACGGTGGTCGAGTGCCTGCCGTGGTTCAAATACCGGCCTCAAGAGTTCTTCGCTGCCGCGGCCCGCTACACTCGTTTCTCGTTGCACATAAAACGCAACGGGCAAGCCCTGCCACGCGGTCGCAGCCTGCACGGCTTGCGCAGCCGCCTGCTGGTGGCACTGATGTGGCCGGTGGGTGTGGCACTGTATTTGCGCGACATACGCACGTCGCGCCCGCTGGGCGTGTAAGCTGCTATGTAAGGTCAGTGCAGGGTGGGGGGCTGGCCCGAGGGGTCGTCGTCCAGATCCATGTCCAGATCGTCGTCGGGAGGCAGAGGCGCTTCGCTCAGCGCAAATGGCAGCATGCTGCCAAGGTCGTCGCTCCAGGCCACTTCTTCGCCTTCGTCGTCAACCTTGATAAAGCGCACCCCTTCAATGTCCGACAATTGTATGGCCCACAGATACAGACACTGGTACGTGTCGCCGTCGGCGATTTGCAGTCCGCCCTGGTGGCCGATAATGCGAGCCCCCGCGCCACCGACCTGCACGGTGACCAGGTCGCGAGCGTCTTCTCCGGTTTCAAGAGGTACGGCGAACAAGGCCCACTCGAACCCGGTTTCTTGGGCGTCGATAATCTCGGCTAGTACCGGTTTGCCCATGTAAGCGCTTAGCGCGTCGGCAGTGCGGCCCAGCATGTCGAGTTCTTCGGCGGTAAATACAAGAGGGGGGTGCTGGTCGGTGGACATAATATTGAACGCCTGGAAGGCTGATTGGCAGGGGGCGATCGTAGGAAAACGCAATTATTGTAGTGCATGACGCGCTGCGCAACGTCTTGCTGGTTGGGTTTTATTTTGTTAGAGGGCCTACAATCTGGGGCTTCTCCAACGTTTTTTTGGCAACCCCCTGAACTGAAGTCATGGCTCAATACGTTTACACAATGAATCGGGTCGGCAAGATCGTGCCCCCAAAACGGCAGATTCTGCGCGATATTTCACTGTCTTTTTTCCCGGGCGCCAAAATTGGTGTGCTGGGCCTGAACGGCGCAGGCAAGTCGACCTTGTT
>NZ_DATJBQ010000145.1:0-6676 GCF_035515275.1 Pusillimonas sp.
CCCTTGGCGTCGCCCGTGCCGAACTCTTTGGCCAGCACCGTTGTGATCGCCGCCGTCAGCGTCGTTTTGCCGTGGTCAACGTGGCCGATCGTTCCTACGTTTACGTGCGGTTTAGTCCGCTCAAACTTACCTTTTGCCATGATTCATCCCATCAATATTTTCAAGGAAACAACAATTTTTTGCCGCCCACCACTGAAGTGGTGGGCGGAAACCCTAATTACTTATTTGCCGCGTGCGCTGATGACTTCTTCAGCGACGTTCTTGGGAGCCTCAGCGTACTGCTTGAACTCCATGCTGTAGGTTGCCCGACCTTGGGTCTGCGAACGCAAGCTGGTCGAATAACCGAACATTTCGGCCAGAGGCACCTCGGCCTTGATGATCTTGCCACCGCCGGGGATGTCTTCCATGCCCTGAACCATGCCGCGCCGCGAGGACAAGTCGCCCATGACGGTACCGGCGTAATCTTCAGGCGTTTCGACTTCAACGGCCATCATGGGCTCGAGCAGCACGGGGCTGGCCTTGCGCATACCGTCTTTGAAAGCCATGGAGGCAGCCATGCGGAACGCGTTTTCGTTCGAGTCGACGTCGTGGTACGAACCGAAGAAAAGCGTAACTTTGACGTCGACCACCGGGTAGCCGGCCACCACACCCGCAGGCAGGGTTTCCTGGATACCTTTGTCGACCGCGGGGATGTATTCGCGAGGAACCACACCACCCTTGATCGCGTCGACGAATTCGTAGCCGCCGCCCGGCTCGAGAGGCTCGAGCTTGAGCACGACGTGACCGTACTGACCACGGCCGCCCGACTGCTTGACGAACTTGCCTTCGATCTCTTCGCAGGTCTTGCGAATGGTTTCGCGGTAGGCCACCTGCGGCTTGCCGATGTTGGCTTCAACACCGAACTCGCGACGCATGCGGTCGACCAGAACCTCGAGGTGAAGTTCGCCCATGCCGGAAATAATGGTCTGGCCGGACTCTTCGTCGGAGGTGACGCGGAAAGAAGGGTCTTCTTGTGCAAGACGCGACAAGGCGACGCCCATTTTTTCCTGGTCGGTTTTGGTCTTGGGCTCAACAGCCTGCGAAATAACGGGCTCGGGGAACTCCATTTTTTCGAGCAGGATGTGCTGACCGACGTCGCACAAGGTTTCGCCCGTGGTGACGTCTTTCAGGCCCACGACTGCAGCGATGTCGCCCGCCAGAACCTCTTTGATTTCGGCACGGTTGTTGGCGTGCATTTGCAGAATGCGGCCAATACGCTCTTTTTTGCCTTTAACCGGGTTGTACACGGTTTCGCCGGCATGCAGCACGCCCGAGTACACACGCACGAAGGTCAACTGACCCACGAACGGGTCGCTCATGAGCTTGAACGCCAGCGCCGAGAACTTGGCATCGTCGTCGGCGGGCAGGCTGATGGCATTGCCGTCGTCGTCGAGACCTTGTACAGGAGGAATGTCGATAGGCGAAGGCAGGTAATCAAGAACCGCGTCGAGCATGCGCTGTACGCCCTTGTTCTTAAACGCCGTGCCGCACAACATTGGCTGGATTTCGCCGGCGATGGTGCGCAGACGCACGCCTTCGTTGATTTCTTCTTCCGAGAGCTCGCCCGACTCGAGGTACTTGTTCATGAGCTCTTCGTTGGCTTCGGCAGCAGCTTCGACCAGCTTTTCACGCCACTCGTCGGCCGTGGCCTGAAGCTCGGCGGGAATATCGACGTACTCGAACTTTGTGCCCTGGCTGGCTTCATCCCAGATGATGCCGCGCATCTTGACCAGGTCGACCACGCCCTTGAAGTTGTCTTCGGCACCGATAGGGATGACGATAGGCACTGGGTTGGCTTTAAGACGCAGCTTGAGCTGGTCGTAAACCTTGAAGAAGTTGGCGCCGGTGCGGTCCATCTTGTTGATGAACGCAAGGCGGGGCACGCCGTACTTGTTGGCTTGCCGCCATACGGTTTCGGATTGGGGCTGAACGCCGCCCACTGCGCAATAAACCATGCAAGCACCATCGAGCACGCGCATGGAACGCTCGACTTCAATGGTGAAGTCGACGTGTCCGGGGGTGTCGATGATGTTGATGCGATGCTCAGGACGATCGCCCGCCATGCCGCGCCAGAACGCTGTGGTTGCGGCCGAGGTGATGGTGATGCCACGCTCTTGTTCCTGCTCCATCCAGTCCATGGTGGCCGAGCCTTCATGGGTTTCGCCAATTTTGTGGTTGACGCCGGTGTAGAACAGAATGCGCTCGGTGGTGGTGGTTTTCCCTGCGTCGATGTGTGCAGAGATACCGATGTTGCGATAGCGCTCGATGGGGGTTTTGCGGGCCATGATGTGTGAGTCCTTAGATTACCAACGGAAATGGCTGAATGCCTTGTTGGCTTCGGCCATTTTGTGCGTGTCTTCGCGTTTTTTCATTGCTCCGCCACGCCCTTCAGATGCGTCAAGCAATTCGCCGGCCAGGCGCAGATCCATGGACTTTTCGCCGCGCTTTTTTGCAGCTTCGCGCAGCCAGCGCATGGCCAGAGCCAGGCGGCGCACGGGACGAACCTCGACGGGCACTTGATAGTTTGCGCCACCCACCCGACGGCTTTTAACTTCGACGACGGGCTTGATGTTGTTGATCGCGGTATTGAACACTTCGATGGGCTCTTTGCCAGTACGAGCCTGGATGTGATCAAAGGCGCCGTAGATGATGCGCTCTGCGACGGCTTTTTTACCGGACAACATGACGACGTTCATGAATTTGGCGAGCTCTACGCTGCCGAACTTGGGGTCGGGGAGAATCTCACGTTTGGGAACTTCGCGACGACGGGGCATTTTATAACTTCCTTGTGACAGTTCAGTTGAACCGTGCCTTGCACGGCCACAGCCACCCAATGGAGGTGACTACTTACATGCCTTGGGCAAACCCAGGGCTGCACTGATACGACCGAATACCGGCCGATTAAAATTTAAGCTTTCTTGGGGCGCTTGGCACCGTACTTGGAGCGCGCCTGCTTGCGGTCTTTAACGCCTTGCAGGTCGAGCGAGCCACGCACGATGTGGTAACGAACACCGGGCAAGTCTTTGACACGACCGCCGCGCACCAGAACTACCGAGTGCTCTTGCAGGTTGTGGCCTTCGCCGCCGATGTACGAGATAACCTCGAAACCATTGGTGAGGCGCACTTTGGCAACCTTACGCAAGGCCGAGTTTGGCTTTTTAGGGGTGGTGGTGTAAACACGAGTGCAAACACCACGGCGCTGAGGGCAGTTTTCGAGCGCGGGGCTCTTGCTGCTGGCGCGACTGACTTCGCGCGGCTTGCGCACGAGTTGACTAATGGTTGGCATAACCTTTACGCATCCTGTGATTTTTACGCGCCCAGGCAATGGGCGAGCATTGAACGTACTAAAACTTCGGGCACCCAGCACTACAGGTACCAATTTTTCGCCTAGGTCGTTATTATTCTTGAACGCTAGGTAAACGTTTCAGAACGTAAAAACAATTTAGGCGGTTGCTTGCTAGTTGCAATAACCGCCTAACACAAAACTTGTAAAAGAGCGGGGGTTGCAACCGGTGTGTGCAAAGAGCTTATTAAATAAACCCCCACACACTTGCATCAACTACAAAATCGGCACAACTTGCGCCGCCTTTTTGTAGTTAGCTAGCCATATTAGCATGGCGCAAACCCCAAGGTCAACGGGCAGGAGACAACATGCGCATCACCCAATATCGCGACGGCCTGGCCGCCTCGGTTACGCAAGAACAAGACTATTACCCCGAAGTACAAGGCGAGATTCCAGCGGGGCTGCGCGGCACGCTTTACCGCAACGGCCCGGGCCGCTTCGAGCTGGGCGGGGTGCGAAAACGCCACCTGCTTGACGGCGACGGCCTGATCCAGGCCTTCAGCTTCGGCCCCGACGGCCGCGTCCGCTATCGCAACCGTTTTGTGCGCACTGCCAAGTTCCAGCGCGAACAACAGGCCGGGCGTTTCGTGCTGCCCACCTGGTCAACTCGCGCCCCCGGAGGCATTTTAAAAAATTTCGGACATCGCATTCAGACTCAAGCCGGCGTCACCGTATTTTGCAAGCACGGGCGGCTTTACGCCTTTGACGAAATTGGGCTGCCCTACGGCCTGAACCCAAAAGACCTTGAAACGCTGAGTGAACAACATTTGGGGCCGCCCGATCAAAAGCTGGACTTCAAGGCCCACACCAAAACCGACCCCACCAACGGACGATGGGCGCTGATTTCGTTCGAGTACGGAAGACGCAACTACATTCATTTGGTCGAGCACGGCGCCGACCTGCAGTTACTTTCCCACCAGCGCCTTGAAGTACCCCGCAGCGTCTATGTGCACGACTGGTTTCTAAGCGAACGGTACGCGCTGGTACTGCTGCACCCAGCCATTTTCTCGCCGCTGCGCTACCTAAGTGGTGCGTATAGTTATATGGACAGCGTGCGCTGGAAGCCCGATGACGGCAATCTGCTCATGGTTATCGACCGCCAGGGCGAGCGGCAACCCGTGTTTCTGGAAGCCCCTTCACGCTTCATGTGGCACAGCCTGAATGCCTACGAAGAAGGCGGCAAAATAATTGCGGATTTTGTGTCGTACGCCGCCCCCGACCACTTTTTGGGCCAAGACGCTGCGCTACGTACGGTCATGCAAGGGCGCGAGGGCCTGCAGCAACATAGCGGGCTGCTGACCCGTTACATTGTCGACCCGGTGCCGCGCAAACTGACCGAAACCCTGCTTAGCGACAGAAACTGCGAGTTTCCCATGCTGGATTCCCGGCACAGCACGCGCCGGCACCAGGTCGGATACTTTACTACCGCCCCGCACCCCACCGTGTTTCATCAAGGCCTGGCCCGCATTGATGTACAAAGCGGCGTAGAACAGGTTGCCGATCTGGGCGAAGACACCCAATTGGGCGAACCAATATTCGTTGCCGAGCCCGGAGCCGGCCCCAACCAGGGCTGGCTGCTTACGGTCGGCCTTGACGGCAAGCAAGGCAAGTCGTTTCTGGGTATATTTCGTGCGCAAAGCCTGGCCGACGGGCCCGTGGCACGCGTACTTTTAAACCATCCTACGCCGTTAAGCTTTCATGGCGACTGGCACCGCGCCTGACGCAATGCCGCTTAAATGGCGAAACCTGAATGTTGAGATTGCCATGCACCCTGTGAACAAGCTCGTAGCGAACAAAACACCCGGCCGTTTCAACGGCCTTGGGGTCATTGCGTACGTTGCTGCCATGTTTGCCACCCTTTTTTATGCAGGCCTGTTAGCCGCCGCGCCGCTAACCATTCACATTGGCAACATAAAAAACGCTAAGGGCGACATGGCGGTGGCCGTGTTCGCGTCAAGCGCAGGGTTTCCGTTTGAGTCGGACCAGGCCGCGTGGCGCGGCATGGTGGCTATTGACCCCCACAAGCTTTCTACCACAGTACAAACTGATTTGCCGGCAGGCGACTATGCCGTGTCAACCTTTCATGACCACAACAGCAGTGGCAAATTTGAAACCAATCTGTTCGGCATGCCTACCAAGAGCTACGGGTTCTCGAACAACCCCGAGGCGGCGCGTCGGGCGGCGCGTTTTGACGAAGCCGTATTTACCTTGCCTCAAGAAGGCGCGCGTATAGACATTACGCTGAAACACTAAGGCAAGCGCCGCGCAAAAACACTAACTCAGCAGACAGCCGTATTAGCTCAGTAGCGGCAAATGTGCTCGGCGATTTTTTTCAAGGACACCCCCAGCTGGGCGCGCTCTTCGGGGTCAAGCACCTCGAGCGCGTGCTGGATGATTTTATGGGCATCACTACACCGTTGAGCTTTCATGGCGACTGGCACCGCGCCTGACGCAGCGCGGCTCAATGGCTAAACCTGAATGCTGAGGCCGCCGTGCAACCTGTGGACAAGCCTGTAGCGATGAAAACACCTGCCCGCTTGTTTGGGTTCATTGCGTACGCTGGTGCGTGCTTGCCACCCTTTTTATGCAGGCCTGTTGCCGCAGTCACAAGACAGGGCCCGAAGGAATAGGTATGTCCGCAATGCGCCGTAACAAGAATTTTAACGCCACACGTTCTGCATCGTTAATCCCGTTATACGTCACTTCGGACACACTATCGATACGATGAAATGCCTCCTGCGCGACAGCCCTACCGGACTGCGTAAGGATTACATTTACTTTACGCGCGTCTTCGGGGTCAACTTCGGTAAGCAACAAGCCTCGAACGCCCAACCTGCTAATGATGCCTCTGACGGTTGTATGGTCGATAACCGTATGTCGAGCCAGATCGCTCTGCGAACAAACACCAAGCTCGAGCACGGTACCGAGCACTATATATTGAGCCGCAGTTAGTTGGAACTCGCTAAGATATTCTTGAAAGACGTTAACGTGCCGCTGATACGCACGACGCAAGAGGTGACCAACTCGTTCCTCTAGCCGCAACCTGAAACGCCGTTCTGGCGCTACCTGCACTGGCCCGTGATCAATCTCGGATACTGGCCTAGAATTATTCACTGACCCCGTATCGCGCTTATCCGCGACAGCGAGCTCAACATTCGCAATACACCTCAATAAGTATTTAAGGGCCGATTTTTCGATTTCGCTAATGCCATTATAAGTGCCCTCAGAGACATCATCGAGGCGCTGAACGGCTTTTTTAATGAGGTGTCTGCCTTGCGTCGTCAGGCAAATGGT
>NZ_DATJBQ010000146.1:0-7576 GCF_035515275.1 Pusillimonas sp.
TCGGGCGGAGGCACTCGGCCTTCGGCACGCCTGCCCGTATCGTCCGCCCCTTCGGGCTCCCTTCTACGGGCGCCCGGCTCTCGCGCCAACGCCCGAAAAAGACCTGCCCCACATCACAGGAACTGCGGTTGGGATAAGAGCGATTGCTTCGTGCTCGGGACGTCCCGAGGTCGATGGCATGGTGACGTGGTGACCTCGTGACGTGATGGCGTGGTGGCGTGATGACGCGATTACATCATGGCATCATGGCGCGGTGCATCAGTGCATCAGTGAAAACGGTACACCGGGAAAATCAGCGAACAGCGACATCAGCCGCGCAGTGAGTTCCGTAACACTGACATTAGCCGCATCACAGACATCAAACACCATAGACCACAGCGCTGGCGCCCCTGCCCAAGAAACCCCGAAAGCGCTGCAATCATCTTCATCATGAGGCCTGGGGCGGGGTGGGGTATTTGGGCGACGTTTGCAAGCCGAGTGAACTGTCGTCTGCGGGGAGGCAAGCACGCAGCATGCTTGAGCAACAAGGGTGTCGGGCCACTGGCCCGACGTTGCGAGTTCTGCGTGCGCCCCGCAGATGATAGTTTACGAGGGAAGCCGGCAAAGCCGGCCGCAGCTGCCGGCGCCCAAATACCCCACCCCGCCCCAGGCCGCTCAAGAACTTAAATGCTATGGCTAAATAATGAACCACGCCACTAAAGAACTCAAAAAACGGTCACAGCAAAAAGCCATTCAACGCCGACTAACAGCAGACCCAGAGGCAGTTGCAACCGCAGCAGTAGCCGCATCCAGTCGCGCCTCAAGCCCTTCAAGCGGCAACGCCCCATTTACCCGGCTGCCGTCTTCAAAGATAATCGCCGGCGTACCCCGAACCAGCAACTTGCGCCCCAACGCCAAATTAGCCTCGATAGGCGTTTCGCACTGCGCATTGGGTGGCGCCTCGTTGCGAAGCATCTGCGCGCGCCAGGCCTCGACACGATCAGCCGCGCACCAGATATTGCGCGCCTTGGCCGTAGAGTCGGGCGAAAGAATCGGGTACAGCAACGTATACACCGTGTAGTTGTCCATGCGCTCCAGCGTTTGATGCAAGCGTTTGCAGTACCCGCAGTTGGGGTCCTCGAACACCACCATCTTGCGCGACCCATCGCCCTTTACCTGCTTGATCGCCGACTGCAGCGGCAACGAATCAAACGACACCCGCGTCAGCTCTTCAAGACTCTTTGCCGTCAGGTCTTCTTTATTGTGGGCGTCGATCAAAGAACCCTGCATCACGAAACGAACCTGCTCATCCGTGTAGAGCAGGTCAGAACCGATACGCAGCTCGTAAATGCCCGCAAAACGCGTCGGCTTTACGCTGTCCAGCACAATGCCCGGAAACTCCATTTCAAAAGCCGACTTGACGCCCGCCAACACCGCTTCGCCCCGAGCTTCAGCCGACATCTCGACCGCGGGTTCTGCAGCTTCGCCATTGACGGCCGGTTCGCTGCCGGCCCCATTGCCCGCCGAAGTTGTGGCGGCACTGGCCTGAGGTGCCGAACCTGCCCCCGTATCAGCACTGACCGCAGCGGCTGCACCCGATGCCTCCGAAGCAGCAGCTTCGCCGGTCGAGACATCACCTTTCTGCTGATCAGCAGTAGCGGCATTTTTAGCAGCCCCCTCGCCCGAAGCCTGCCCATGCCCGACCACCGGTAGCAATAAACAGCCCACCGCCAAAGTCGCCACAGCAAGTTTGTTCGCAAAATCAAATTTCATATCCAAACCCAGAGTCGTAAACTTAGAATCGTTGTGGAACAGCTTCCACGCAGCGCGTCCGAAAATCGATGCTCGCGCGCGCCCAATGCCATTAAGGCTGTTCGCCCGAGGCGCCCGCGATCAGCGCGCGCTTCACGAACGGAAGCCTGTCTACCAGCGTCATGCCCATATTTCGCGCCGCGACTACCGGCGCCAGGTTTGAAGCAAACAAACGATGCAAACCATCGGTAACCAGGCTCATGGCCAACACCGGCTCGGCACGCGCGCGCTTGTAGCGTCGCAGCAGATTAAGCTGGCCCGGCCCGCAACCCTGCGGCCGCTCACGCAAAATGCCCAGTAAAGCCGACACGTCGCCCAGGCCCAGATTAAGACCCTGCCCCGCCAGCGGGTGCACCCGATGCGCCGCGTCGCCCGCCAGGGCCACGCCCGGAGCAACCATTTGACTGCGTTCTAGAAATAACGGAAACCCATGGACCCCACTGCGCACAGTAAGCCGCCCCAAAGCACCCCCGCTGGCCGACAGCAACAGCGTTTGCAAACGGGCGTCGCGCTCGTCGGCCGGCATGGCTTGCAGCGCCTTGGCGTGTTCGTCGGGCATGGACCACACCATGGACACCTGGTGCCCTTCGGACGTGTCCGGCATAGGCAACAGCGCCAGTACGCCGTCAGAGGTGAACCACTGCATGGCGGCATTGGAATGCGGCCGCTCGGCGGTAAGGTGCGTAACCAGACCAGTTTGATGATATGGGCGTGAAATAAACGAAATGCCCGCCGCCGCTCGCACCGGCGACTTCGCGCCATCGGCGCCAATAACCAGTGCCGCCGGCAAGCTGCGGCCCGATTCAGTTAAAACCGTACCGTTTTGCCAGGCCGCAAAACGGTCATCGTGCCAGGCAACGCCAAAGACCCGCACCGCCTGTTGCAACACGCGTTCCAGCTCGCTGGATTCCAGTATCCACGCCATTTGCTGTTGCACCGCCTGCCAGGCCTGCAAGGCTACATGGCCGCCGGCGTCGCCATACACCTGCATGGACTCCACCGGCGTCACACGGTCGGCATCCAGCATGCCCCATACGCCAAGCTGCTCGAGAAAGCGCCGGCTTTCAGCCGATAGCGCATAGACCCGGGGGGAATAGACGTCTGGCTGTGCCGGCTCGGGCTGCTTGCGCGGCCCCAGCAGCACCACCTTTTGTCCATCGCGAGCCAGACCCAGCGCAGCGGCCAGACCCACGATTCCGGTACCGCAGACAACGATCTGGTTCTTGCTCATCGCGCCGAAGGCCGTCCGGCCTGTTTGGGCCACAGCACCCACATTTCGCCGGTCTGCTTCATGCGGCCGGCCTTGGCGCCGGCTTCGTCGCCAAAGCCCCAGTAATAGTCGGTGCGCGCTGCACCTTTAATCGCCGCGCCAGTGTCTTGTGCAAACATCAGGCGCCGCAACGGCTGGCTGGAAGCAGGATACTGGGTGGCCACATACACCGGTGTACCCAGTGGCACGAAGCGCGTGTCAATGGCAACCGAACGCTCGCCGATCAGCGGGATGCTGTATGCGCCTTTGGGGCCAAGTTGCGGGTCCACAATGCGTTCTTCACGAAAGAACACCATGGCCGGGTTCGCGTTAAGCAGTTCTTGCACGCGCGCCGGGTTACGTTTGGCCCAGGCCTTGATGTTCTGCATCGAGGTCTGCGCCAGGGGCATTTCGCCTTTGTCGGCCAACCATTTGCCTATCGACGCGTAGGGCCGGCCGTTGTGATCGGCGTACGCCAGGCGGATCATGCCGCCGTTTTCAAGCTGCGCGCGCCCCGAGCCTTGTATCTGCAAAAAGAAGGCTTCGACCGGGTCGTCGGCCCAGACAATGGTGGGGGGCTGCGGGTCGGCGCCGACAATCTGCGCCCGCGTGTCGTAAGGCACGACGCGGTTGCCCTGAAGCTTGCCGCGTATGCGCTTGCCGGCAAGCTCGGGGTAAACCGAACCCAGATCCACCGTCAGCAGATCGGCAGGCGGCGCATAGAGCGGCCATTGGTATTGCCCCCCCCGTTTGCGCGAGGCACGGATCAAGGGCTCGTAATAGCCGGTGACGGTATTTTTGGCCGGCGCACCGGATGCGTCGGCCAGCCGCCAGGGCTGCAAATGCATTTCAATAAACTGACGCACTTGGCCCGCAGGGGCGTTTTGGTCAAAACCCGCCTGTTGTGCGGCGGCGCACACCGGCTGCCATGCGCGCGGCGCCGCCCGTGCCGGCATGGCCAGCGAGCCCGACACCGGCCGCATCAAACCCTTGCAATTGTTGATGAATGCTTTCCAGACCTGATCCAGGCCGTCGTCTTGCCAACCCGGCAGTGCCGCCCAACCCACCGGCACGAACTTGCCTTCAAGCTCGCGCGGCGGCGTTTCGGGCAGCGCGGACAAGGCCGGCACCGATAAGGGCTGCAAGGCAATATCTTCAACGGGCTTTTCGGGCGCGGCAACTTCGTCGGTATCAGGGGGAACAGTGCTGCAGGCCGTTAAAAATGCAAGCAAGGCAACACAGAGCGAAAGCTTGGTACGACTCATAGGGCTCCAGATACTTGTTTAATGCAGTGTGCGGGGCATGGCCAGCACAAACTCTTGAATGGGCACTTCGAAGGGAATACCGTTGTCGCCCACACAATGGAACGTGCCCCGCATGGTACCGAAAGGCGTGGGCAGCGGACAACCACTGGTGTATTCAAACGTTTCGCCGGGGGCCAGCAGGGGCTGCTGCCCCACCACGCCCAGCCCGCGCACCTCTTGGACTTTTTGATCGGCGTCTGTAATGATCCAGTGGCGGCTGATGACCTGCGCCGAGTGCTGTCCATTATTGGTGATGCGCACGGTGTAGGCGAACAGAAACTGTTCTTCGCTGGGTTCGGACTGCTCGGGCAGGTACTGCGGAGTTACTCTGACGGTAATGTCGTAAGGCTTCATGGGGCTTCCAAATTGGACGATGCAGCGGCCAACGCCAGCCAAGTCGACGCCAAACTGCAATAATGGCATTGAATCGTCTTTATATTGAACAACGGATCTAGTTTACGCTCATGAGCACCGCCCCCGTTACCCGCATTGCCCCCAGCTTGCTATCGGCCGACTTTGCCCGACTAGGCGAAGAGGTACGCAATGTCGTCGCCGCCGGCGCCGATTGGATACACCTTGACGTCATGGACAACCATTACGTACCCAACCTGACCGTGGGGCCCATGGTGTGCGAGGCCTTGCGCCCCCACACCACCGCACCTATCGACGTGCATTTAATGGTTGAGCCGGTCGACGCCCTGATTCCGCAATTTGCAAAAGCCGGTGCCGACATTATTACGTTTCACCCCGAGGCCTCTCGGCACCCGGACCGCACGCTGGCACTGATCAAAGAAAACGGCTGCAAGGCCGGCCTGGTATTCAACCCGGCCACTCCGTTGCACCATCTTGATTATGTCATGGACAAACTCGATGTCATTTTGTTGATGTCGGTCAACCCGGGCTATGGCGGGCAAAGCTTCATACCGGGCACCTTGCGCAAGTTGCGCCAGGCCCGCCAACGCATAGACCTTTGGCAAAGTAACGGCGGCCGGCCCATTGCCCTTGAAATCGACGGCGGGGTCAAGGTCGACAATATCGCTCAAATTCGCGCCGCCGGCGCTGACACCTTTGTGGCCGGGTCGGCCATTTTCGGACAACCCGATTACAAGGCTGTTATTGACGCCATGCGCGCCGAGCTGGCCAAGGTCGAAACCATCTCCACCTAGGCTTTCCCGTCGGCCTGCCGCGCAACTGCGGCAGGCCATTTTTTTGTAACGACGCACAGATTTATTTGCCCGCACCACCCGGAGTCGTCATGCGCTTTTCTTCTGTCCTGCTTGATCTGGACGGCACCTTGCTGAACACCATTCCCGACCTGACCGACGCCGTCAATGCCATGCGTCTGGAAATGAGCCTGCCCCCGCTACGCCAGGACGTTGTCGCCACCTATGTAGGCAAGGGCAGCGAAGTCTTGGTGCGGCGTGCGCTGGCCGACGAACTGGCCGGGTGCGAAGAGCCGGTCGAACCCCAGCGCCTGGCCCAGGGGCTTGAACTGTTCTACCAGTGTTACCATGTGGTCAACGGCGACAAAACCGTGGTGTATCAGGGCGTGCTCGACGGCCTGCGATCATTTCGCGACCACGGCGTGAAAATGGCCGTGGTAACCAACAAGCCGGGCGAATTTACCGAGCCGCTGCTGGTGCGCACCGGGCTGGCCGGTTTTTTTGAGCATGCTGTCAGCGGCGACACCTGCACACGTAAAAAACCCGATCCCATGCCCTTGCAGCACGCTTGCGAACTGCTCGACGCGCAACCGCAGGAAACCCTGGTTATCGGCGACTCGCGCAACGATGTGCAAGCAGCCCGGGCGGCCGGCATGGCGGTAGTGGCCGTACCTTACGGCTACAACGAGGGACAAGGGGTGCAAAGCCTGAACGCCGATGCTATAGTTTCGTCTATCGACGAAGCCGCCCGCTGGGCAAAGCGGCACTAACCGCCCCGTCTAACCAAGCATCAAAACCCAAGCATCAAACACACGCCGCATGCTTAACACCCAAACACATTACGCTTCTTACCGCGCCGCCTGGCGCTGGTGGCGCTTGTGCTCTGGGTAGCCGCAGCTGTCTTGGGTGCGTGATTTAAGAACATGCACCCACCGTCTTACCAAGCAAAGCCCGGAGCCACACTGTTGCCGCCGGGCTTTTTTGATTCCTGTCCGGTGCGCGCATTCAAACCCACCAAACCGAGATCACGATGACCGAAATCGAATTCAACGCACTGGCCGCGCAGGGATACAACCGCATCCCTCTCATTGCGGAGACCTACGCCGACCTGGATACGCCGCTTTCCATTTACCTGAAACTGGCCTATGCAGGCCCCGAAGGCGGACGCAATAGTTGCCTGCTTGAATCGGTGGTGGGGGGCGAGCGCTTTGGTCGGTATTCCTTTATTTGCCTGCCGGCCAAGACCGTGCTTCGTGCCAACGGCACCCTGACTGAAGTAGTGCAAAAAGGCCAGGTGGTAGAAAGCCACGAAGGCGACCCGCTGGCGTTCATCGAGGCCTATCAGCAACGGTTCAAGGTGGCGCTGCGCCCCGGCATGCCGCGTTTTGCGGGCGGGCTGGCCGGTTACTTCGGCTATGACACGGTACGCCATATTGAGCCGCGCCTTGGGCCGGCCACCAAGCCGTTTGCCGGCGGCCCCGACGCCGCCACGCCCGACATCATGCTGCTGCATGTCGACGAGTTTGTGGTGGTCGACAACCTGGCCGGGCGCACCTACCTGATTGTGTATGCCGATCCGCGCGAACCCGAGGCGTACTCGCAGGCGCGTCGACGCCTTAAAGAGCTGCGCCAGAAACTGCGCGCCCCTGTGGTAATACCTTATGCCTACGCCAGCCTGCAAACAGAATCGCGCCGCGACTTTGCAAAAGAAGACTACCTGGCCGCCGTGCTCAAGGCCAAAGAGTACATTGCCGCCGGCGATCTGATGCAGGTGCAGGTGGGCCAGGTCATTGCCAAGCCGTACCGCGATTCGCCCTTGTCGCTATACCGTTCGCTGCGTTCACTTAACCCGTCGCCCTATATGTACTACTGGGATTTTGACGATTTTCATGTGGTGGGCTCCTCGCCCGAGATTCTGGTGCGCCAGGAAGCCATCACCGAAGGCGACCATACCAAGAAGCGGGTCACCATACGCCCGCTGGCAGGCACCCGCAAGCGCGGCGGCACACCCGAACAAGACGCCGAGCTGGCCGAAGAACTGTTGGCCGACCCCAAAGAGCGCGCCGAGC
>NZ_DATJBQ010000147.1:0-7610 GCF_035515275.1 Pusillimonas sp.
CTGCGCGGTCTCGCGGCGCAATCACCGCATGCACGCCTGCAGCATCGGCGGTGCGCAAACAGGCCCCCAGGTTATGGGGGTCGGTAACCCCATCGAGCAGCAACAGCAAGGGTGTGGCGCCCTTCTCTTCGAGCTCGTCCAGTACTTCGTCGACATCGGTGGCCAGCACATTGCTGTCGGCCAGTGCAACCACACCCTGGTGCCGGGTTCCGCGGGCCAGACCGTCGAGGCGCTCGACCGGCACGGGGTGCACGCGCAGATTAGCGGCTTGTGCCTGATCGACAAGGGTTTGCATGCGCTTATCGCGACGTGATGCTTCGACATAAAGCTGGCGGATGGTGGCCGGCGCGTGGCGCAAACGCGCAGTAACGGCATGAAAGCCGGCCAGAACCTGGTGGGACGACATGGGGATCCTTATGGGAAAGCAAAAAGGTTTGCAGGCAATTTTACTCCCGTGCAAACCTTTGGGGCTGCGCGCTCGGCAATGCCGGACAAAGGCATGCTGCAGTACTGAAGCGGCATGCCTCGCTGGAATAGACCTAACGTCGCTTGCGCGTGGCGGCTTTACCGGACTTGGCGGGCGTTTTTGCGGCCGCCTTGCGGGGTGCTTTTGCAGCGCGCTTCTGGGCTTCACGTCGCTCGCGGGCCGTCGTGCCCTTAAGCGCATCCGGCTTGGTGGAAGCGGCTTTCTTGCCGTGATGTACGATGGGCTCCTGGCTTTCGGTTACCGCTTTTTTAAGGTTTTTGAAGGTCGTGCCCTTGACGAGCCGAAACTCGATGCGGCGGGCTTCGAGATCGACGCGAGCCACCTGCACCTGCACCGCATCGGTCAGCCGATAGCGTATGCCGGTGCGCTCGCCACGCAATTCGTGCAGGCTTTCGTTGTACTGGAAGTAGTCGGATCCCAGTTCGGAAACATGCACAAGCCCTTCCACAAACAGCGTGTCAAGGGTAATGAAAAGCCCAAAAGGGGCCACCCCGGTAACCCTGCCGCTAAAGACCTCGCCAACATGCTCTTTAACGAACCAGCATTTGAGCCAGGCCTCGACATCGCGCGAGGCATCGTCGGCCCGGCGTTCACGCGCCGACAGCAACAGACCCAGCTTTTCCCAGATGGCGTGCTGCCGCTCACCGGGGGTAAGCTCGGCGGCTACATTCACGTCGTCAATATTGGGTACGTAACGCTGTTTGCGCAATACAGACTTGATCACCCGATGCGTCAGCAGATCAGGATAACGCCGAATGGGCGAGGTAAAGTGCGCATAGTGCTCGTAAGCCAGACCAAAGTGGCCTGACTCTTCGGGGCTGTAAATAGCCTGCTGCATTGATCGCAGACACATGGTCTGCAACACCTCGTAGTCGGGCCTGCCGCGCGCCGCCTGCAGCAGCCGCACGTAATCGCGCGTGCTGGGGTCGTCGCCGCCATCCAGCGTCAGCCCAATATTGCGCAGGTACTCGCGCAGGGTCTTCAGCTTTTCAGGGGTGGGGCCTTCGTGCACGCGGTACAGGCCGGTGCGTTTATTGCGCTTGCTGAAGTCGGCCGCGCAGGTGTTAGCCGCCAGCATGCATTCTTCGATCAGGCGATGCGCATCATTGCGCTCGTAGGGCACGATGCGCTCGATGCGCCCAAGCGGATTGCAAAGTATCTTTGTTTCGACCGTTTCGAACTCGATGGCGCCCCGTCGTGCACGCGATTCGAACAGCAGCTGATAAAGCTCGTACAGGTCGAGTACATGCGGCAACACATGCTGCATGTTCTGCGCGGCCGGGCCGCTGGGCTGCTGTATGGCAGCCCAGACGTCGGTATATGTAGTGCGTGCGTGAGAATGAATGACCGCATTGTAAAACTGGTAGGCCGACACCATGCCCGCTTTGGCGCCGTTGGCCGGTATGACCATATCGCAGACCAGCACCAAACGATCCACCCCGGGGTTGAGCGAACAAAGCCCATTAGAAAGGGATTCGGGCAGCATCGGGATGACGCGACGTGGGAAATAAACACTGGTGCCGCGCTGAAACGCGTCGTCATCCAGCGCCGATCCGGGCGTTACGTAATGACTGACGTCGGCAATGGCCACCAGCAATCGCCACGCGGGCCGGCTGCGTTTTTCGGTGCCGATGTCGACCGGCATGCAAAAGACCGCGTCGTCGAAGTCGCGCGCATCTTCGCCATCAATAGTAATAAAGGGAAGGTCGCGCAAATCGACCCGGCCTTTTAGTTCGCCGGGCTTGACTGAATCGGGCAGCTTGCCCGCCTGTGCCAGGGCAGCCTGAGAAAAGTCGACAGGCACGTCGAACTTGCGGACGGCAATTTCGATTTCCATGCCCGGGTCGTCGATCTCGCCCAATACTTCAATAACCCGCCCCAACGGCTGCGTGTGACGCGTGGGCTGCTGCATAATTTGCACGGTAACGACCTGACCGTGCTCTGCACCTGCCGTATCTCCCGAGGGAATCAGTATGTCGTGCTTGATGCGTTGGTCTTCGGGCACCACGATACTAATGCCCGGCTCACGCAAAAAGCGCCCGACCAGTTTGTCGGTTCGACGCTCTACAACCTCGACAATGGTTGCCTCGGGTTTGCCTCGGTACTCGCCGTCGGGTTTGGCCAGAACGCGATCACCATGCAATACCTTGAGCATTTCTCGCGGGGCCAGAAATAGATCCGGCCCGCCATCGTCGCGCAATAAAAAACCAAAACCGTCTCGGTGACCTTGTACCTTACCGGCTATGAAATCAACCTTCGGTGCCGCCAAAATCTGTCCCTGTGCATTGTAAAAAATCTGCCCGTCGCGCTCCATGGCCTTCAGGCGCCGCTCGAAACCCACGGACAGGGGATACCCGGCGCCCATCGCCAGCGCCAATGCCTGCACGTCATAGGCCTGACCTGTTGTACGCAACAGCTCAAGCATGTCTTCACGACTGGGTACGTCGGGGTCGAAATCGGGCGGCAGCGAATGGGCGCTATCGGTGTTCTGACTGTTTTTTTCGTTTTTTGTTCGCGTGACCAAAGAAAATTTCCGTTAATTAAAAAAATAGGTTATACTTTTGTTCTTCGCTTTTGAAGCAAGGCTTTTAGCGGTACCCGCGTTAGCGATACCCGTTAGCGATACCTACGCAGCCCCGACGAGAGCAAAGAAGCAAGTAAGTAGTTATAGAGCAGTTAGCCAAAGTTTAAAGTGCATTCGTGCAACAAGAACAAAACGTTAGCATACTCTTATTAAGCCCAGATGGCGGAATTGGTAGACGCGCATGGTTCAGGTCCATGTGCCGCAAGGTGTGGAGGTTCGAGTCCTCTTCTGGGCACCACCCTATTCCTAAAACACCCCGTAAGCGTTTGTTTACGGGGTGTTTTTTTTGGCTCGTACCCGAGCCGCCGTGGGTACACGGTTTGCTGCGATCCGGAGCGTAAGCTTCTAACCAGCACGGAGACGGACATGCCCGCAAAATCTCAAGCCCAGCAAAAAGCCGCCGGCGCGGCGCTATCGGCCAAACGTGGCGACACCAAGGTTGGCGACCTGAAAGGCGCTTCGAAATCGATGTATAAATCGATGAGCGAGAAGGAGCTGGACGAATTGGCCTCGACCAAACGCAAAGGCAAGCCGGAGCACAAGTCTGACTCTTAAGCGCCGTGTCGCGACAAACGAATGGTGCGCGGCTGCACACATGTTGAAACTGTGTTCTGTTATGGTGGGAAACCAAGAATAATTACCCATAGAGGAACCGACAGTGTCCATAGTTTCGCGCTATACCGCTTTCTATTTTGTCATTGTCGCCGCCCTGACCAGCTTGGCACTGGCCATTGTTGTAGACGCCTGGTGGCTGGTTGGGTTCCTGGGCTTTGCCGCACTGGTTGCCCTTGGCGTGCATGATCTGGTCCAGACCCAGCACACGGTGCGGCGCAATTACCCGGTCATCGGCAACCTGCGTTATTTGCTCGAGTTCATACGCCCCGAAATCCGCCAGTATTTTCTTGAAGAAGATGACGCCGAGTTGCCGTTTTCACGCTCTGACCGCTCGTTGGTGTACCAGCGAGCCAAGCACACCATCGACAAGCGCCCCTTCGGCACTCAAGAAAATGTCTACAACGACGGCTACGAATGGATTAACCACTCGATGAGCCCAACTCGTCCGCAAGACAGCGACTTCCGGATCGTGGTGGGCGGGCCCGACTGCACCCAGCCTTATTCCCTTTCGGTGTTGAATATTTCGGCGATGAGCTTTGGCGCGCTGTCGGCCAACGCGGTCATGGCCATGAACAAGGGCGCCGCCCTGGGCAATTTCGCGCATGATACCGGCGAAGGCGGCATCAGCCGCTACCATGAAATACATGGCGGCGACCTTATCTGGAACATCGGATCGGGCTACTTCGGCTGCCGCGACGAAAGCGGCCGTTTCTCGGAAGAACACTTTGCAGCGCGCGCCACGCTTCCCAGCGTAAAGATGATCGAAATCAAGCTGTCGCAGGGCGCCAAGCCGGGCCATGGCGGTATTTTGCCTGCCGCCAAGGTAACCCCCGAAATCGCCGAGGCACGCGGCATACCGGTGTGGCGCGAATGCGATTCGCCCGCCCGCCACAGCGCTTTTGACACGCCCGTGGAGCTGTTGCAGTTCATCAAGAAATTGCGCGAACTTTCGGGCGGTAAGCCTGTGGGCTTCAAATTGTGCATCGGCCATGCCTGGGAGTGGTTCGCCATTGCCAAGGCCATGCTTTCCACCGGCATCACCCCTGACTTTATTGTGGTCGACGGCGCCGAAGGAGGCACGGGCGCTGCACCCATCGAATTCGTGAACCACGTTGGCACGCCGCTGCAAGAGGGCCTGCGCCTGGTTCACAACACATTGGTGGGCATCGGCCTGCGCGAACGCGTCAAACTGGGTGCCTCGGGCAAGATCATCAGCGCGTTCGATATGGCGCGTGCCCTGGCGCTGGGGGCCGACTGGTGCAACAGCGCACGCGGGTTCATGTTTGCCGTGGGTTGCATTCAGGCCCAGGCCTGCCATACCGACAAATGCCCTACCGGCGTCACTACCCAGGACCCCGGCCGACAGAAGGGGTTGGTAGTGGCTGACAAGGCCCAGCGGGTAGCCAACTATCACGGCAATACCTTGAAGGCGTTAAGCGAACTGCTCGCGGCGGCCGGGGTCGAACACCCAGGCAACTTACGACCCCACCATATTGTGCGGCGTATTTCGGCCAGCCGGGTCAGCGTACTGTCGGCGCTGTTCCCCGACCTTGCAAAAGGCGAACTGCTGCAAGGCAAATATAGCCAGACGATTTTTCGGGTGGCCTGGCCCATGGCGCAGCCCGACTCCTTCGCGCCGCTGTATAGCTTAAGCGCCGCTTTGTCGGGCCTGGGCGGCCCCACCGGGCCAGCCGAAATCGACGATTCAAACCAGATACAATAATCAGTATTTTCCCTAGTTCATTCGGCTAAATGCATGGACTATCGTTAACTTACTGCTAACAGGCAGACAACTGCCTTCAAGGCAGTTCTCCATACACTACGTGAACGTACGTGTCTCTGCCCACTTAGGCAGTAAGGCCCCGCCAAAAGGCGGGGCCTTTCGTTTCAAGGAACAAGCAGTGCAAGGCATCAAACGTAAGGTTGTGTATGTTTCGCTGTACGAGCTAATTGCCATAGCAATTACCAGTGTCGGTCTGGCCAAGCTTGCCGGGCAAGAGCTGGGCCATGCCGGCATAGCCGCTATTGCCTCGTCGGCCATTGCAGTGGTGTGGAACCTAACTTACAACACATTATTCGAATACTGGGAAGCCCGCCAGGCAGTGCGCGGGCGCAGCGTGTTGCGCCGTATGGCCCATGCAGCAGGCTTTGAACTGGGTCTGGTCATGATGCTGGTGCCCCTATTCGCCTGGTGGCTGCAAGTAAGCCTGTGGCAGGCCTTCGTGCTCGACCTGGGCCTGATCGCCTTCTTCTTGTTTTACACCTTCGTGTTCAACCTGGCCTTCGACCGGATCTTCGGCCTGCCGGCCTCGGCGCTGCCGGCCGCCTAAAGATTGCCTTGCGGCCGGCTAGCCGGCTCGTTAGCTCGTCAGTTACAGCGTTTCACGCACTTGGGCGGTAATTTCGTACGAACGCAGCCGTGCCTTATGGTCGAACATATTCGACGTGATCATCAGTTCGTCTGCACCGGTCTTGTCGATAAAGGCCTTTAATTGCTGCGCCACGGTTTCGGCTGCGCCAATAGCTGAGCATGACAAGACGTGATCCAGTAGGTATTGAGCCTGCGGGCCAATATTTTCAATGTAATTGTGCACGGGCGGCGGCAGGCGAATGGGGCGCCCGCTTCGCAGGCTTACGAACGACTGCTGCCACGACGACGCCAGGTAGTGCGCCTCGTCTTCGTCATCGGCCGCAAAGACGTTAAAGCCCAGCATTACATAAGGCTTTTGCAAGTACTGCGAGGGTTGAAACGTGCTGCGGTAAACCTGTATGGCCTGCATCAATTGCTGGGGTGCAAAGTGCGAGGCAAACGCATAAGGCAAGCCCAAGGCCGCCGCCAGCTGCGCGCCAAACAGGCTGGAGCCCAGTATCCACACCGGCACATTCAAACCCATGCCGGGCACTGCCCTGACCGGCTGACGAGGTTCGTCGGAAAAATAGTCGAGTAGTTCGAGCACGTCTTGGGGAAACTCGTCGGCACTGGCCGCCAGATTGCGGCGCAAGGCGCGGGCTGTCGTCTGATCCGAACCCGGCGCCCTGCCCAGCCCCAGATCGATACGACCCGGAAACAGCGACTCTAGCGTACCGAACTGCTCGGCGATGACCAGCGGAGAGTGATTGGGCAGCATGATGCCCCCCGCCCCCACCCGAATGGTCGACGTGCCGGCGGCGACGTGGCCGATCAGCACCGAGGTGGCCGCGCTGGCAATGCCGGGCATGCCGTGATGCTCGGCCATCCAATAGCGGTTGTAGCCCCAACGCTCGCCGTGCTGGGCGATTTCTAGTGTGTGGCGGAACGATTCCGCAGCATTGCTGCCTTCGGTAATCGGCGATAGATCGAGGATGGAAAATGGTGTGCTCATGCAGGTACAGGTGGGGGCGAAAAAGCCAATAACAAGCTGAAAAAATTATGTTATAGTTTCGGTCTTTGGCGCATTAGCTCAGCCGGTTAGAGCGACGGAATCATAATCCGCAGGTCCCCTGTTCGAATCAGGGATGCGCCACCAAGAATTCATAAGAAGTATCAAGCACTTACGCCAGCCTTTAACGAGGTTGGCGTTTTGCTTTTTAGGGCTTTCTGTCAACCAAGTGTCAACGCAGAAATAGGATTCAGCGCTCTTGCAGCCTCCAAGTGGTTCGGCGCAAGGTGGGCATACCTCATGGTCGTCTTCAAATCTTGGTGCCCGAGTATCCGCTGCAAGGTCAGGATGTTGCCGCCGTTAATCATGAAGTGGCTGGCGAACGTGTGGCGCAGCACATGGGTAAGCTGGCCGGCCGGCAGTTCTATCTTGGCCCGCTCGATCGCTTCCTTGAACGCCCCGGTGCAGGAGTCGAACAGCACATTGCCGCGCTTATGCACCTTACGATGGGTATGTATGGCTTTGTCCAGACCATCGGTGATCGGTACGGCGCGATTCCTTCCCG
>NZ_DATJBQ010000148.1:0-2097 GCF_035515275.1 Pusillimonas sp.
GGTGCCCGAAGCTCGCATCGCCGTTGCGCACGGACAAATGCCCGAACGCGAGCTCGAAGACGTGATGAAAGGCTTTTACCAACAACGCTACAACGTGTTGCTGTGCACCACCATTATTGAAACCGGCATCGACGTGCCCACGGCCAACACCATTGTGATTCACCGCGCAGACCGGTTGGGCCTGGCCCAGCTGCATCAATTGCGTGGGCGCGTGGGCCGTTCGCATCACCAGGCTTACGCTTACCTGCTCACCCCTGGCGAAGACGCCATGACCAGCAATGCCAAAAAACGCCTTGAGGCCATTCAGGCCATGGAAGAACTGGGTGCGGGCTTTTACCTGGCCATGCACGACCTTGAAATTCGGGGCACCGGCGAAGTGCTGGGGGAATCGCAATCGGGCAATATCCACGAGATCGGTTTTTCCATGTACTCGGAAATGCTGAACACGGCGGTGCGCGCCCTGAAGGCGGGCGAAGAGCCCGACCTTGACACCCCTTTTGCCTCGAACTGCGAAGTGAACCTGCACGCTTCCGCGCTGCTGCCTTCCGACTACTGCCCCGACGTGCATGCACGACTGGGTCTGTACAAAAAACTTTCGCATGCGCGATCCGAAGACGATCTGATCCTGATCCAGGAAGAACTGATCGACCGCTACGGGAAACTGCCTGAAGCGGCGCAGAACCTGCTTTCCACACACCGCTTGCGCATTCTTGCCGAACCCATGGGGGTGGTTAAGATCGATGCCGGCGAAAGCCAGGCCATGATACAGTTTTGCGCCAAGCCCAATATCGATCCGATGCGCATCATTCAGTTGGTGCAAACCCAGCGCAACGTCAAACTTGCCGGACAGGACAAAATCAAGGTCGAATACAAACCCGGCGGCGCCGCAAGCAACGGCAAGCAGTCGCCTCCCGGCGGCGTTGCCGCGCGGGTCGATGCCGTACGCGCCGTGCTGCGCGCCCTGTCCTGATCAGTGCTGCGTCCGCTTGCCGCAGCCCAATAAACCGTCAATTTTCAATTTCCCTTTTATCCATGAGTCACCTTATCCTTCAATCCCCCGGCTTGCGCACCGAGAATGTCGAGCAGATCGCCGCGCTGGTCAATGCGCAGGGCGTCCAAAGCCTTAACAATACGGCGGTCCACCTGACCGGCGTGGACACCGACACGCAAAGCGAAATCGACACTCGATGCCACGCTCTGGGCATCGACTACGCGTTTTTGGACACGATTCGCAGCCTGTCTGACTGCAAGGTACTAGCCATGGACATGGACTCGACGCTGATCAACATCGAGTGCATCGACGAGATCGCCGACATGGTGGGCCGCAAGACTGAGGTGGCGGCAATTACCGAAGCGGCCATGCGCGGCGAGATCACCGACTTCGCCGAAAGCCTGCGTCGCCGGGTAGCCTTGCTGAAGGGCGTGCCTGCCGCCGAACTGGAGCGGGTATATACCGAGCGCTTGAGGCTGAATGCAGGGGCAGAAAAGCTGATCGAGTCTGCGCACGCGGCGGGCTTGAAAACCTTGCTCGTCTCGGGCGGTTTTACGGTGTTTACGCAAAAGCTTCAAGAGCGTCTTGGGCTGGACGAGGCGCACTCCAACGTTCTGGAAATTCAGAACGGTCTATTAACGGGCAAGGTGTTGGGGCCGATTGTCGACGCCCAGGGCAAGGCGGATCGGGTGACTGAACTGGCTCAGCGCCTGGGGGCTTCGGCTGATCAGATTATTGCTTTGGGTGACGGTGCCAATGATCTGAAGATGCTTGCCTTGGCGGGCTATTCGGTGGCCTATCGGGCGAAGCCGATTGTGCGGCAGAAGACGCGGTTTGCGATTAATTTCTCGGGGCTCGACGCGGTTTTGAACTGGTTCACGGCGTAGGTCGCGCCCGACGGTCGTTATTGGGTTCTTAAGCGCCGTCGTGGGTGGCAAAGGTATTTTCGGACGGTCGGGCGGTTTGAGGCAGCGCCCTCCAACGTCCGAAAATACCTTTGCCACCCACGACGGCTCACGTATCGGTAAGCCATGCATGCAGGGGCGATCGGCGCGCTTTGCGTTCGATGAATATAGCCGCGGAAAGAATCACGTCAACACGAGATG
>NZ_DATJBQ010000149.1:0-64235 GCF_035515275.1 Pusillimonas sp.
TTGAGCAAGCCCGTGAATCATGCGCCGTTCATGTACAGGCCATGCTCGACTTCCACTCCATGGGTGTTCCCACTGTGGATTACGGCAACAACATCCGGCAGGTGGCTTACGATGCGGGCGTCAGTCATGCCTTTGACTTCCCGGGCTTTGTTCCGGCCTATATTCGCCCGTTGTTCTGTGAGGGCAAAGGCCCCTTCCGTTGGGTTGCGCTGTCGGGCGACCCCGAAGACATCTACAAGACCGACGCCAAGATCAAAGAGCTGTTCCCTGAAAACAAACCGGTACAGCGCTGGCTCGATATGGCGCGCGACCGCATCGCCTTTCAGGGCTTGCCGGCACGCATTTGCTGGCTGGGCCTGGGCGAGCGCCACGTGGCCGGGCTCGCGTTCAACGAGATGGTGCGTAGCGGCGAACTGAAAGCACCTATCGTTATCGGGCGCGACCACCTGGATACGGGCTCGGTCGCCAGCCCCAACCGCGAAACCGAAGCCATGCTCGACGGAACCGATGCCGTATCAGACTGGCCCTTGCTCAATGCCCTGCTGAACACGGCAGGCGGTGCCAGTTGGGTATCGTTTCATCATGGCGGGGGCGTGGGCATGGGCTACTCGCAGCATGCCGGCATGGTCATTGTTGCCGATGGCACCGATGAGGCGGCCAAACGGCTGGAGCGCGTGCTGATCAACGACTGCGGTTCTGGCGTCATGCGCCATGCCGATGCCGGCTACAAGGCGGCCATTGATTGCGCCAAGCGCTTCGGCCTGCACCTGCCCATGATCAAGTAAGGCTTCTTTATGTACACCGCTGCCGACATGACGCAATGGAAAGGTCGCATTGATGCCGCCGAGGGCGCCGCGGGCCTGCGCTGGCACCAGCTTATCCAGCCTGTAGCCGCAGGCGCCCATCAAGGCGTGGCGCTTACGGGTTTTGCCTGTGATGCGGGCGTTCATCGTAACCACGGCAGGCCGGGCGCGCATAAGGGGCCCGATGCCATACGTGCGATGTTGGGCAATATGCCGGCGCATGAATGTCGCTGGTTGTTTGACGCCGGCAATATCTCGCCTCAGCGCGTGGGCGAGCACGACGGCCTTGAAGCGGCACAAGATGCACTTTCTCAACACCTGGCGGGGCTTTTGCATCAGGGCCTGCTACCGATCACCCTGGGCGGGGGCCATGAAATTGCCTTCGGCTCATTTGAGGGCCTGGCGCGTTACCTGCAGGTGTCCTCCACCTCTGCGCCACGCATCGGCGTCATTAATCTGGATGCGCATTTTGACCTTAGGCAAGCCGACCGCGCCAGCTCGGGAACGCCTTTTCGACAAATCGCTGAAAGCTGCCAGCAACGCGGCTGGATGTTCAATTACTGCTGCCTGGGAATCAGCCGCTTTGCCAACACGCAGGCCTTGTTCGACCGCGCCGAATCGCTGGGGGTAATGTGGATGCTTGATGAAGAGCTCAACCACATGGCACGCAGCGACCTTATTGCGCGGCTGGATGCGTTCACTCACAACGTTGACCACATTTATTTCACTATATGCCTCGATGTGCTGCCGGCACATATCGCTCCTGGCGTCAGCGCCCCAGCGGTGCTGGGTGTTCCGCTGGATATCGTTGAAACATTGGTCGACCGCATTGCCTCGTCGGGCAAGCTGCGCCTGGCCGACATCGCCGAACTTAACCCCGAGTTTGACATTGATCACCGAAGCGCACGCGTTGCAGCGCGGCTGGTGGCACGCATCGCCAACCAGGCAAGCTCACTATGAACGACACTAGCCCCCACTGGGATTCACTCTGGCTGAACGTGAAGCTGGCGACCATGAGCCCTGCCAGGCGCTACGGAGAAATTCCCGACGGCGCCATTGCCGTGCGCGACGGAAAAATCGCCTGGCTGGGCCCGCGTAATAAGCTGCCCTCCAGTGCTCAAGCCCAAGTAGAACACGACGCAGGCGGCGCATGGCTTACTCCCGGGTTAATCGACTGCCACACACATATTGTCTATGCCGGCAATCGCAGCAACGAATGGGAGGCCCGGCTTAATGGCGTGGCGTACGAGCAAATAGCGCGTCAGGGCGGCGGCATTGTTTCAACCGTGCGTGCAACCAGGGCGGCCGGCTTTGACGAGCTGCTTGCCGCCAGCCTGCCACGGGTCCACGCCTTGGCAGCCGAGGGCGTGACCACACTTGAAATCAAGTCAGGCTATGGCCTGGACTTGCCCAACGAAGAAAAGATGCTGAAGGTCGCCCGTGCCATCGAACAACGCACAGGGCTGACCGTACGCACCACCTTTTTGGGCGCTCACGCCCTGCCCCCCGAATACGCCGGGCGCCCCGACGACTACATTGACGAGGTGTGCGGCAACATGCTGGAGTCGCTTGCGAAACGTGGACTGGTCGATGCGGTCGATGCCTTTTGCGAGAACATCGGCTTTACGCCCGAGCAGACCGAACGGGTCTTCAAGGCGGCCCGCCGCCATGGGCTGCCGGTCAAGCTGCATGCCGAACAGCTTTCCGATCTGGGCGGCGCCGCGTTAACGGCCCGGTATGGGGGGCTTTCGGCCGACCACCTGGAGCATTTGTCACATGATGGCGTAGCCGCCATGGCCGCAGCGGGTACCGTGGCTGTTCTACTGCCGGGCGCCTTCTATTTCTTGCGCGACACTCGTCTGCCCCCCATTCAGGCACTGCGAGACGCCGGCGTACCCATGGCGGTGGCCACCGACTGCAACCCGGGCACTTCGCCCATGACCTCCCTCCTGCTGGCCATGAACATGGCGTGCACGATTTTTCGGCTGACTCCGCAAGAGGCCTTGGCCGGCACCACCCTGCACGCTGCGCGCGCCTTGGGCCTGGCTGACTCGATCGGCAGCCTCGCGCCGGGCAAGAATGCCGACTTCGCCCTATGGGAAATCGACCGCCCCGGCGACCTGGCCTATGCCATGGGTTTCAACCCCTGTGTGCAAATAGTCAAAAACGGAAAGGTCGCCGGTCAGGTTTAATCCGCTAACTCCCTGCGAACCCAAGCGCGCATCATTTCCATACCAGCCTGCCACTCGCCACCCTCGACCGGGTTTCGATCAAGCGCGAGCTCGACACGTTGGGCGAGCAGCCGCCGCACGCGGGCATTACCAAGAACAAATCATGATCCCTGCTTTACTTATTTTCCTGGTCACCATCGTGCTGGTCATCTGGCAGCCTCGCGGCCTCAGCATTGGCTGGAGCGCGTCATTGGGCGCTGCCCTGGCGCTCAT
Source organism: Pusillimonas sp. (assembly GCF_035515275.1). Classification (GTDB taxonomy): domain Bacteria; phylum Pseudomonadota; class Gammaproteobacteria; order Burkholderiales; family Burkholderiaceae_B; genus Pusillimonas. The sequence continues at coordinate 3,248 of NZ_DATJBQ010000149.1, forward strand.
CTTCGGTGTGGTCGGCGTAGCCGACATCCCCGTGGTGTGGGGCATAGTCTGGAACGCGACGGCGACGTTCATTGCCATTATTATCATCAGCCTGTTGCTTGACGAGGCCGGCTTTTTTGAGTGGGCCGCGCTGCATGTGGCACGCTGGGGCGGCGGACGGGGCCGCCTTTTATTTGCCTTGATCATCTTGCTGGGCGCGGCCGTATCGGCATTTTTTGCCAACGATGGCGCGGCACTGATCTTGACGCCTATTGTCATGGCCATGCTGCTTGCCTTGGGTTTTACGCCGGCGGCAACGCTTGCGTTCGTCATGGCGGCCGGCTTTATCGCCGATACGGCAAGCCTGCCGCTGATCGTGTCAAACCTGGTCAACATTGTGTCGGCCGATTTTTTCGACATCAGCTTTGCACGCTACGCCGCTGTAATGGTGCCGGTCAATTTCGTTTCGGTGGCCGCCACCCTGGCGGTCTTGCTGCTGTATTTCCGCACGAGCATACCCGTGCGCTACGATGCCGGCCAGTTGAAGGCTCCACGCGATGCAATTCGAGACTGGGGAACGTTCCGCGCCGGCTGGTATGTACTGACTTTGCTGCTTGTCAGCTTCTTCGCTCTAGAAGGCTTTGGCATTCCGGTTAGTGCAATTGCCGCACTGGGCGCTCTGATATTGCTGATTGTGGCTGCTCGCGGCCATGTAATCAGCACCCGCAAGGTCATACGGGAAGCCCCCTGGGCGATTGTCGTTTTCTCACTGGGCATGTACCTGGTCGTGTACGGCTTGCGCAACGCCGGGCTGACGGACATGATCGCGGGCTGGCTTGATGCGCTTGCCAATGAAGGCCTATGGGCGGCCACCATCGGCACAGGCGTGCTGACCGCCCTGCTTTCATCGATTATGAACAATCTGCCTACCGTACTGATCGGTGCGCTGTCGATTGAGGCAAGTGAGGCAAGCGGGCTTGTTCGAGAGGCCATGATCTATGCCAATGTCATTGGCAGCGATCTGGGTCCGAAAATCACCCCCATCGGAAGCCTGGCCACACTGCTATGGCTGCATGTGCTTTCGCGCAAGGGAATGACCATAACGTGGGGCTATTATTTCCGGGTGGGTATTGTGCTGACCCTGCCGGTGCTGCTGCTTACCCTTGCGGCGCTGGTGCTGCACCTGCAGACGCTGTAAGCGAAGCCTTGGCCCTCATGGCTGCTGCAATGGCCTCTTCGGAATGCTTAATGGTTCTTTCGAAATCACTGCGTAGCGGCCGAGTCAGCTCGGGAAGAATCTTTCGCTCGCCAAAATCCTTGACGCTGTTTACATCGACTTCGAACCTATAACTTAAATTATGGGCGTTTTGAACCTCGGGCGTACGCCACGCCCGACATTCGAAACCAGGTTCGAAAGAGGTCTTCAGGGTTTTTCCGCTGGGCAAGCCGCCCCGATGCGCGAATACGCCCAGAACGCGGCAATGGCGCCCGGCACCTTCTTCTGCGTCAACAAGAACCCAAGCGTCAAAAGCCAGAAACGAAACGTCGTAGGTGCTGCCGTTTCGAACCATGTACTCAAAGTCCATCTTGCCCGAGAACCGGTTTCTTACAAAACCGATCGGCGTAAACGTTATTTTGTTGAGTTCAGTGGTCGCCGATTCGACTTGCTGTTCTTCTTGCGCCCAACGCTGAGCATGTTTGGCCAGACCCTTGGTCGATTCGCCTATCTCGGCTGAGTGGCGCTTGATGGAGTACTCTGCCTCGTTCTCTATCAATTTGCGGGGCGTAATGGTGGAATAAGTGGCCGTCAGCTGCTCAAGCGTAAAGTTGCGAACAGCCCAGTTATACGCTTCTTGCTGTGCGGGCGTCATGCTTGCCCAGGCCGCGCTTAGTGTTTTCTGATAATTGGCTTCGCTGTCGGTGACTATGTTTTTGTCAATGCCCGCTTTGCCGCAGCCCGACAATACAAAGGCCGAGGCCAAACCTAACGAAACCAAAAAAAAAATGCCGGAGCGCATAAATAATCTCATTTATTGCCATTACAAAGGCCAATGCGACGCGGGTATAAAAAGCAAAGCACCAATCGATCAATTAGTCTGAACACCTTGATCAGAAAGGTAGCTTCCATGCCGGTTGGTAGGGGGTTGAAATTATACAGCCCGGCCGAAATTACGACCCGCTGCGGGGCAAGTGTTTAAAGCCCGCGACTAAGGCGTAATGCCCCGGGCGTGACGCCGGTAAGACGACGAAACACGCTGTTCAAGTGACTTTGGCTTGAAAACCCGGTTCGCACGGCAATTTGACTGATGGCTTCGTCGGAGCCAAGCAGCAGCTGCCGTGCTCGCGCCACCCGGCGTTGCAACACATATTGGTGTAAAGGTTCGCCGGTATGCCTCTTGAATGCCCGGGCGAAGAAGCTCGGACTGTAATTGGCCACTTGGGCCAGCGCAGCCAAGCTCAGGTCGCTGCCCAGCTCGGCATCGATATAGTCAAGCACGCGCCGCATGCCAATATTTGATATACCTCGGCGCATCGCCGCTTGCGCCGGGCGCGTATCGGCATCGCCCAAGGCGAACAAGGTCTGAACCGCCAAAGCATTGGCAAGACTGTCGACATACAGACGGTCGTCGGCGCCCGGCGCACGCAAGGCCGACAGCACCGCCAGCGACAACTGCTCGAGCAAGGGCTCGGCCTCGCCCAAAATAGGCCGAATCTGCATGCGGCGCTCGTCGCCCTCAAAAACATGGTTTACAACCTGTTTGAGCAATGAGCTGCGCAAATAAAGCAGCATGACTTGCGGAGTCCCTTCGACCCGCCAGCAGGTGTCGGCACCCGCCGGGATGCTGCCAAAATACCCGGGCCTAAGCAAAGCGCGATGCGACGCGACATTGCCTGAAATATGCCGGGTAATGCTTGCCGAACCAGACACACAATATGCCAGGCAAAAATGGTCGACCCCGCCTATGGCGGCCGACCACGACTGTTCGTTGGCAACTGACACGTAAAGATCGTGCCAGCCCTTTCCCTCGCTGGACAATTCCATACGGTTTCCCGGCAAAGCGGGAATACGATGGGTTTCGCGTAGCGGAAACTCGCCGTGCGATCTGAGCTGCGCCTGTGCCATCACTTGCCAAGCTCCGTAGTTCACATCGTTATAGATTAAGGAAGTTGCTGTCCTTTACCCCATCAGGGTTTGTACCAGATCGGTTTCTGAAAGAACCGCGCGAAACCTGATAGCCGCGTCTTTTGCCCGCCTTTACAGTCGACTCATAAAAATTGAATGACAGGCATCAAACCGGGAGACTAACCATATGATTCACACCGATGTATTGGTCATAGGCGGCAGTCTGGTGGGGCTTTCTGCTGCAGCCATGTTGGCCCATCACGGCGTGCAGTGCCTGGCTGTAGAGCGCCACGAGGGAACGGCCATACATCCGCGCGCGGGCCACTTTCACCTGCGCACGCTTGAGGCTTTTCGCGCCATTGGCCTGGAAGACGCAGTGCGCCGCACATCCGAGGCGCAGTTTGACCCCGATGGCGGCATCAGTGCGGTCGAATCCCTGGCGGGTAAGGAGATAGCGAAATATATCGCTAACCTGAACGAAGGGGTAGAGCACCACAGCCCCAGCCGCAGGCTGTTTCTGACCCAGCAAAGCCTTGAGCCCCTGTTGCGTCAGCGGGCACAAGAGCTGGGTGCACAGCTGCGGTACAGCACCGAACTTATCGATTTCGAGCAAGACAGTCTGGGTGTAACCGCAACCGTACGACATGTCGAAACAAGGCGAGAAGACACCATACAGGCGCAGTACATGATCGCCGCCGATGGCAATCGCAGCCCGGTGCGCCACCAATTGGGCATCGGCATGTCTGGCCATGGGCAGCTTTCGCATAGCGTTACCCTGTACTTTCGAGCTGACTGCGCCAAGTGGCTTCAAGGCCGCAACCTCGGAGTCATCTACGTTAAAAATGACGATCTGCGCGGCTTCTTCCGTATGGAGCGCAGCGGAAAAAGTGGCTTCTTGGTCGTCAATACCGTAGGCGACGTCAACCGCCCCGAAGCGCACAACATCGCCGACGTCATCACGCCGCAAATCGCAGAGCAGCTGGTGCGCTCGGGCCTTGGCGACCCCGATGCAACCATCGTCATCGAAGATGTCGCACGCTGGCAGGCCGTGGCCGAAGTGGCACAGGCATTCAGCAAGAATCGCGTTTTTCTGGTGGGCGACGCCGCCCACATCATGCCGCCCACGGGTGGCTTTGGAGGTAACACCGGCGTGCAGGACACGCACAATTTGTGCTGGAAGCTTGCACTCACACTACAGAAAATTGCTTCACCCGCGCTGCTCGATACCTACGATTCCGAGCGTCGCCCCGTCAGCGCCCTTACAGTGGAACAGGCCTACACGCGCTATGTGCTGCGCATTCACCCCGAACGCGACCGCGAGGGCATGCAGCCGCTGGTCGACGACCTGAATATGGAGATCGGTTATTTGTACCGGTCACGCATCATCATGCCGGTGCAAGACGACCACGATCGTGTCTACGAAGACCCACGCCAGGCAACAGGTCGCCCTGGTAGCCGGGCTCCACATCTTTTACTGCAACGCAATGGCCAAGAAACCCCCGTAATCGATCTGGTGGCAAACCGCCACGTACTGCTTGCGGGGCCCGAGGGCGAAAAATGGGCGCCGCCCGCCCAAACTGCAGCAACCCGTCTCGGGCTTCCTTTGGACATATACGTATTAAACGGACAGGGCGCAGTCAGCGACGCGCAGGGGGCGTTCCCCTCGCGCTACAACGTCTCGAGAAGCGGCGCGGTGCTGATCCGCCCCGACGGATTCATTACCTGGAAGGCCGAATCCGACCAAAACGCCGACACACCGTATATGCAAGCTGTGCTGCGCATCGCCCTGGGCTGGACGGCATGAAGGCACGACCCTGAGCGTCGCTCAACGACGCAACAGGACCTTTTCCGGCCCGAAATACATTGTGTCAACGCGGCTTATCACCTCGGCGTCCAACTGCCCTACCGCGCCGGCCAGAGCCAGCCGGGCAAGGGCATATTGCAGGCGGGCCTGGGTCAGGTCCAGCTGCGCGCGGTAGCTTTGTTCTTGAACATCGAGCACATCCAGAACGGAACGCGTTCCCAGCTGGTACCCCATACGGGTGGCCTGCAACGCTTCGGCACTGGACTTCACCGCCAGCACCAGCGCCTGAATACGCTGTGCACCGCTTACCACCGCCTGATACTGCCGCGTTACCTCGACAGCAATCCTTTCCCGGGTGGCGGCCAGTTCTTGTAGCGCTCGCTGATGGTTGTGTCTGGCCTGCTTGACCTGAGCACTGACCAGGCCTCCGGAATAAATTGGCACGGCCAGTTGCAAGCCGATGGATGTGGTATTACTGGATTGATCACGGGTGGAAATGGTGTCGGCGTCGACGTTGCGACGTGCGGCAATCAGATCCAGGGTGGGCAGGTGTCCGCCAAAGGTCCGGTCGATCTCCTGATCCGAGACACGAAGATTCTTCTCGGCGGCCTGGATCTCGGCGTTGTTTGTCATGGCCATCGCCAGCCAGCTTTCCTGGGTGGGCGGGTCGAGCGGCTGCGGCGCAAAATCCGACTTAACGGCGGTAAGCTGCGTGGGGGGCTGACCCAGCATTTCCTGCAGCTCGCGTTGCGCCACAGAAAGCTCATCTTCGGCCTTGATCAGCTCAGCCCGCGACAGATCGCGCCTGGACACGGTTTCTCTCACCTCAGGCAATGTACCCTCGCCTGCATTGAAGCGAGAATGTGCTGCCTCCACTTGCTTCTCATTGGCCTGAAGCTTGCTCTTGGCCAGCACAACGTTCTCGTAAGAGAGCAAAGTTTGAAAATACCGGTTGATCAGCCGCAACGAGGTGGACTCGGCCCGGGTCTCGAAAACCGCCAGGCTGTAATCGGCTCGTGCGTGTCCTTGACGGTACTCGGCGATACGGCTCCAGTTGAATAGAGTCTGCGTCGCACGAATTTCGTTGACGCGACTCATGTAGTTCAGGTCGGTGCACTCAGGGCCGCAAGCACCTGGGCCTTCCAGCGTGCCGCGAATTTTATGTCGCCCCAGCGAGGCGTTGACTTGCGGCAGCAGCCCCGCCCTGCCGATGGCCCGGTTGGCCTGCCCCGCTTCGCGTTCACTGATGGCAGCCTGATAGGTGGGGTCGTTCTGCATTGCGCTTTGCCAGGCTTGCGACAGCGTCACGGCCCCACCGGTATCTTGAGGCGGCGTGGCAGAAGCCGCCGATGCGGTGCAGAGCCAGGCCAAAAGCCAGTAAAGGCTGACCACTTGAACGGTTCGCATTTACTGCTCCTTGAACGACTTATCAAGCCTTTCAAGGAACGGCTTGAACAAGTAGCTGAGCATGGTGCGCTCGCCGGTACGAATCAAAACCGATGCGGGCATGCCCGGGCGGATGACGTTCTCGCCCAACATCGGAACGCCCTCCTCAGTTACTTCGATCTGGGCAAGGTAATACGGTGTTTTGGATTCGGGGTCGGTGAGGCGGTCGGCCGACACGGTAAGCACTTTGCCCGGAATATTGGGCGTGCGCGCGTGATTGAAGGCGGGAAACGTAATCTCCACGTCCAGACCGGGGGCCATCTTGTCAATCGCCTGCACGGGCACCTTGGCGTGGATGAGAAAGGCGTGCGCATTGGGAACCAGCTCCATCAACACCGTGTCGGGGCCTATTACCCCCCCGATGGTATGTACGCTAAGGTTCTGTACATATCCGCGGGTGGGTGCGCGCACCTCGGTCTCTCGAACGGTGTAGTCCAGCGCATTCAGTCGATCACCCAGGGCAGAAGCCTCTTTTTGCACGTCTGACAATTGCGACTGCACTTCTTTTTGGTAGTCCTGACTACGTTGCATGATGCGAAGCTTGAGCTCTGCAATCTGATTTTGCGCACGACCCACCTCAACCACGTCGCCCGACAGCGACGCCCTGAGATGAGACGCATCACGCTCCAGCTCAAGCATGCGATTGCGGGGCAAATAGCCTGCCTTGGCCAGTTCGCGGACCCCCTTGAGTTCGCTGTTTATATAGCCCACCTGCGCCTGCCGGTTAGCGTGCACCTGCACCAGGCCTTTAAGCTGAGCCTCGGCCCCGCGCTGGTTTTCGAGCAGAATGGCGATTTCGCCGCTTAGCGCTTCGCGCCGTGCATGAAATAAGCGCTCTTGTGCACGGCCGGCCTCGATAAACCGCGGGTCGTTCTGGAAGCGCTCCATTAACTCAGGATCGTGAACAATCGTGGACAGGCCGTCGCGCTCGGCCAAAAGTCGAGCCTCAATAACCCGGGCGGTAATGTACTGAGAGCTGACCACACCCTGCTCGGCCAGGGCTCGCGTGCGGTTCAGGCGCAGCAAGACCTCTCCGGCATCGACCTGGTCGCCTTCGCGCACTAGAATCTCTTCCACCGTACCGCCCTCAAGATGCTGAATCACCTTACGATTGCCGGCGACATGCACGGTGGCATCGGCCGGAACGCCGGCATCGAGCGGCGCAAAGGCCGACCAGTAGACGAAGCCGCCGAAACCGAGCAGCAGAATGACCAGCCCCCGGCGCAAGGGCTTGTGGGAATTGAGGTCTACATCTACCACGCTATCGTCGGACATTTGCACAAGGCTTCTGGAGGACGTGTTCATGATGTACCTATCCGTTGGAAACAACTTGAAGGGCTGCATTGGCCTTGGCCTGTGCCGTCGCGGCTTGGGCATTGGCCTTGGCTTGGGCGGTAACGGCATCTACCTTGGCCTGGGCGCCGGCAGCTATCGCCTGAATCTGCTGCTGACGCAGAGCCTTCAGAACCTCTTCGCGCGAGCCATACATGTCGACTGCGCCATCGCGCATCACAAGCAATTTCTCGACGACATTCAGAACATTCATGCGGTGAGTGATGATGACCACAGTTGCGCCACGCTGCTTCAAGCCCGCAACCGCCTCGACCAACGCACCCTCGCCCAACTCATCAAGATTTGAGTTGGGTTCGTCGAGCACGACCAACGCCGGGTCGCCGTAAAGTGCGCGCGCCAACGCAATGCGCTGTTTCTGGCCCCCCGACAACGAGGCTCCGTCGACGCCCAGCCGGGTATCGTAGCCCTGGGGCAGATGCAATATCATGTCGTGAACACCGGCCTTCTGAGCCGCCCGAATCACTTGCTCGTCGTCCTGATCTCCGAATCGCGCAATGTTCTCGGCGATGGTGCCCTCGAACAGTTCGATGTCTTGCGGCAAATAACCCAGATGCGGGCCAAGCTGCTCTTTGTTCCAGTGAAAGACATCGGCGCCGTCAAGCCGCACGTTGCCCCGGTTGGCCTGCCAGACCCCCACCAGCAACCGGGCCAGGGTCGATTTACCGGAGGCGGACGGCCCAATAACCCCTATGACTTCGCCCGGTTCAACCTTGAAGCTGACGCCCTTCAAAATCGCTTCCTTACCGCCCGGAGCGGCCGCTACCACGCCGTCAAGCTCCAGCCTTCCTTTGGGCGCCGGCAGACTAAGGCCGTGTTCGTTAGGGGGTGCCGCCTTCAGCATGTCGTCAATGCGCCCGTAGGCGGCTCGCGCACTTAGAAACTGTTTCCAGGAGCCGATCACTGCTTCGACCGGCCCCAAGGCCTTGCCCATCAAGATAGAGCAGGCGATCATCATTCCGGCCGTGATGGAGCCGTCTATAACCAGCATGGCACCGGCGCCCAGGCTGAGCGACTGCAATGAAATCCGTACGAATCTCGTCAACGAGCTGATGCGAGCACTGCGATCGGACGCCAGCGTCTGCAAAGAAAGCACCCGCCGATGCTGGCCGAACCAGCGCGACTGCAGGCCGGGCAACATGCCCATCGATTCTATGACCTCGGCGTTGCGCAGATGATTATTGGCGAACTGCCCCGCCGCCATCGAGGCGCGGCTTGCCTCGGCCAGCGGCTTCTGTGTCACGGCATGCGTCACACAGGCCAGAATGAATAGAACAATAGATCCACCCAGGGTCAGATGACCCAGCAAGGGGTGAACCATATACGTAACGGCTATGTAAATAGGTGTCCAGGGGGCGTCAAAGAACGCGAACAGTGCATTGCCCGACAAGAACTGACGCACATTGGCCAGATCTTGCATGGCCTGAGAGGGATTGCCCGGCGCACCCACCAGGTTGCGTTCGAACGCGGCGCTAAAAACACGCGTATTAAGCATCATGTCGAATCGGTTGCCTATGCGGATCAGCACCGACGAGCGTGAGAACTCGAGAAAGGCAGACAACAGAAACAAGCCCACCACCAACAAGGTCAGCATCATCAGCGTGGTTTCGTTGCCGCTGGCAAGCACCCTGTCGTATACCTGCAGCATGTATAGCGACGGCGTAAGCGCCAGAATATTAATGACACAACTGAACGCTGCCAGATAAAAGAACGTCATACGAAATCGTTGAAGGGCAGTGCTCAATTCAGTGCGTCGTGACGGTTTCATGAAAGTACCCCTTTTATGCCTGCGTACCCAGCGTGGGAGCATGCAGTCCAAAGCTGACCGTACCCCCGCTGTTCAAGAACTCGAGGTCCAGGTCTTCGGCGCCGGCCAGCGGCTGATCCGGCGTGCCCGCCTTGCGCTCTTGGGCCATGCGATGCAACTTCGCCACATGCTGGACGGAGAGCAACTGACAATAGATGACGGGCAAGGCACCCGTACGACGAAGCTCGTCAAATTCGCTGGTGCCCAGTTTCTCAAGGGCGGCTTTATTGATGCGAAACAAGCCTTCGGCATACTGAATGCCGACCTCGGTTTCGCACTTGAACTGCCACGGCTCGATAAGCCTGTGTTTTTGCAGCACACTACAAACGCGCCGGGTTGCCTTTCTGTGATTGGCAACCTCAACCATGAACTCAAGCACCTGCGTCAGACAAGGCGCCCGCTCGCCCTGTTCGTCGAAAAAAGGTTCGCCACCGGCTTTCACCAGCAGGTCGCTGTCTTCAAGTACGCAAAGTATCGGCTCCCCGTCGCGCGTCGCTCCCAATGCAAACGGATGGCTTCGGTAAGCGGCTGGAATATAGTCGCCCAGCCAGCTCCCGTCTTCGGCAACAAACAGATTCTGCCCAGGCTCCAGCCCCTGTACCGCGACGGGAACCAGGTTTTCGCGCACCATGATGAAGCCCACGGGCATGGCCAGGCATGCCCGCGAGATCTCGGGCAGAACCAGGTGCACCACGGCATCGGCCGCGGCATGTTCATAAGAGCCAAAACGCTGCCACATCAGATCGGCATGTCGCTCTTTTTGCACTACTTGCACATTGATCACAAGAAGCCTCCTTTTCTATTTACCGGAATAGGCCAACGACACGTTGTCATGACGCCTGTCGCCCGGCAACGCTATGGGCCCATCCAGGAAGGTATCGTCAATTTCGTCTATGGCTGCGGCCTCGAGCCGACCGACGGAAGCCAGCAACTGAAGGCGTGCCAGCAGGTAGTCCAGTTGCGCCTGCGCCAGGTCGTACTTGGTCTGATACAGCTGGTCTTGCACTTTGAGCACTTCAAGATTGCCGGACACGCCCAACAAGAAACCCTTGCGAGCCGAATCAAGGCTGAGCTGGGCAGAAGCCACCGCCTCTCGAAGCGCATGGATATGGTCGGCACCCGTTTGCGCATTCGTGTAATGGCGCGTCACCTCGGCCTGTGTTTGCTCGATAACGGCCCTGAGCTCATGTTGCCGCTGAAGCCGTTCTGAACGCGCCCGCGACACATTGGCCCGGTTGTATCCGCCGGCAAACAAAGGAATACTGACCTGGATACCGACAGAGAAAGTGTTGGTCTTTTGGCTGATGGATGAAAGGTTTTCGCTCTTGGCCCTGCCATAGGCCGCCACAAGGTCGGTGCTGGGTGCATAACGGCTGGCGGCCACGTCGACCTCGGCGCTGGCCACACGGACCGCCTGGCGCGCTGACTGAACCTCGGCGTTATTGGCCGAGGCATGGTCCAGCCATTCCTGAAGCGACGCGGGAATCAGCATGGGCAGCGGAAAATCAGCGCGCAGCATGGCCAAGTGCGTGGGCGCTTCGCCGAGCAGTGCCTCGAGCTCACGTCGGGCCAGGGTCCATTCATCGTTCGCGGCGATCAGGTCGGCCCGCACCACCGCAAGCCGGGCTTCGGTCTCCTGTGCGTCGATACGCGTCGCTTCATGCCGACGATAGCGCTCTTTTATGACGGCCAGCTGTTCCGCCAGCGACGACTCAAGCGAACGCTGCAGCGTCCAACCCTCGTAAGCGAGCAGGACGTTGAAATAGGCAACAGCCAATCGAATGCCGGCGTCCTGCCGCTTGGATTGAAACACTGCCATGCCGTGTTCGGCCCGCGCCACGCCCCGTCGATAATCGGAATACCTTCCATAGTTCAGCAGGGGCTGCTGCAGTTGCACGTAGGCATTGGAAGAGTCGTAGTCAAGCCGGGAGCTGCCTGAACCACCCAGCCATGAGCCGTGTTGCGTGGCGTTTCCCTTTACCTTGCCAAAGTAGTATCCGGCCTGTATCCGGGGCAGCAGGCCGGCACGCCCTTGCGCTCGTTCGGTCTGCGAAGCAGCCTGTTCGCTGATGGCGGCCTGATAGACATGGTCATGTTCAAGGGCCCGTCTCCAGGCCCGCGAAAGATCCATCAAGTCATAGGTGCTCGCGCTGGGCGATGTCACTTCTTGTCCGGTCTCCTGGGTGAAGGCAACGCCGGAGCCCAGAACGAGCGCCAGCACGCTCGCCCGGCAAAAGGCCTTCAAACCGCAACGCAACGCTGTAGCCACCATCTGCCCCTCCTTGTTGTAATACTCGTGGGCGTGAACACCGCTTGCTGCTTTCATCCGAGCGGCTGGGCCGGAGCAACCCGACCCAGCCGTTGGATCAACAAAGGAAGTAGTCGTCGATAGTGGGCACCGGATTGTTCAACGTGCCGGTCGGGTCCGGGTTGTTGAGGTTGGGGGCTCCTGCGGCCGCAGAGTCAGCAAGTATGAACGAGTCCATGCCCACATCTTGCGGATTGATGTCCGACACCAGCATGGTGTCACCCAGGATCTTCAGCTGCATGTCGTTGCCGGCTGCCACGAGGCTGACCTTCGCACCGAACGTTTCAAGGGTGATGCCCAGTTTGCGCAGGTCGATGCGGTCTTGGCCGACCGTAAAGTCGGTGATCAGATCGTTGCCTCCGAAGACAAAAATGTCGTCGCCCGCACCGCCGGTCAAGATATCGTCGCCCAGGCCGCCATGCAAAATGTCATTACCCGAACCGCCGTTCAGAATGTCGTCGCCCGCGCCTCCTTCCAGGGCGTCGTTACCGGAACCGCCGTTCAGAATGTCATCGCCGGCGCCTCCGTCCAGCACGTCGTTTCCGGAACCGCCGTTCAGAACGTCGTCACCGCCGCCACCAAACAGGCGATCATTGCCCGATCCGCCGTTCAGCACATCGTCGCCCGAGTTCCCCCGCAATGTGTCAGCACCCGATCCGCCGTTCTGCACGCCACCCGCGCTTCCAACTCCCTGCGACGCCTCCGGCTGCGGGCCGGGGGAACCATCCGGCTCTTCACCGACATCAGCATCATCGTCTACCCAGTCGTCATCGTCGTCGTCATCGAGGCCGTCATCGTCATCATCAGGGTTGGAATCGATGACGAAGGTCTGTCCGCCGGCCAGCTGTATGGTTGGCAGCCCCTCGCTCGCGAAAGTCACGCTGTGGCCGTCGCCCGTGATGGTGGTCAGGCCGTTCGTGCTGCTCAGCGTCGACCCTTCTTGTGTCATGCCCTCGGGAAGCTGGATCACGTCCTGTGGACGCAAGGCACCCACGATCATGTCATTGCCGCCGTTTGAACGGAAGACGATACGATGAGCCGAAAGCAGCGAGCTGATATCCACGACGTCGTCGCCGTCGCCACCGTCGATGGTGATCGTGTTCAGGTTAAGACTTGTTTCGGTGAAGTCTCCCACGACCTGGATCAGGCTGGCACCGCTGACGCCACCCCCGATGCCGCCCGGCGAGGACACGTTAAGCGTATTGACGTAGATCTCTTCGATGTTGGCCAGTTCGGCAATAACCAGTCCGTTGCGGGCCACCACAATATCGGTATTGGCGGCCAGCACCAGCCCCGCAATGGCGGCTTGTGCCGTGCTGCGTGTGTAGATGGTAAAGAGCTCTCCACCCGAGCCATTTAGCTGGTAGGTGTCGACCCCCGCGCCGCCGTCGACAATATCCCGGCCACCGGTGCTGCCGGTTTGCCGGATCGTGTCGTTACCCGCCCCCGCCAGAATGATGTCGTTTCCGGCACCGCCGTTGATGGTGTCGTTTCCGCCTAGACCGAAGATCAATTGTGAACCGCTGGCCCCATTGAAACCATTCAGGTTCTGGTTGGAGCCCTCGGTACCCGTCACGATCGAGTAGTCGACGCCCGCGAACTGAATGGTTTCGATACTGGTCAGGGTGTCGGTGCCCTCGGCACCGCTATTGTCGGTGACCGTAATCGTGCCGCCCACGCGATCAATCGTGAACGAGTTGGCCTGGCCCACATACATGGCCACGTCGTTGCCGGTGCCCCCCACCAACACATCGTTGCCCGCGCCGCCCATCAAGGTGTCGTTGCCCGATCCGCCATTCAGCACGTCGTTGCCCGCTCCGCCAAATAGGGTATCGGTTCCGTCCTCGCCGTTGAGCACATCGTCTCCGGCATCACCCGACAAGAAGTCGTTCCCGCCGCGTCCGTCGGCAATTTCGTCGCCGGCGCCGCCAATGAAAATGTTTGCCCCATTGGTGCCGACCCAGTGGTCGCCGACGCCACTTGTCGGCTCGGACAAGAGCGTCTCGACATTGCCCCTGCCGTCGGTGAAGCTGACCGACACACGCAACTGGACACCCGGGTTTCCATTTACGCCGCCCATATTGCCCGTGGGAACAAAGGTGGCTGCAGTGGCACCGTTAATGTCGGCCCAGGTGGTGCCGCCGTCGGACGACACCTGCCATTGATACGTAAATACGCCATTACCCATGCCGTTCTCATCGGCAATGTTGCTGGTGTCGACCGTAAGGGGCCGGCCTTCGGTGGGCGTGGTGTCGCTGATGATCGGGGCCCCCGTCGCGGCAATGTTGAAAAGTTGGTCGACACGATAATCGACCGTTCCTCCGTTGCCGTCCGAGAACCTGAGCATCTCGATATTGAACAGCCTGTCGACCCCATCGGAAACGGGGTTCGGAGCGCCGTTTTCCAGTCCTTCGGGAACGGCGTCCGGATCGAAACCACTATGGTCGACCGTGATGCTTCCGTCGGCATTCTGGGTGAATGTATAGTTCTCGAACACGTCGGTGTACACCGCCGTATCAATGTCACCCTCGACGTTGCCATTCAATATTTCGCGAACAATAGACAGGTTGCCCGGGTTGATGGTGCGATCAAACACCAGTGCATCCAGCGTACGTCCTCCAAACAACAAATTGCCGGCGGCGTCGCGCACCTGCTGTGTCATTCCATCGGCCGAGCCGATTTCATTGCCTTGCGCATCGTTAATGGCAATACGCACGTTCAGCCAACGATCGCCGTCGATAATGTCGTCACCCGCCAGGCCCTTGATGACGTCGCTGCCGCCGCCGCCCAGCAAAATGTCGGAGGCATCCGCGGTATCCATCACGATGGTCTCGGTAATGCCCGCCACCGTTACCGTCGTGCGCTCTTTGTGTGCCACCAGTTCGGCCAGCCCGTTGATCAGCGACAGGTTCTTTTCCAGCAGCGCATTGGAATAAGAATCAAGAATGCTGTCGGCCCCCGGAATAGCCGCGGTATTGTCCAGCTCTGCCCGGGCGTTGACGGATTCCCGGCGGCCGGTCAGCACGTCGTTGTAGATCCATCCGGACAAACCTTCGACCAGATCAAAGCGGTCGCGCAAGATGAAGGCTTCTTGGGTGGCGAACAACGGAATACCCAGGTCGGAGTTGGCCGCCTGGTGGTCGCCCTTGTGAATCGCCCAGTCAAAGCCCGCCATGCCGTTGCTGCGTTGTATGCCCGCGCCCTGGAACATGATGTCGTCACCGGACTCAGCATCGTAGTCGGTGTCGTTGCTGCCGCCGTTCAATACGTCGTGACCGATGATGGACGAGTTAAAGAACAGCTCGGAGTTTTCGCCCGCCAGCGTGTCAAATCGGCCTCCTCCTTCTATCCAGTCGTCACCCTCGTTGCCCAGCAAGAAGTCGACGCCGTCGCCACCAAGAATAAAGTCGTTGCCCAGGCCCCCGAACACTTCTTTGCCGTCAGGCCCGGCCACAATAAAGTCTTGTCCGTCATTGCCGAATATCAGGGCCAGCCCGCTGCCGCCGTGAATGGCGTCATTACCGTTTCCGCCATGCAGAAAGTCGGTCTCGCCAATGTCCGTGCCCGAGTTCGTGATAATGTCGTCGCCGTCGCCGCCATAAATATGATCTACGCCGTAGCCGGCCTCGATCGTGTCGTCACCGCCGTAGCCCCACACCGTATCGTCTCCGGCACCGGCGACAATGATGTCATTGCCCTCGGTGCCACCGATGACGATGTGCTCGCTGCCGTGATACACAATCTTCTCGTCGATGCCGTCACCGTTGGCGTCCACGCGCACCACTTTGGGGCTCAACGCCTGCAGGAACGGATCGTCGAACGTTGGGTCTTCACCGACCTGGCGTGCGCGTACCATCTCAAGAATGTGGTCGGGGGTAGAAAAGATATCGCCCGGCAAGGCCGTGACACCGCCTGCGCCCAGATCGGTGTTGCGGATCATCATCTTGCCCAGGGTGTTGTTCTCGAGCTCGTTCAGCAAGTTCAAACCCTGCACGCGCGACAGATAATAAAAACGGTCGCCGTCTTGCAGGTTTTCAAGCTGCAGCTCGAACACGAAACTGAAGGTCGAGCCCAGCATGCCGCCGAAATCCATGTGCTTTTCGGCCATGCCCCCCATCCAGAGGTCGACGTTATTCAGACCGGTTTCAATGGTGCTCCAGGCCCCGGTGGAATTCAAGAAAGCGAGGCGGTCGGGCGGAGAGTTATCCCCCGCAAACACCAGGTCGTAGGCGGCAGCGCGCTTGCCCTCAAGGGTACCTTGCGCCGTGATGCTGCTGTGCGTGCCGTATGCCGCAATGAAGTTCACGATGGACGCCGGGTTCTTCAGGTTCAAGGCAAAGTCGGTCCAGCTCTCGTACGGCTTAAGCTGAGTGTCCTGATTGGCTATCTGATAGAACTGGGCTCGGGCTTCGTTCAACGAGGGCAGGCCGGTATCCCGACCGCGCGCAATGTTGATGGCCGCCAGGTCCAGCGGAATACCCAAAAGCTGGTTGCGCAGCGCATTGGTCACGAACTCGTCAATCTCGTTGCCCGCCTGGCGCGTCATGCCTCGAATCAGCGCACCCATGGCGACGTCATGATTAACGATTACATTGCCCTCGGCATCAACGGCGCCCATCGACAAGGGGTTCAAAAAGGCATTGAACAAAGGAATATGCTCTGCGGGAAGCACGTTGCCCTGGGCATCGACCGGAATGATGTCGAAACCATCGGTCAGCATCGAGTGCCCAAAGCGATAGACCGCATGGGCGAACTCAGCAAAAATTGCCGGATTGATGTCGGCCGACGGCTCGAATACAAAAGCGTCGATGTCGGGCTGCATCTTTCGCGCAAACTCTTCGAAGACCAGGTGCTGGTATTCCATTTCGTTGGTAAAGCGCGCTGCCTGGAACAGACGTGCGCCATTCCACTGCAGCGCATCGATTCCGGCTTCGGTGGTTGGCACCGCGGTAACCGGCACCAGCAGCCATTCATTCAAAAAAGCCAGATCATTCGACGCCAGGACAACGTCCTTGGTGTGCTCGACCAGTCGATTGTGTTCGCCATGAAATACATGGTGAATGGTGCTTAGCCCGACGTTCTCGTTTCCACGTCCGTCGCCCGTAATGTAGTGCGCATCCAGCAGCTCGTTGTCGTAGGCAAAGGGTCGACCCTGGGCGTCATAGCCCTGCGTATACCCCACCACATCGTCGGCATCGGCCTGCAGTACCCCGTTCACCATGAAGGGCACGGCCGCATGGGCAATGTCGTCCAGAAAGGCGTGATCAATACGGATCGCCGCCGCGGTACTGACGGGCGCGCCCGGGCTTCCGGAAATCAACACATCATCGGCGGTGTTGGGAATCATGTCCGGGCCAAGCCCGGTGACAAGCTGGGGAAAGCCGTTCTCGTCAGGAATGAAGTTGCCGTACGGATCGACACGCACCATGGGAATATTGGCCACGTCGGCGTCGGTCAGCTCGATGCCCAGGATATCTCGCGCTTGAGCCTTGACGTCGGCCCAGGTCGCCAGGCCGCGCGCCCCCTCCAGCAAATGCCCAGTAGCCACCGGCTTGCCGTCAACCAGCACATACTCACGCAAAAACACCTGATGCGATGCGTCCGAGGTGTATGTCTGGTTCTGATCGACCAGAGGCGTCGTAATGTTTTGAGGGTTGGGCGTAGACCGGGTCATTGCCATGAAGTTCGTCGGCGAGCCCGGTACGTATAACGGGTCGTCGGCTTGCAAGGGAATGAAGATCGTACCGTTGCCTGCTTTGGGAACCAGATCCAGACCATGGTCGAAGAATTGCCCGAAAAGCGTGAAAATACCGTTAAAGGGGGCCGAATCGCCGATATCGGGCGAAATATTCGGAAAATGGTACGTAACCACCGGAATCGGTTCACCGCTTACCGGGTCGAGAATCTGTGCCCCACTGGCGTCAGTTCGAAAGACCTGTACGCCGTTGTTCAGCACCGGCGTTTCAGTCACGGTATAGCCGGCATCGCGCAGTTGCTGCGCAACCACCACGGCAGCGGGGTTGTTGTTGGTCTGGTCAACGATCAGATTCGAGATCAGGCGGGGGTCTGAATCAACCACGTTACCCGGCGCGCCGTAATTCTCGTTGCTGACCCCATTAAAATCGGGGTCGTTTCCTTCGTTGCGAAACACCGGCGTGGTCAGCGGAATAAACGGCTGATCCGCCGCGCCCCAGGTTTCACGCCCTTCCAACAAGTTGTTGTACGTACCGTCGACGGTGCGCAAGCCGTACGGAAGCAAGTGCGCCTGTAGCGAAGCGGTACCGGCACCGGCACCCAAGCCGGCTTCGGCCACCAACTGGGCCAAATCCCCCCCATTGGCGTGGGCCTCTGCAATACGAATTTGCTTCAGAATGAATTCAAGATCGTGCTTAACCAGTGTAACCATGACTTTCTCCCCTGGGTGGATCACCCGTGCAGTGCGACATCAGCGCATTTCTTTAAACCCCCCGGAACTGCGACGCTTTTCATGCTTCTCCGGGCTTCCCACCGCGGAGTTACAACACAACACATTTTCTTTAATACGAAATATCGAGACATGAATGAACAAGGCTTCATGTCCGAATGTATCTTTTGTGGCCAGGCAAGCAGGTTATCAGCGTAGGATTTGTGTCAGCAATCCGGATAGAAGGCTTAGGCTAAACGCGGTATCAACCCAAAGGGGGATGCGTTGATGCAAAGTCAGTGCTAGACTAAAAAGTTTTTCGCTCGAAAAAAAACAAAAACCCCTGAAATATCTGCTTGGTTAAAACAGATATTTCAGGGGTTTTTTGTGGCGCTTTGTATGGCGCTTCGTGTCGAGCTTTGTATGAAAGCTTTGTATGAAATTGGTCGGGGTGAGAGGATTCGAACCTCCGGCTCCTACGTCCCGAACGTAGTACTCTACCAGGCTGAGCTACACCCCGATTTGTTCTTTAGCGGTCTCGCTCGACCGCGAAAGAACAAAATTTTAGCAAAGAATCTCGATGCGCGGAAACCGGAAAGGTGTCAAGTGCCTGACGGGCCTGTTCGGCTTCGGCAACGGCTACCTGACGCGTGTATTCAAGCGCGTCGGTTTCATGTATGGCGCGGGCAACGGCTTCGAAATCGCCGTCGCCGGCTTCGATGGCGTCGGCAATAAGCCGGCGCTGGGCCTCGGTGCCAACCTGCATGGCGCGTATCAGCGGCATGGTGGGCTTGCCTTCGCGCAGGTCATCGCCCACGTTCTTGCCTAGCGAGCCGGCGTCGCCGCTGTAATCCAGCACATCGTCGACCAGCTGAAACGCCGTACCCACGTGCCGGCCGTATGACGCGGCGGCCTCTTCCTGGCGGGCGTCTGCACCGGCGATAATCGCGCCCACCTGCGAAGCGGCCTCGAACAGTTTGGCTGTTTTGTATCGCACCACCTGCATGTAGCGGTCGATGGATACGGCCGAATCATGCACGTTGAGCAGCTGCAGTACCTCGCCCTCGGCAATAATGGTGGTGGCTTGCGACAGCACCTGCATAATCCGCATGGAGTCGGCCTCGACCATCATCTCGAACGAGCGCGAATACAGGTAGTCGCCCACCAACACGCTGGCAGCGTTGCCGAACACGGCATTGGCCGTGCTGCGTCCGCGACGCAGGTCTGATTCATCGACCACGTCGTCGTGCAGCAGCGTAGACGTGTGAATGAACTCGACCACTGCCGCCAGCAGATGGTGCAGCGAGCCCTGATAGCCCAGTGCGTTCGCGACCATCAGCAACAAGGCGGGACGCATGCGCTTGCCGCCGGCACCAATGATGTAGTCGCCGACAGTTCGTATCAGGACGACATCAGAGTTCAAACGAGACCGAATGACCGCATCGACGGCTTTCATGTCGTCTGATATAGGGGCAAGCAAATCGGGTAGGCTCAAGGAGAAATCCGCAACAAAAAGCCAAAGGGCAACTCAAGACCGCCGGCGGCTGCCTGGGGCAGCGGGGCGGAGCCAGGCTAGATTATACGTGTTCACCAAAGGCTCTCCGGCCCGAAATTGGCGATAATGGTGGTTTTCCTGGAATATTCTGGAGAATCGCTTGAGTGCACTGGATTTGACCACGCTCGTTGAGCGCGCCGAACGCGTTCTGGCCCAACTGGAAGCCTGGCTGCCGCCCGTCCCCCCCGAAACCGACTGGAGCGCCCCCGCTTTTCGCTGGCAGAAACGCACCGGCCGTGGCTGGATGAAAGCCATTCGGCATGTCTCGCACATCGAGACGCGCGACCTGCAACATATCGAACGGCAAAAAAACATTATTGACCGCAACACCCGGCAGTTCATCGAGGGCAAGCCGGCCAACAACGTGCTGATGACCGGCGCGCGCGGCACCGGCAAAAGCTCGCTGGTCAAAGCCATGCTCAGCACCTACGCAGACCAGGGCCTGCGCCTGATCGAAGTCGACAAAGCCGACCTCGCCGATCTGGACGACATTGTGGATATGGTCAGCAACCGGCCCGAACGCTTTATTATTTTTTGCGACGACCTTTCTTTTGAAGAAGGCGAACCGGGCTACAAGGCGCTTAAATCGGTGCTTGACGGCTCAATCAGTGCTGCCGGCGACAACGTGCTTATTTATGCCACGTCCAACCGCCGCCATCTCATGCCCGAGTATGTCAGCGAGAACCTCAGTGCCAAGCATCAACCGGACGGCGAGATACACCCTGGCGAAACCGTTGAAGAGAAAACGTCGCTGTCTGAACGCTTCGGGCTGTGGCTGTCGTTCTACCCCTTCAAGCAAGACGACTACCTGGACATCGTCAACTACTGGCTGGGCGTGCATGGCTGCACGCCTGCCAGCATTCAGGAGTCGCGCGTCGAAGCGCTGCAATGGGCGCTCGAACGCGGATCGCGATCGGGGCGCGTGGCACGGCAGTTCGCTCGTGACTGGGCCGCGCGTCATGTCTAAACCGTTCGTCGATGTCGCTGCCGGGCTGATACTTCGACCAGACGGCGCCCTGCTATTGGCACAGCGGCCAAGCGACAAGCCCTGGGCCGGTTGGTGGGAATTGCCCGGCGGCAAGATCGAGTCGGGCGAAACCGTGCTGCAGGCGTTGGGACGCGAACTCAAAGAAGAGTTGGGCATCGAAGTTACCGACGCCACGCGCTGGGTCACCTACATACACGAGTACCCAAAAACCATCGTGCGCCTGGCCTTCTGCAAAGTAACGGGCTGGCAAGGCACGCCCACCGGGCTCGAAGGGCAGGCCCTGAGCTGGGTTCAAACCGATCGGCCCTTAGAAACGGGCCCGTTGCTGCCCGCCACCGAGCCACCGTTGCGATGGCTGCAACTGCCGCAGCGCTATGTGCTGACCTCTATCGGCACAAGCGACGCGTTGGCAGGGTTTCTTGATCGGCTGCGCGCCACGTTGTCGGAAGGCCCGGCGTTAGTGCAATTTCGCGAGCCCGAGTGGGCGCAGACTGCGCCTGCCCAAGAGGTCCGCGCCGGCCTGGAAGCCGTGCTGCAAGTGTGCCGCCAAGCGGGCGCACGTTGCCTGGTCAACAGTGTTCACCCTGAAGACTGGTGGACCAAGGCCGACGGGGTGCACCTGCGGGCCCAGGATGCACATGACTTTGTCACGGGGGCACGCACAGCGCTCCAGCGCATTCAGAGCAACATGGCCCCCAACACACCCACGCACGACATGGACCCAAACAGCATGCAGTACGCCATGTCTCGCCTGGACGCCCATTTGACGCCTCGCCGCCTGTTGGGCGTATCAGCGCATAATAAGCAGGATCTGGCCGCAGCCCGTGCATTGCAAGCCGATTTTGCCGTGCTGGGTCATGTGCTTGACACGCCCTCGCATCCGCAGGAACAGGCTCTGGGCTGGGAAGGCTTTGCCGACTTGTCCAGCGAGGCAGGCTTGCCTGTGTACGCTATCGGAGGGCAATCTGCTGCGACACTTGCAACCGCACAACAGCATGGCGCCCACGGCATTGCAGGCATCCGGGGGCTGCTTGCGCCTTAGGCCGACAGCGCCGATTGCCAAGCTTCATTCATCGACTTCAGCCTCGGCCGGCCGAGGCTGCTGCCAGTCTTCGGGTACCTGCCAGCCCCCACCCAGCGCCGTCATCAATTGCACGGATGCCAACAGGCGGCTCAGACGCAGCGAAACTGCGGCACGCTCGGCGCTTAACGCCGTCGCCTCCACCTGCACCACACTCAGATAATCGATCAGGCCCGCGTCATACTGATTCTGCGTCAGTTGCAAGGACTCACGCGCCGAGGCCAATGCACGGCCTTGGGTTTCTTGTTCCTGCTCGAGTACACGCAGCGCGACCAGGTAGTCTTCTACCTCTTGCAAGGCGGTTAGTACCGTAAGGCGGTAAGCCGCCACCTGCTCATCGTACGCGGCGCGTGCTTCGTCCAGTTGCCCCTGACGTGCCCCGCCGTCGAACACGGTTAGCGCAAGCGCGGGCCCCAACGACCAGAAATGAAACGGCGCACTCAACCACTGCGCCCATTGGCTTGCCCGATAGCCGCCTTGGACGCTAAGCGTCAGATCGGGAAACCATGCAGCTTGCGCCACGCCGATACGGGCATTAGCGGCAGCGGTACGGCGCTCGGCAGCAGCAATGTCGGGACGACGCTCCAGCAATTGCGAAGGCAAGCCCACCGGCACAGCGGGAAGTACCGTGCTTATTGCACCGACAGTGACATCCAGTTGCGAAGGCGGGCGACCCAGTAACACCGCCAGGGCATGTTCCAGTTGGGCACGCTGACGATCCAAGGCCAGCATTTGGGCGCGCGCATTTTCAAGCTGAGTGCGCGCAGTGGCCACATCCGCCTGCGCGGCCACCCCAGCCGCGTAGCGGTTCTGGGTCATTTCCAACGAACGCTCGTAGGCCTGCACCGTTTTTCCAAACAGTTCTTTCTCGGTATCAAAGGCCCGCAACTGAAAATAGGTTTGAGCCAATGTCGATTGCATGCTCAGGCGCGTAGCCGCCACGTCGGAAGCACCGGCCTGAGCACCCGCCTGGCCGGCCTCGACCGTGCGCCGCACGCGCCCCCATAAGTCGACCTCCCAACTGACGTTGCCGGACAAACTGTACTGACTACCGGTTGTGCCGCCCGAGGCGCCGGCGCCTCCCGAACCCGCACCCGAGCGCGTCGCCGAGACAGTAGAACCAATGGTGGGGAAAAAGCCGGCGCCGGCCGATCGGACCAAGGCCTGCGCCTGTCGGTAGCGAGCCTCGGCTTGTGCAATGCTAAGGTTGGCCCCCAGCATCTCGTCCATCAACCCGTTTAGTTCATTGTCTTCAAAGCTGCGCCACCAATCGGGGCGAGGAGCCTGGTCACCGGGCTGAGCGGGCTTCCAGCCCTGCGCCTCTTTGTAGTGGCTGCCCACCTGCACGACCGGCAAGCGGTAGTCGGGCCCGACGGCACAGCCTGCCAGAATCAAACTGAAGACCAGCACCCCTAGACGTTTGCTGGTTCGCCAACCTGAGAACCGCTGCTGAAAACTCAAATCAGTTTTGAACATTTCTCTCTCTTCATGCCTGGCGGCCCAAATGGATGCCGTCATGCGCTGCGACGAGGGCAGCTTCACTGGACGACTGACTTCGGCGGCCTGGCTTTACCCGGCCTGCGCACCCCAAACCGACCTGCGGTCCATAGGCGCAAACGGTCCAGATACAAATAGACTACCGGCGTCGTATACAAGGTAAGTACTTGGCTAAGAATCAGGCCGCCGGCAATCGTAATGCCCAGCGGCTGGCGAATTTCGACGCCCGCACCGGTGGCAAAAATAAGCGGCAAGGCCCCGAACAAAGCCGACATCGTGGTCATCATGATCGGCCGGAAGCGCACCAGGCAAGCCTCGTAGATGGCATCACGCGTGGAAAGGTGGCGCTGTCGCTCTGCTTGCAGCGCAAAGTCGACCATCATGATCGCGTTCTTCTTGACGATGCCGATCAGCAAGAACACCCCGATAAGCGCGATCAGGGAAAACTCGTGGCCAAGCAACAGCAGGGCCAGCAAGGCGCCAATGCCCGCCGAAGGAAGCGTGGACAAAATCGTGATGGGGTGCACATAACTTTCGTACAGCATGCCCAGCACAATATACATGGTGACCAGCGCGGCAAGTATCAGCCAGGGTTGCTGCTGCACGGCTTTCTGCAGGTCTTGCGCATCGCCCAGAAAGCCCGCCTGAATCTGGTCGCTGGGCAAGCCGATGCGGGCCACGGCCGCTTCTATGGCCGCTACCGCCTCGGGCAGCGTAACGCCGGGAGCAAGATTAAAAGAGATGTTCTCGGCCGCGAACAAGCCTTCGTGCCTGACACTGGTAGGCGCCGTGCCCGACTCGAAACGCGTAAACGCCGCCAGGGGTATGCGGTTGCCCTCAGCGGTAATGACCTGCACCTGTTTAAGCGATTCGACATCGCGCGAATAGCGCGGGTCGACGGCCATGACCACGTGGTACTGATTCAGCGGCCCATAAATGACCGATACCTGACGCTGGCTGAACGCGTTGTTCAACGTAGACGAGATCAGGGACATGTCAACGCCCAGGCGGGCTGCCGCATCTCGGTCAATCACCAATTCAACGCGCTGGCCTTTGTCTTCGACGTCGTCCTCCACATCGACAAGCTCGGGCAGCCCGGCCATGGCCTCGCGCACACGTGCCACCCAGGTCTTGAGCAAGGGCAGCTCGCTGGCCATCAACGAGTAATCGTACGAACCCGAACCGCGGCGCCCCGCCCCACGCAGGTCTTGCTCGGGAATAAGAGTTAGTCTGGCCCCCGGCTCATTGGCAAAGCGCCCACGCAAACGGTTGACAACATCCATGGCCGCCACGCCGCGCTCTTGCAGCGGTTTTAGCTGGATCATCATGAAGCTTGAGGTACTGCCGCCACGCCCGCCCATGAAAATAGTGACGGTATCGATGGCGGGGTCTTGCAGCAGGACGTCGCGAAACTTCTCGAGCTTGGGCTGGGCGGCCTGAAACGAGGTGCCCGGATCGACCCTGAAAAAACCCATTAGCTGACCGGTGTCTTGCTGTGGGAAAAAACTTTTTGGTACGACCGAATACAGGTACACGTTCAAGCCTATGGTGGCCAGCAACAGCAGCAACATAAGTCGGCTGTGCCGTAAGGCCCAATTCAGCGATATGCGGTAGCCCTGCAGCATGCGGTCGCCCGCCCCCTGCAGGCTGCGTCCCAGAAAGCCCGGCTCGCGCTTGCCCGCAGCCTTAGGCTTTAGCAGGCGTGAACACATCATGGGGGTCAGTATCAAAGACAACAACAACGAGACCAGAATCGCCGCGGTAAGCGTAATGGCGAACTCTTGAAACAGACGCCCAAGCAAGCCACCCATGAGCAAGATGGGAATAAACACGGCCACCAGCGACAGGCTCATGGCGGTCACCGTAAAGCCCACTTCGCGCACACCGCGTATGGCTGCGCGAAACGGCGACATACCTCGTTCGATATGGCGCGAGATATTCTCGAGCACAACAATGGCGTCATCAACGACAAAGCCTGTCGCCACAATAAGCGCCATCAGAGAAATGGTGTTCAAGCTGAAATCGAACCACCACATCAGGCCAAAGGTGGTAATGAGCGAAGCCGGCACAACGACGCTCGGTATAAGGGCCGCCCGCCAATTGCCCAAAAACAGCAACACCACCAGCACCACCAGAATCACCGCAATAAACAGGGTCAGCTCGGCCTCGTGCAGCGAGGCCCGTATGCTGGGTGTACGATCTTGCGCGATAGTCAGGTTTACATGTGCCGGCGCCATCGCCTGAAACACGGGCAGCTGCTCGCGTATGGCGTCGACCGTTTCAATAATGTTGGCGTCGGGCTGACGGCGAACAATCAGCAATACCGACCGCTTGTCGTTGAAGTAACCAACGTTGTATATCTGCTCGACTGAATCCTCGACGGTTGCCACGTCGCTCAGCCGTATGGGTGCATTGTTGCGCCACGCAATGATCAAGGGCGCATACTGAGCCGCCCGGGTCAGTTGCGTGGTGGACTGCAACCACCACTGATGCCGCTCGTTCTCGACAATACCGCTGGGTCGCAAGGTGTTGGCATTGGACAAGGCAGCGCGCACTTCGTCCAGCGAAACCCCTGCACTGACCAGCGCCTGCGGGTTCAGGTTTACCCGCACCGCAGGCAATGAACTACCACCCACCGTCACCTCGCCCACTCCCGACACCTGAGATAGCTTCTGCGCAATGACGGTAGAGGCCAGGTCGTACAGCTGACCCTGCGTTGCCACATCGGACGTCAACGCCAACACCATAATGGGGGCCGATGACGGATTCACTTTGTTGTAAGTGGGGCTGTTGCGCAGCCCCGAAGGCAGCATGGCGCGGGCCTCATTGATGGCGGCCTGAACGTCGCGGGCGGCACTGTTGATATCCCGGTCTATGTCGAACATCAGGGTGATGCGAGTCGACCCCTCGGAGTTGCGCGACGACATCTCTTGCAAGCCGGCAATTGAACCCAGGGCCTGTTCAAGCGGCATGGCCACGCTCGAGGCCATGGTCTCCGGGCTGGCACCCGCCATGCTGGCAGTGACCGAGATCATCGGGACATCGATTTCGGGCAATGGAGCCACCGGCAGCAGCCGGTAGGCCAATACGCCCGAGAGCACCAACGCGATGCACAGCAGCGTCGTAGCCACCGGCCGCACAATGAACAGTGTGAGCCATTTCATGGCTGCACCTGCGGGGCGACGCCTCGTCTGGTCCGCCCGGCGCGGCGTGAGAGCCGATCGAACATCAAATAGATGACCGGCGTGGTGAACAGGGTAAGCAACTGACTGCAAATCAGCCCGCCCACCATGACCAGGCCCAGCGGCTGCCGCAGCTCGGACCCCGCACCGGTGGAGAGCATCAGAGGTATGGCGCTGAACAGCGCTGCAAACGTGGTCATGAGTATGGGCCGAAACCGCAACAAGGCCGCTTCGTAAATGGCGTCACGCGGCGCCAGGCCTCGCCCCCGTTCGGCATCGAGGGCAAAGTCGATCATCATGATCGCGTTTTTCTTGACGATGCCGATCAGCAAAATAATGCCGATGATGCCGATCATGTCCAGTTCCTTGCCGGTAAGCAACAAGGCCAGCAAGGCTCCAATCGCAGCCGAAGGCAAGGTCGACAAGATTGTGACCGGGTGAATGTAGCTTTCGTACAGAATGCCCAGAACGATATACATCGCCACCACCGCCGCAAGCATCAGCCATAACGTGCTCGACAACGAGGCCTCAAAGGCACGCGCGGCGCCCTGGAACTGCATTTCGATGGTCGCCGGCATGCCCAGCGAACTTTGCGCCCGCACAATGGCGTCGACCGCATCCGACAAGGCTACGCCTTGCGCCAGGTTGAACGACAGCGTTGCGGCCGGAAACTGCCCGAGGCGCTCTATAGACAACAGCCCCGCTTGTTGCGATGCCCTGACCACGCTGGTCAAAGGGGTCATGCCGCCCGACCCGCTGCGAATATAGATATTATTCAATGCGCCGGGGTCGCGACGAAACTGCTCATCCACCTCAAGCACCACCCGGTATTGGGCCGACTGAGTAAATATGGTTGAAACCAGACGCTGGCCAAAGGCGTCGTACAAGGCTTCGTCAACGGCGGCGGTAGAAATGCCCAGGCGGGCCGCCGCGTCGCGGTCAATTTCCAGCACCGTTTGCAAGCCGCCCGACTGCTGGTCGTTGTTGACGTCTTCCAATTGAGGCAACTGCCGCATGGCTGCTTCCAGGCGCGGCGCCCATTCGATCAGTACCGCGCGATCAGGGTCGGACAATGACATCTGATACTGCGTTCGGCTGATGCGGTCTTCGATTTTCAGGTCTTGCACCGGTTGCATAAATACCTGTATGTCGGGTATTTGGGCCAGTTGCTCGTTCAACCTGCGTATGATCGCGTCGGCCTTGGCGTCGCGCTCGGCGAGAGGCGCCAGCGCAATTTGCATGCGCCCCGTATTGAGGGTGGGGTTGGTGCCGTCCACGCCGATAAATGACGTCACCGCCGCGACATCCGGGTCTTGCAAAATAACGGCTGCGGCTTCTTTCTGACGTTCGGCCATGGCACTGAAGGAAACAGAAGCCGGCGCCTGACTGATCGCCTGAATTTGCCCGGTGTCCTGCTGCGGAAAGAACCCCTTGGGTACCAGGGCATACAACAGGGCCGTGAGCAACAGTGTGCCCACCGCCACCCATAAGGTCAGCCGCTGATGGGCCAGCACCCAGATCAGCCCGCGGTCGTACGCAGCGACCAGACGATCCATGCCTTGGCCCAACCATTGCTGGAATCGGCTGTATGAGCGCTCGGATTCAGGCCGCAACATGCGGGCGCACATCATGGGGGTCAGGGTCAGCGAAATGCCCAGCGACAGCAATATGGCGACCGCCAGCGTAATGGCGAACTCGCTGAACAGCCGGCCGATCACATCGCTCATGAACAGCAAGGGTATCAATACGGCAATCAGCGACAGGGTCAGCGATACCAGCGTAAAGCCGATCTGGGCGGCCCCCTTCAGCGCTGCCTGCAAGGCGCTTTCGCCCTGCTCGATGTGCCGGGCGATGTTCTCGATCATGACAATGGCGTCGTCCACCACGAAGCCGGTCGCAATGGTCAGCGCCATGAGAGTCAGGTTGTTGATGCTGAACCCGGCCAAATACATGACGGCGAAGGTTCCGACCAACGACAGCGGAACGACCACGCTGGGTATGAAGGTGGCGTTCCAGCTGCGCAGGAAGGCAAAGGTCACCATGACCACCAGGGCGATTGCCAGCAGCATCTCGAACTGAACCTGGCTGACCGACTCACGGATGGTTTCGGTGCGGTCGGACGCCACCGTTACGTCAACCCCGACGGGCAAGGCCTGCCGCAATGAAGGCAGCAACTCTTTGACTCGGTCCACCACTTCGATCACGTTGGCGCCCGGCTGTCGTTGAATGTTCAGCAACACGGCCGGCTGGTTGTCGGCCCATGCGGCCTGGCGGGTGTTCTCTGCGCCCCGGGTCGCAACCGCCACGTCGCGCAAGCGCAGCGCCGCACCATCCTGATAAGCAAGAATCAGGCTTTCGTAGTCGGCAATGGAACGCAGCTGGTCGTTTGCATTGATGGTCGTGGAGCGTTGCGGACCGTCGAGGTTGCCTTTTGGCTGATTTACGTTGGCCGCCACAATGGCCGAGCGCAGGTCGGACAAGGCCAGGCCCCGGGCAGCAAGCGCCTGCGGGTTGGCCTGAATGCGCACCGCCGGACGCTGCCCCCCGGCAATACTGACCAGGCCCACCCCCGTTATTTGCGACAGCTTCTGCGCCACACGAATATCGATCAGGTCTCGCACCTCGTGCAGCGGCAAGGTAGGCGAGGTTACGGCCAATGTAATAACGGGCGTATCGGCCGGGTTTACCTTGTTGTACACGGGCGGGGCCGGCAGGTCGTTGGGCAACAGATTGGACGCCGCGTTAATGGCCGCCTGCACCTCTTGCTCGGCCACGTCCAGCGCCAGTTCAAGATCAAACTGCAAGGTAATGGAAGACACACCGCCCGAGCTGGTCGACGTCATCTGGATCAGCCCCGGCATTTGCCCAAACTGCCGCTCTAATGGCGATGTGACCAGCGCCGCCATGACCTCGGGGCCGGCGCCGGGATACTGGGTAGAGACTTGTATGGTGGGGTAGTCGACTTCGGGCAGGGCCGAAACCGGCAGCAGCCGATACGCCAAAAATCCTGCGATAAGCAGCGCCACCATGATCAAGGTGGTGGCGACAGGTCGCAGGATGAAAAGACGTGAGAAATTCATGGCGTAACCCGGTGCCCTTCAGCCCTAGTGCGCAGGCCGCAAGCCAGTGCCCCGGCCGCCTCCGGCCGAAGCCGGCGAAGCTGGTTCCGCAGTGGCGTCGCCGGTAATCACCTTTACCCGTGCGCCTTCGCGCAGCCGGTCCACGCCTTCGATGACCACCCGCGCACCGGCTTCCAGGCCGCTTTCAATCGCAACGCGATCGTCGTTCATGACGCCGGGCGTGACGCGCCTGATACTTACCGTATCGTCGTCATTCAGGACATACACGAACGCCCCTTGCGACCCCTGCTGTAGCGCCGCCGAGGGTGCCACAATGGCCGGCAGATCGGCACGCACCTTCAGGCGAACATTGACGAACTGATTGGGAAACAATATTTCGGGCTCGTTATCTACTCGGGCCTTGAGGCGGAGCGTACCGGTGGCGACATCAATTTGATTGTCCACGGATGCAAGCCGGCCCGACGCCAGTTTGCGCGCACCGGCGCCGTCATAGACTTCAACGTCCAGGGTGCGCCCCAGCCTTAATTGTTCAAGCACATCGGGGACCTGCGCCTGGGGCAGAGTGAAGGCCACCGAGATGGGCTGGGTTTGAGTCAGCACCACCAGGCCTTCGGTGCTTGAAGAAGCGATAAGATTGCCCTGATCAACCTGGCGCAGGCCCAGACGGCCGTCGATCGGTGCCACCACCTGGGTAAAGCTCAATTGCAGCCTGGCATTGTCTACTGCCGCCTGATCGCTTTTCTGTGAACCCAGAAACTGCTGTACCAGCGCCGCCTGGGCGTCGACCTGCTGCTTGGCGATGGAGTTTTGTTTATACAGCAGTTGATATCGCTGCAGGTCGCGCTGGGCGTTTTCCAGCTGAGCCTGGTTTTGTCGCTGCTGGCCCAAAGCCTGATCCAGCTGCACCTGAAAAGGCCGAGGGTCGATGCGCGCCAGCACGTCGCCCTGCTTGACTTTCTGGCCTTCTTTGAAGAGCACTTCCTGCAGCAGGCCGTCGACCCGGCTGCGCACGATAACGGTGTTGTAGGCCGTAACGGTGCCAATGGCACGGTAAACGATGTCGATCTGGTCGTCCTGGACCTGGCCTACACGCACCGGTACTGCTCCGGCTGCCATAAAGGGGTTGCCTGGTCGACCCGCATCGGGAACAGCCTGTTTTTGCCCCCCCCAATACCAATACCCAAGCGCAGCCACCACCACAACGCCCACCAGCCAGCCATAGCGGGCAACACGGCGCCTGTTCATCCCGGAATACGGATCCGACATGCAATGCTCTCCATTGGGAAAAACTCAGCCGCTATTCTCGCCGATTCCGTCAGGGGCGCGAACAAAAACAAGACGATTGAAATCTACCGCAACACCTTTGCGGCGCGTGCGCGGCGCCGCCCAGCCACCACCCATATCTGCCCGCAGGACGGGTTAGAGGTTACAGCGCGCCAAGCGGAAAGGGATGTCGGTGGTAACCGGCTGCGGCTTGAGCTCGTTGTCCTGGTTGGAGAACCTGATCCAGATCACGTACTTGTTGGCGCTCATTTCGGGAAAAACGCCCAGCTTGGGATCGACCCAGGTGCGCAGCAACTGATAGGTCTTGCCGGTCAGCATTTCTTGATACGCCCCCTGGTGGGCTTCGAGCGATTCGACATCGCTTGAGTCGCGCAGCATGCGCAAAATAAGCGCCAGGCCGTTATACAACGGCAAGAAAGGACTGATCCAGGTTTTGAG
Source organism: Pusillimonas sp. (assembly GCF_035515275.1). Taxonomy (GTDB): domain Bacteria; phylum Pseudomonadota; class Gammaproteobacteria; order Burkholderiales; family Burkholderiaceae_B; genus Pusillimonas. The sequence goes on from NZ_DATJBQ010000149.1 coordinate 34,574, forward strand.
ATCATTGACGCGGGTGTCGTGAGTTTTGATCTGCCACGCGTAATACGAAGGAATGTCGGCGGGGGAAGACCCCCCGGGTACGGACAAGCGCCCGCGCAAGCTGGCCAGCCACTCGTTGTCGCGCAGTACTTGACCGATGCGCCCTTGCGCCCCGAGCGATGCGGTGCAATCCTGGATTTCGCTGAGCATGGCGTCGAGCGCGGCGGTATCAACGCCCGGATGCTGGCGTAAAGCGCCCAACGACAGACGCTGGCGCTCAAGATCTTGAAGCACGGAGCCGCGTAGATCAGTGCGCTCGGAAACATCAAGCAGATCGAACAGGGTTTCGAGGGCTATTTGGTGATGATGGACGTCGGGGCCGTTGGCAAAGAAAAAAAGCCTGCCAAACAAATGCTCGACCCTTAGCAGGGTCCTAACGCGTTCGTTGCAAGGATATTCATAAAGAATCACGCGACCAGAAACCTATGTTGGTTAGTACACTACGCCTATCCCGGAGAGTGGAGCCGAGCGGCCGACTTGCACCAGCTTTCGTGCAGCACACGTGAACGGGCCTCGAGCTGATCAAGGGTGGTGGCACCGTCGTTTAGGACAATGTCGTCGGCTGCTGCCAGACGGGTCTCGCGGCTGACCTGAACCGACATGATACGCTCAATAGCCTGTTGCGTCAGCCCACTACGCGCCTTCACGCGAGCGATCTGAGTTGCCGGATCGCAGTCGACCACGCAGATCCGGTCTACCTTGTCGCGCCAGCGGCCCGACTCGACCAGCAACGGCACAACGAACACAAGGTAACACCCTTGAGCCTGCTGTGCCTGTTCGTGTGTAACCTGGCCTATCATTGGGTGAAGAATCGATTCGAGACGAGTGCGCGCTTCGGGTTGTTTGAATACAAGCTCGCGCATGGCGCCACGATCAAGCGAGCCGTCGGCGGCGATCATGGCGCTGCCAAATTCACTACGAATGGCTTCAATGGCCCGCCCTCCGGGCGCGGTCAGCTCGTGGGCGATGACATCGGTGTCAATCACCGCCGCCCCCCAAGCCTGAAAAAAATCGGCGACGCGTGATTTTCCGGAACCGATACCACCAGTGAGACCGACTTTGAACATAAGACCAGACCTTGTGTGCCAAAACCAGCAATGTACCTCGCCAATCGCCTGCAAGGCGACCCCGGCGTTCTAAAAACCAGGTGCGCGGCGGCGATCTACCCTGTTAAGATACCCGAAATACCCACACCCGAAACCGGGCCCTTGACCTCTCACCCTCAACAAGAAGCCGCCATGCCAGCCGTATCGCCTACCCGCGTTTCGTTCCCCTTGCGTACCCGTTTGTTCATTGCCAGCATCGCGTTACTAACGCTTGCGGGCTGCGCGGCACAGCAGCCCACCCAGCAGCGTATGCAGGAATCAACCTTGACAGATGCCCAGGCGCAGGCGCAAGGCCGCGCCACCAGCCGTGCTCCGACGCAACTGCAACTGGGGTTTGGCGAGAACGCCCCCCGACAGGCTCAGGCCGCGCCCACAGAGGCCGAGCAGGCCGACAAAGCCGCCATCAACACACAGGCCCTGCCCATACGCGAAGCCAGAACATTTCTGGGAACGCTGCCGTGCCTGTTGGGCGGCTCGTGCGAAGCGGCTCGTACCACGCTTACCCTGGCGCCCAACGGCCAGTGGCGAGCACGCTCTGAACCATTAACCGCCGCCGGTGCCACCACGGGCTCGGCCCAGCAAGGCTGTTGGGAGGTTACCGGCATAGAGCCGTGGCGCATTCGCTTGCGCACCGCAGAAAGCGAATCTTCTATGGCCAGTTTTACCTTTGTTAACGACAATATGCTGCGCGTTAACTCGGTTAACGACCACCAGCCCATGCTCGAATATCACCTTACCCGTCAGGCTGACGTTGACGGCATCGACGAGCTCAACGCCGCCAAAGTACCGGTTTGCAAGTAAGCTGACCGCTGTCTGGCTACGTTCATGAATACACGCACGGGCTGGCCCAGCCTTACTGGGCCAGCCCGTGCGGCCCCTGCCATTAGCCCGAAAACTGGTGCGAGAACATGACCCGGCGCGCCAGTTCAACTGCATTGCGGACCCGCAGCTTCTGAAAGCACCGCGCACGATGCGCCTCGATGGTGCGCTGTGAAACACCAAGCTCGGCCGCAATGATCTTGTTGGGCGTACCCAGGGCAACATAACGCATGACATCGCGTTCGCGAGGGGTCAGGGTTGAAATCAATGTGTCGATGGGTGGTTCAATAGCCATGACTTCCTCTTCGTGAATAGAAGTGAAGGGATTTTGTCATGAATGGTAATGTTTTGTCGCCTGTCAGTTCTGACAGAAAAAAGCGCTTAACAGCGGTTAAATGATGCTATTTTTGCGCTGTTTCACCCAGGCTGAGCATTTCCAGGTTGTCGATCAGACGCGTTGAACCCAGCTTGGCCGCCGCCAGCGCTACCAGCGGCTCGCCACTGCGTATTTCATCGAGGCTGGGCACGCCCAAGTCGCGCTGCCGACGCAAGGCCATGTAATCCACCTGCCAGCCGCGGCGGCTCAACTGGGCGGCGGCTTCGCCTTCGATCTCGACTCGATCAGAGGCCCCGGAATCAAGGCGGGCCTGAATTTGCTGCAGCGTGGCATACAGACGGGGAGCTTCCTGGCGTTCGGCCGGCGTTAAATAGGCGTTGCGCGATGACAGCGCCAAGCCATGTTCGTCGCGAACGGTTTCATGAGCCAGAATATTCACAGGCAGTTGAAACTGGCGGCACATGCTGCGAACCACCATCAATTGCTGATAGTCCTTCTTGCCAAATACAGCAACCCGCGGCTGCACACAAGAAAACAACTTAAGCACCACAGTACCCACGCCGGTAAAGAACCCAGGCCTGAACTCACCCTCGAGAATACCGCCCAGATCACTGGGGGGCTGGATCTGAAAGCTTTGAGGCTCGGGGTACATCTCGCGTTCGTGCGGGGCGAACAACACGTAGACGTCGCGCTCGCGTTCGAGTTTCTCAATGTCCGACGCCAGCGTGCGCGGATACTGATCGAAATCCTCATTGGGCCCGAACTGCAGGCGATTGACGAAGATGCTGGCGACCACCGGGTTGCCATGCTGTCGCGCCAGCTTCATCAGTGCAAGATGACCCGCATGCAAATTGCCCATGGTCGGCACAAACGAAACATGCAACTGGCCGCGCAACTGATCACGCAACTCTTCAATGGTGTGTACGACTTTCAAGAAAACTCTCCGTGCAGGGGCGATTGGCCGCCCTCAGGCTGACGCCGCAGTGTATGACAAACGCACATAAATGGGTGCGTAAGGTTCGGCCTGCGTGATTTCAAGCAGCGACTCGCGCGCCAGCTCGAGCATGGCCAGGAAATGGACGACCACCACGGCCACGGTATCGCCCTGCTGAATCCGCTCGCTGAACAGCTCGGAAAACTCCATGAAGCGCACATTGGCCAGGCGACGCAGGATCTGGCTCATGTGATCGCGGACCGACAGTTGCTCGCGCGTGATGCGATGATGGGCATTCAGTTTGGCCCGTCGCATAATGTCGGCCCAGGCCTGCCGCAGATCGTTCGCATCCACCTCGGGCAGCATCCGCTCGACGTGAAGATCCATGAAAGCGTGGCTGCGCTGAAAATCGCGGCCCAACTGGGGCAGTTCGTTCAGCTTTTGTGCGGCCAGCTTCATTTGTTCGTACTCAAGCAGGCGGCGCACCAGTTCGGCCCGAGGGTCGTCAGGTTCTTCGCCAGTATCGGTGTGTTTGACCGGAAGCAGCATGCGCGACTTGATTTCGATAAGCAGCGCGGCCATCAGCAGGTATTCACCGGCCAATTCCAGGTTCTGATTGCGGATCTGCTCTACATAAGACAGATACTGCTTCGTGACCTCGGCCATGGGAATATCGAGCACGTTGAAGTTCTGCTTTCGGATCAGATACAGCAGCAGGTCAAGCGGCCCCTGGAAGGTTTCCAGAAACACCTCGAGGGCGTCGGGGGGAATGTAGAGATCTTGCGGCAACGCGAACAAAGGCTCGCCATATAGCCGCGCAAGCGCCACGCTGTCGACGACGTCAGGGGTACTGTCTACCTTGGGGTCGACCAGCGCGCTGAGGTCATCGGCCGGAACGGCGGATGCTGTCATTGGAGCGGGTTAGTCCGTTTGATAGACGTAGGGTTGCTGATTGACCCGCCCCGCACGGAAATACTCGAGTTGCTCGGGGTCGAGGTTTTTATCCCAGAGGCGAGCGCGGCCTTCGCGCTGGCGCTGCTCGGTATCGGCGTGTTCGCGCTTGTACTGGTTCAGGAACTGCGTAATTTCGGATTCGTAATGGCCAGCCATGTGTCTTGTTTCAATAAGATTAACCGTCAACCAAGAGTTTAACGCAGACGCGGCCATTTCGAGCCTGCCCTGGCAGGCGTACGGCTTTCTTGCAGACCTGCTGTGTTTGCGCGAACCCCGGGTCTATGGCGTTTAGTCGGTCATGAGCATGACCAGCTTGCAGTCGGGCCGAATGGCCGAGCGAAACGTGATCTGGCGATAATGAACCACCCCCAACTGCCGATGACGAAAACCGCGCAAGCCGCCCTCGCGCTCGACCACGGCCTGTCGACGCCACCAGTGTGCAAACACCGGGCTTTCTTCCAGCAAGCTGTCGATCAGCGTGCGCACGTCGGGTTCGTCGGCGTAGGCCGCCACATCAGCCCGCAGCTCGGCCACTACCCGGCGCGCACGCGACTCCCAGTCCACCACCAAGTGCTGGGCTGCGGGGTCCAAAAAGATATAACGCAACAGATTGGGGTGCTCTACCCTATCTGGCCAGCCGTCGAATAGTTCAAGCAGGGGCTCGTTACGCGCCAGGACGTTCCAGCATCGGTCCAGCACATAGGCCGGTACAACGATGCTGTGCACGCACTGCTCCAGCCCTTCGGGCAAGGGGTCGGACGTCTCGCCCCCGTGCTCAGGGTCGGCGCACTCGGCCAGCTCAAACAAATAGTGCCGCTCGGCGCGCGTCAGATGCAGGGCGCTGGCCAAGCGGGCCCACACCGCCGGCGAGACGGAAACGTCGCGCCCCTGCTCTATCCAGGTGTACCAGGTAACGCTGATGCCACCCAACTGGGCCACTTCTTCGCGTCGCAGGCCCGGTGTGCGCCTGCGCGAACCAGGCGGCAGACCGACGCTTTCGGGGCTAACCCGGGCACGCACACTGCGCAGAAAATCGCCCAAGGCGGCGCGCCGGACGGATCTTGCCTGGCCGTCGGTCTGGCCGGGCGCATCAGAAGCGGAACCGGTCACCGACATGCCCGCCTACGAGCGCAGCACGCTGGCAAGCGTGCGTCGCACGTCTTCTTCTTCGCGCCCGCTGCGATTGATATAGTCTTGCAACTGGTCGTCGCCGATATGGCCCACATTGAAATACTGCGACTGCGGGTGGCTTAAATAAAAGCCCGACACGCTTGAAGCCGGATACATGGCGTAGCTGTCGGTCAGCTGCATGCCGATCTCTTCTGGCCGTAGGTGCAAGAACATGTCTTTCTTTACCACGTGCTCGGGGCAGGCCGGATAACCCGGCGCAGGGCGGATGCCCTGGTACTTTTCGGCGACCAGGGCTGCGTTGTCCAGGTCTCCGTCGACCACGTAGCCCCATAGATCGCGCCGTACCCGCGCGTGCAGGCATTCGGCAAAACCCTCGGCGAAGCGGTCGGCCAGCGCTTTGAGCATGATGCTCGAGTAATCGTCGTCGGCATCCAGAAACGCCTTGTCATGCGGCTCGATACCCAGCCCGCCCGTGACGGCAAACATGCCTATGTAGTCGGCCACACCGCTTTCTTTGGGTGCTATATAGTCGGCCAGACTCTTGTAGTCGACACCCTCGCGCTTGAGCGTTTGCTGGCGTATGTTGCGCCAGGTAAACAGCACTTCTGTACGAGACTCGTCGCGATAGACCTCGATATCTTCGCCGTTGACGGTATTGGCTGGATAGAACCCCACCACACCGCTGGCCTTCAACCAGCGGCCGTCGATAATTTTGCGCAGCATGGCCTGGCCTTCTTCGAATAGCTTGACAGCCTGTTCGCCCACCACCTTGTCCTGCAAAATGGCGGGATACTGGCCAAACAGGCTCCAGGTCTGGAAAAAAGGCGTCCAGTCGATATAGCGCGCAACTTCGGCCAGGTCGTAGTTTTCGAACGTGCGCCGTCCGATAAACTTGGGTCGGGGCGGCACATAGCTTGACCAGTCTATAACCGGCTTGCCGGCGCGCGCCTCTTCCAGGGTCACCAGCGGCGTCTCTTTACGGTTGGCGTGGCGCTTGCGAACCAGCTCGTACTCTTCGGCCACTTCGGCCAGATAAGCATCGCACTGATCCGACATGAGATTGGTGGCCACCCCCACCGAGCGGCTGGCATCGGGCACGTAAATAACCGGGCCTTCGTAGTTAGGGGCGATTTTTACTGCAGTATGTACCCGGCTGGTAGTGGCTCCACCCACCAGCAACGGCAACTTGCGGCTTAGAAAATAGTCGTCGCGCTGCATTTCTGAGGCGACGTAGGCCATTTCCTCGAGGCTGGGGGTGATCAGGCCGGACAGGCCGACGATATCGGCGTTTTCTTCTTTGGCCTTGGCCAGGATGTCGGCGCAGGGCACCATGACGCCCATGTTCACGACCTCGAAGTTGTTGCACTGAAGCACGACCGTGACAATGTTTTTGCCGATGTCGTGAACGTCGCCCTTGACCGTGGCGATGACGATCTTGCCCTTGGAACGCACGTCGCCGCCCGCGGCCGCAATCTGACGTTTTTCTTCTTCGATGAAAGGCACCAGATGCGAGACGGCTTGCTTCATGACCCGAGCCGACTTGACCACCTGAGGCAAGAACATTTTACCGGCGCCGAACAGGTCGCCCACCACGTTCATGCCGTCCATGAGCGGGCCTTCGATGACCCCGATAGGCCGCCCGCCCTGGTCGGCGATTTTCTGGCGCACCTCTTCGGTGTCTTCGACAATGAAGGTGGTAATGCCGTTGACCAGGGCATGGGTAAGGCGTTGCTCAACGGGTTGCTCGCGCCAGGCCAGATCTTCTTCCTTGCGCAGACCCGACCCTTTGACCGTTTCGGCGAACTCGACCAAGCGCTCGGTGCTGCTGCGTTCGTCGTTGGGGTCGGTGCGCCCGACCGGCTCGGCGCGATCCAGCACGACGTCTTCGACCAGATCGCGCAGGGTCTTGTCGATGTCCTGGTACACACCCAACTGGCCCGCATTGACGATACCCATCGTCAGACCTTGCTGAATGGCGTAATACAGGAAAACGGTATGAATGGCTTCGCGAACCGGCTCATTGCCCCGGAATGAGAAACTTACGTTCGAAATGCCCCCCGAAATGCGTGCGTGCGGCAGGTTCTGCGTGATCCAGCCCACCGCATCGATGAAATCCATCGCGTAGTGGTTGTGTTCGTCGATACCGGTGGCAATGGCAAACACGTTGGGGTCAAAAATAATGTCTTCAGGCGGGAAGCCCACCTCTTCGACCAGCAGACGGTAGGCTTCCCCGCAAATATCTTTGCGTCGTTGCAGTGTGTCGGCCTGGCCCTTTTCGTCAAACGCCATGACCACCACCGCCGCGCCATACTTGCGGCACAGTCGGGCGTGGTGCAGGAACTCTTCGACGCCTTCCTTCATGGAGATTGAGTTGACAATGGGCTTGCCCTGAATGCAGCGAAGGCCGGCTTCTATGACCTCCCACTTCGAGCTGTCGACCATGATCGGCACGCGAGCGATGTCGGGCTCGGACGCCACCAGGTTAACGAAGCGATGCATGCAGGCCACTGAATCCAGCATGGCCTCGTCCATATTGATGTCGATGATCTGAGCACCGCTTTCAACCTGCTGACGCGCCACCACCAGCGCTTCTTCGTATTTTTCTTCGCGAATCAGTCGCAGGAACATCTTGCTGCCTGTGGCGTTGGTGCGCTCGCCCACGTTGATGAACAACGATTCAGCATCGAAATTAAGCGCCTCAAGGCCCGAAAGGCGGGTACGCACCGGCACGGTGGGAACCTTGCGCACAGGCAGGTGCGCGGTTCGTTCGGCAATGGCCCGAATGTGCTCGGGGGTGGTGCCGCAACAGCCGCCCACCATATTGACCAGGCCCGCCTGGGCGAACTCTTCGAGCAAGGAAGAGGTGTCTTCAGGCGTTTCGTCAAAGCCGGTTTCGGCCATGGGGTTGGGCAGGCCGGCGTTGGGGTAGACGCACAGATAGGTGTCGCAGATCTTGGACAGCTCGGCCACGTAAGGCCGCATCAGAGCGGCGCCCAGCGCACAGTTCAGGCCGATGGTAACCGGGCGTGCATGGCGCACCGAGTTCCAGAACGCCTCAACGGTCTGGCCCGACAAAATGCGCCCCGAGGCGTCGGTAACGGTGCCCGAAACCATGACAGGCAGGCGCACGCCTCTTTCTTCAAAAACACTTTCGACCGCGAAAATGGCCGCCTTGGCGTTAAGCGTATCGAAAACGGTTTCGATCAGGACAATGTCGATGCCCCCGTCGAGCAGACCGTTGAGTTGCTCGGAATACGCAATACGCAGCTCTTCGAACGTGACATTGCGCGCCGCAGGGTCATTGACGTCAGGCGAAATCGAGGCCGTTTTAGGCTGTGGCCCAAGCGCCCCGGCCACAAACCTGGGGCGGTCGGGCGTGCTGAACTCGTCGCAGGCCTGACGGGCCAGACGGGCCGACTCCACGTTGAGTTCATAGGCAATTTCGGGAAGCCCGTAGTCGCCCTGAGCAATGGAGGTGGCCCCGAAAGTGTTGGTTTCAATCACGTCGGCCCCCGCCTCGAGATACTCGCGATGTATCTGCAGGATCAGATCGGGCCGAACCAGCGACAGCAGCTCGTTGTCACCTTTTACGTCCTTGAAATGCTCGGCAAAGCGTTCACCACGAAAATCCAGCTCGGTCAGCTTGTGCTGCTGGATCATGGTGCCCATGGCACCGTCCAGTATCAGCATTCTGGAAGCCAACAGGCGCACGAAGTCGGCGCCACGAGTGTATGAGGACAAGGGGTACGGCAAAGAAGGATGGGACACGCGCTTACCTGAAGAACTATGCAGACGCCGGCATTTCCGGCATCGGGGATTCGACCAAGACAACACTACATTGTAGCGGCATTACCACAGCACGCACCCAATGACAACGCCGCCAATGGGGCTATACCCGGGTTGCCGGCAGGGGCATTTGAACCCCGCCGCATGCTAAATTCTCGGCTGAAGGTGCTTTCGGTGTGGTCGCCGTTTTTCGGCCGCCACACTGCGAAAGTTCAATGGGAAACAGCCCGCCGGCCACATCGATCGATGTTCGCCCCCGCGCAAACTGTGCTGCCCCCGCAACGGTACGGTGTGTTTGCACCAGCCCGATACCAGCCTTCATCGAGCCCACCGCTGTCACCATCGCCGCGCCTTGCCGGCCTTGGCGGCTACGTGGTTTTTTCTTCTTGGCGTGCGGGGACGCACGTCATGCTCTGGTATCACATATGAATATCCTTCCCCGGGCGCGCGCTCTGGCCGCCCTGTCGTTCTGTTCCTTTGGTATTGCCCCTGCTGCGCTGTTCGCTCAGACCTCGATTGCCGAGCTGGATAATATTGTTGTCACGCCCGGGCGCTCGGCCCAACCGAGCGGCAAAGTGCTAGGTGATGTCACCGTTATCGATAAGAAAGTACTGGAACAAGCCGGCCAGGACAGCTTGGCTGAAGTACTGGCCAAACACCATGGCATCGAGTTTTACAATGGCGGCGGCCCGCAAACCATAACGGGCATTTACATGCGTGGCGCCAATAGCACTCAAACCCTGGTTCTGATTGACGGCGTTCCGGTAAATAGCGCCACGAGCGGCATGGGTGCCCTGAACGCTGTTCCGACATCCAGCATCGACCGGATTGAGGTAGTGCGTGGTTCTGCCAGTAGCCTATACGGCTCAAATGCCATTGGCGGCGTGATAAATATCATTACCACGCCCAATACCGACAAACCGTTTTCGGCTCATGCGTCGGCAGGTGCAGGCACCTACGGCACCAGCAAATACAGCGCCGGCATTGCCGGCAACAAGGACGGCTGGAGCTACAGCCTGGGCAGCTCTTACGAACAAAGCCATGGCATCAATGCCACAAACGCTTCCATCGCAAACGGTCTGTACAACGCCGACAAGGACAGCTATTACCTTCGGAATCTGCGCGGCACGCTGGCTTATGAGTGGAAAGCGGGCCAAACATTGAAATTCATGGCCTACAACACGCGTGTAAACGGCGGGATTGATCTGAACAAAGGCACACCGTTTAATGACCGTGGAATCCAAACATTGGAAACCTATAGTCTTGCCAGCGAAAACCAATTGACGTCGTACTGGAAAAGCATCATTCGCTATACCTACACGAACGACGAGAACAGAACGATTGATGCCGCCGACAACACGCTGTTTCGTACACAACAGCACCAATACACGTGGCAAAACGAATTCGATCTGGACGAAGCACAAAAGCTGGTCATTGCCTACGACCACCTGCACCAAAGAGCTTCGGGCGATATCAACACGTTTAATCCCGATTGGACGCCCGGCCCCGTTGTCGACTTCAGCAAAACGCGACGCTACAACAATGCGTTCACCGCGGTATATACAGGTGATTTTGACCGTCATCATGTTCAGGCAAGCGTACGCAACGACCATGAGTCACAGTTTGGCAATGCCACAACGGGCGGTCTGAGCTACGGCTACGATCTGACCCCGGCCCTACGCGCTCATGTCGCGGTTAACACCGGCTTCAGGGCACCGACATTCAACGACCTTTACTACCCCCCCTATACCCCGGGCGGCCCCCTGCCCTCGAACCCCAACTTGCAGCCTGAAAAATCCCGCAATGTAGAAGCAGGCCTAAGCTATTCGACGTCGGAAACGACGATCGGCGCCATCGCCTATCAAAATAAAGTTCGCAATTTGATCACTCTGGATAATGAGTACGTTCCACAAAATTTGGGGTCAGCCACGCTACGTGGTTTCAGTCTTACCGCCGAACACAATTTCGGCGCAACGACTCTACGCGCGAGCGCAGACTTCCAGAACCCTCATGACGACGAAACGGGCGACCAGCTGCTGCGACGAGCAAAGCAAATCTATCGCATTAGCGCCCAGCACCGCATCAAGGCATGGACGTTAGGTAGCGAATACATCTTTACAGGCAAGCGCTATGACCTGCGTCAAGATGAGTTCTTCAACTACCATCGCACCCAGCTTGGCGGTTACGGCCTGTGGAATCTAAGTGCGAACTACGAGGTGAGCAAAAACGTCGCGGTGCAGGTCAATTGGAACAACGTGCTCAGCAAGGATTACACCACGGCCTACGGCTACAACACGCCTGGTTCAAACGTGTTCGTGAACCTGACTGTCAAGATGTGATCATGCAACGCCCACGACGCAACTTCCTCGCTCGAATGGCATCGCGGCCATTGATGCAGTTGGCAACGATGCCGGCGTGGTGCTTTCCAGACAGGCCACGCACATCCGCATCTAAAGTATCGGGTGTCGTGCCGGGCTTTCTGCTTTGCTTCTTGCTTGGCATCTCGCCCGCATGGGGGCAGAGCGTCGAACGCCCTGTTCGCGTGGTAACACTGGCCCCTCACATCACCGAAATGGTGTACGCCGCCGGCGCGGGGACCAGCCTGGTGGGCACGGTGGTTAGCAGCGATTACCCCGTGGCCGCACGCAAGCTGCCCAAGGTCGGAGACGGCGCAAGCAGCGTCAGCGTCGAAAAACTCGCCCACCTGGCGCCGGATCTGGTGCTGGCCTGGCAGGAAACGGGCGTCATATCAGCGGCCGCGCGCAGCCTGCAGGGTTTGCATATTCCTGTGGAGTACGTGGCCCCGGGCAAGCTGGACGACATTCCGGATCAGATCCAGTTGCTGGGCAAGCGCCTGGGCACGTCTTTGCACGCGGATCAAACAGCGGCCAAATTGCGTGCCGACCTGGATGCGCTGCGTAAACACTATGCTGAACGTCCAAAGGTGTCGGTCTTCATAGAGATTGACGATACGCCGTTATACGCAGTGGGCAACGACGTGATGCTGAACGATGCGCTTCGCACTTGCGGCGGCGTCAATGTTTTTAGCGACAGCCCGCTTGCTGCACTGCCCATCGGGCCGGAGCATATCCTGCATAAACACCCTGATGTGATCATTGTGGCGCAAGCCACGCCGCAGCGCGAGCAGCAGGCGGCCGCACGCTGGGCGGCTCTTGGGCTCGATGCGGGCTCGGGCACCCGGGTATCCAGCATCGACCCAGACACGCTGTTTCGACCTGGGCCTCGTTTCATCGAAGCGACTCAGAAACTATGCGAAGCGCTCGAAACTGCTCGGCGTTAATGTTGCGCCTGGGCCGAGAACTCCGCCAGCCGCCACTGCAAGCTGCTGGTGGCGAGGGTGTCTGGGCCGGGCGTTGGAGGGCGCTGCCTCAAACCGCCCGACCGCCCGGCCCAGGCACCCTCGCCACCAACGGCGCTTAGAAACTCAGACCGCCTGTATAACTGAACTGCTCTGTTTGAGTTCTAAAACGCCGTCGGGAGCGGTACAGGTATTTTCGGGCGGTCGGGCAGTTTGCGGCAGCGCCCTCCAACGCCCAAAAATACCTGTACCGCCCCCGACGGCTAACGTTTGCGCAAGGCATGTATACAGGGTAGAACGGCCCATTACAGAGATACCCCTTATCCGTCAGCCTCAACTGTGAGCCGCTGGTGGCGAGAGAGGCAGCCACACAGCGCGCGACAAATGCTTTATCCTTCCACATTGAAAGTAGCAAAATCTTCACACATCAAGCGCCTGTGCAACACCAGCCCGGCGCCCGCACGATACCTCTCGTAAATGACGCAAGCAGACACCTTCTCGCTGGCCGGCCGCGAATACACATCGCGCCTGCTGGTCGGCACCGGCAAATACAAAGACTTCGACCAAACGCGCGCCGCCATACAAGCCAGTGGCGCGCAGATCGTCACCGTCGCCATTCGCCGCACCAACATCGGCCAGAATCCTGACGAGCCCAGCCTGCTCGACTTTCTCCCGCCGTCCGAATATACGATCTTGCCCAATACCGCCGGCTGCTACAACGCCGACGAGGCCGTTCGCACCCTGCGCCTGGCGCGCGAGCTGCTGGATGGACACGAGCTGGTCAAGCTTGAGGTGCTGGGCGACCAGAACAACCTGTTCCCGAATATGCCCGAAACCCTGAAAGCGGCCAAAACTTTGGTCGACGATGGTTTCAAGGTAATGGTTTATTGCACCGACGACCCGATACAGTGCCGCATGCTCGAAGACATCGGTTGCATTGCCGTCATGCCCCTGGCGTCGCTTATTGGCTCGGGCATGGGCATACTCAACCCGTGGAACCTGCGTCTTATCATCGACCAGGCCAATGTTCCCGTTCTGGTCGACGCCGGGGTGGGCACCGCCTCAGACGCCGCCGTGGCCATGGAATTGGGTTGCGACGCCATTCTTATGAATACCGCCATTGCCGGGGCACGCGACCCCATTCTTATGGCCGGCGCCATGAAAAAAGCGGTTGAGGCCGGGCGCGAAGCCCATTTGGCCGGACGCATGCCGCGCAAGTTCTACACGGCCGACCCAAGCTCCCCTGTAGAAGGCCTGATACAGCCACGATAGGCCGGGCCTCGATAGGCCGGGCCTCGATGGGCCGGGCCTCGATGGGCCGGGCCTGAGCTTAGCGCATACGCTTTTTACCGCAGGTATTTTCGTCAAGACATGATCCCAAATACTCTTTCGATCGCCGGAGTCGACCCTTCGGGGGGTGCCGGCGTGCTGGCCGACGTCAAGGCCATGAGCGCCCTGGGCGCTTACGGCATGGCGGTAGTGGCCGCCCTGACTGCCCAAAATACGCAAGCCGTTACCGGCGTTCAGCCGGTTCCTCCGGCCTTTGTGGCTTTGCAGATCGACACCTTATTTGCCGATATCCGTATCGATGCCGTCAAGATCGGCATGCTGGGTCAGCAAGCGGTAACACGTGTTGTGGCCGAACGGCTTGCTCACTGGAAACCGGCTCATATCGTGCTTGACCCGGTCATGATCGCAAAAAGCGGTGACTCATTGCTAGAACGCGACGCCATCGACGAACTACGCGAAAGCCTGCTTCCGCTAGCCACCGTGCTAACCCCGAACCTGCCCGAAGCCGCAGTACTGGTGGGCGGCGCCACGGCGGAGAACCTGCGCGACATGCGCCGCGTGGCCGAGAAACTGCGCCGGCTGCTGAGCGACTCCGGGCAGCGCTGGGTATTCCTTAAAGGGGGGCACCTGCCCGGACAAGATACCATCGACCTGCTGCACGACGGCGACCGAATGATCGAACTGCCCGGTCGGCGCATCGACACCCGCAATACCCACGGCACCGGCTGCACTTTGTCGGCCGCGCTGGCGGCGCTGCTGCCGCAGCACCCCGATCTTCCCACTGCGGCGCAGCTTGCCAAAGCCTACCTTGTTGCGGCTATCGGCCAGGCCGACCGGCTGCAAGTGGGCTCGGGCCACGGCCCGGTTCAGCATTTTCATGCATGGTGGTAGGCGGCATGGCCCTTGCCCGCCAACACCCGCCGGCTATGAATCGGTACAATGTGGCCTGTTTGATTTTCTTTCTTTACGTAACGCTATGACCGCGACAGGCCTTTCCGAAGTCGAACTTGCTCGCTTCAACATGATCGAGCAGCAGATCCGCCCCTGGTTGGTTCAAGACCCCAGAGTCCTGCAGGCCTTGGTCGACGTACAGCGCGAGCGTTTCGTGTCTGCGCAGCTTCGTGCGCTGGCATTTTCAGACGTCGAACTGCCGCTTATCATTAACGCTGCCGACACGCACGAAACCATGCTGACGCCCAAGGTAGAAGCGCGACTGGCCCAGGAGCTTCTGCTTGAGCCCACCGATTGCGTGCTTGAAATCGGCACTGGCTCGGGCTACCAGGCCGCCTTGCTGGCCACGCTGGCGCAGCAGGTCACCAGCATTGAAATCGACAGCCGCATCGCCGCTTTCGGCGCCGATAATTTAAGCCGAAATAAGGTCGACAATGTAACGATTGAAATTGGCGACGCCCATGCAGGCTGGGGCACCGCCGAGTACGACGCTATTTTGCTGACCGGTTCAGTGCCCACCGTACCCGACGCGCTTAAGTATCAACTTAGCATCGGCGGACGCATGGTGGTGGTGGTTGGCACAATGCCCGTCATGACCGCCTGCCGAATTACCCGTACCAGCGCGGCCAGTTTCGACACCGAAGGCCTGTTCGACACAGTGATCAAACCCCTGCGCGGTACTGCAGTGTCACAATTTAAGTTTTAAACATGTGTCGGGCTACGTTGCGCGCCCTGTTTACCACCCTGCTTGCTTTAACGGCAAGTGTTCCGGTATTTGCCCAAGACCTTCTATCGGTCTGGTCGGCAGCCTTGCAACGAGATCCGGTTTACGCAGCGGCACGCGCCGGGCGCAACGCCAACCAGGAAAAAATCCCGCAGGCGCGGGCCCGTCTGCTTCCGTACATTACCCTGGACTCTGCAGGCGAGCTCGAAGACGTTCGTCGCACCCGCAACTTGCAGCACCACGAAACCCGCCGTGTCGGGCTCTGGGCGCTGACGCTTACCCAGCCCGTATTCGACGTCGGCCGATGGGGCCAACTTCGTCAATCCCAGTATATTGCCGGCTCGGCCGACCTTGGCCTGCAACAAGCGTATCAAGATCTGATCCTGCGGGTCGCACAGGCGTACTTCGAGATTCTGGCCGCCCAAGACTCACTCAAGACCATCCAAGCGCAAAAGCAAGCCGTCGAGACCCAGCTTCGTGCGGCCGAAAGGGGTTTCGAGGTGGGGGCAACCACCGTCACCGACATCCACGAGGCGCGCTCCCGGCTCGATTTGCTGAACGCGTCAGAAATCGAAGCGCACAGCGTATTGCAGGTAAGTACAGACCAGCTTGCGAAAATCATCGGGGAACGGCCCGGCCCATTACTGGGGCTCGCGACTGAAACATCATTGCCGGCGCCCAACCCGGCCCGGCTCGACGACTGGACCGCACAGTCGTCGCAGGCCAGTCTTGACGTGGCGCGCGCGCATCTGGACACCCTTATCATCGAGAAGCAGATCGACATCGCGCAAAGCGGCCATTACCCCAGTGTAAGCCTCTATGCGCAAACCGGCAGTGCCAGCGACCGCGGCATATACGGGCAACGCAACGGACCTAGGTCTTTGGATTCGGTCGTGGGGCTGCAGCTTTCGATCCCCATCTTCAGCGGCGGCGAAGTTTCGTCGCAAGTACGCGAACAAACCTCTCGGCTACAGCAGGCACGCTATATATACGAGGCAGCCAAGCGCCAGGCCGTGCAATCGACCCAGCAGTATTTTTCGGGGGTGATCTCGGGTTTGGCCCGCATCCAGGCCTTGCGCGCGGCCGAAGCATCAAGCCAGGCATCGCTTGACGCCAACCGCACAGGCTACGAACTGGGTGTCAGGGTCAATATCGATGTGCTCAACGCACAACAACAGCTGTACGAAACCCGCCGCGCGCTGTCGCGTGCCCGCTACGACACGCTAATGAGCAGCCTGCGCCTAAAGGC
Source organism: Pusillimonas sp. (assembly GCF_035515275.1). Classification (GTDB taxonomy): domain Bacteria; phylum Pseudomonadota; class Gammaproteobacteria; order Burkholderiales; family Burkholderiaceae_B; genus Pusillimonas. The sequence goes on from NZ_DATJBQ010000149.1 coordinate 51,213, forward strand.
CGCCAGCGGCATACTTAGCGATCAGGACATCGTCGCCATCAATGAGTTGCTCGATGCGCCCACCACCTCAACAAACCAGCGCAGCGACGGCTAGAACCCGACCGTGCATATGTTGGCAAGGCTCATAACGCTTGTTAAGCGCGTATCTTCTGCAGCAACGAAGTTGTAGAGCGCTGAAACTCGAACGGAACGGCCACGGCACGCCCCCCCCATGACTGGACCAATGCCGTTTCGGGCAGTGTCTGCATGTCGTAGTCGCCGCCTTTTACAATGACGTCGGGCCGCAACTGGTTGATAAGTTCGAGCGGAGTGTCTTCATGAAAGCTGGTAACCCATGACACCGACTCGAGCGCGGCCAGCAAGGCAGCGCGGTCTGATTCAGTATTCAGCGGCCGGTCGGGCGCTTTGCCCAGGCGACGCACCGAGGCGTCGGTATTCACGGCTACGATCAGTGTGGCCCCCAAGCGCGCGGCCTCGTCCAGATAACTGACGTGGCCGCGATGCAGGATGTCGAAGACCCCGTTGGTAAACACCAAAGGCCTTGCAAAGCCGCCCGCCTGCGCGCGAGCGACGCAGTCTTCGCGCGATAGGATCTTGGCCTCGAACCGGGGGCTCATGCGCCGGCAGGCTCGGGCGCGCCTTTTGTAAGGCTTTTGCGATAGCGATTAAGGTCTTGCACGGTGTTGAAGGTGCTGTCCATCAGCAGCGACATATTGTGCAGGATGCGGGCGCTTACCTTGCCTTCCCATTCTTTGTCAAAGCAGATCTGGTTGTCGAGCCAGTTTTCAAGCCAACCCGGGCTGGGCAGTTTGGACTGCACCGTATCGTTGGGGAACATGTCTTTGTTGACATGCAGGTTGGTGGGATGCAACGCCTGAGGGGTTCGATGCGCCGAGGCCATAAGCACGCCAATCTTGGAAAACGCCAGGCGGGCGTTACGGCCGAACTCTTGGCCCTGATGCGCCAGGGCGCGCTTCATGTAACGCAGGTAGGCGCCGGCGTGCCGCGCCTCGTCCTGGGCGATAATTTTATAAATAGCCTGGATGACCGGCTCGGTGTGCCAGTCGGCCGCGCGGCGATACCAATGGTTAAGGCGCACTTCGCCGCAAAAATGCAGCATTAGTGTTTCAAGGGGCGGAGCCGGGTCAAATTCGAATCGAACCTTGTGCAGCTCTTCTTCGGTGGGCACCAGCTCGGGCCGAAAGCGACGCAGATATTCGATTAGCGCCAGCGAATGCTTTTGTTCTTCGTAGAACCAGATCGACATGAAGGCGCAAAAATCGCTGTCGTCGCGGTTGTCGCGAAGAAACATCTCGGTCGCAGGCAACGCCGCCCACTCGGTGATGGCGTTCATTTTGATGGTGTAGGCCTGTTCGTCCGAGAGCTTGCTTGCGTCGAACTGGTCCCAGGGAATGTCGGAGCCCATATTCCAGCGCACCGCTTCCATAGATTTGAACAATTCAGGATAAAGCATATAGATCTCTCTTAATTCGTAAATGGCATGAACCGAATCGCGCACGTATCGTCGACAAGCCCTGCCGCCCCAGCTTAACTTGCAATCTTGACAAGTTTTTTAAACAAGCGTAGTACCCATTTCAATGGGCCGCAAGGGCCCAAATTGCAACACCTATGGCCACGGCCACCGTCGCGGCAAACACTATAAGTAAACGATTAGTTTGCTCTTGTGCCTTGCGCAAGCGCAAAAGTTCGGCATGCATATGAGACTGCATGTTGGGCCGCGCCAACGCCGCATAGGTAAGACGGGGCAACTGGGGCAATATCTGCCCCCATTGCGACGCCTCTTGTTCCAGGCGCGCGCGCATGCCCGACAAGCCCACCCGCTCCCGCATCCAGCGCTCCAGATACGGCTTGGCCGTTTTCCAGAGGTCAAGGTTAGGGTCCAGCTCGCGCCCCATACCCTCGACGTTGAGCAGGGTTTTTTGCAACAGCACCAATTGAGGCTGAATCTCGACATTGAAACGGCGCGAGGTTTGAAACAGCCTCAGCAACACCTGCCCAAGCGAAATTTCAGCCAACGGCCGATCAAAGTAGGGTTCGCATACGGCGCGCACGGCGCCTTCAAGCTCTTCTTCGCGCGTGCTGGGCGGAACCCAGCCCGACTCAATGTGCAATTGCGCTACCCGCCGATAATCACGCCGGAAGAACGCCAGGAAGTTCTGCGCAAGGTAGTTTTTGTCGTGCTCGGACAAAGAACCCACAATGCCGAAATCCATCGCAATGTAGCGCCCTAGCGTTTCGGGCGCGTCAGAGACATAAATATTGCCGGGGTGCATGTCGGCGTGGAAAAAACCGTCGGAAAACACCTGCATGAAGAAGATTTCGACCCCTGTACGGGCCAACAGTTCAATATCAATGCCTGCCTTGCGCAGCTTGTCGATCTGGCTGACTGGAATGCCGTGCATGCGCTCCATGGTAAATACAGTATTTGATGTGTACTGCCACACTACCTCGGGCACCATCAGCAGATGATGGCGCCCGGTTTCCGGGCCGAAATTACGGCCCAGTTGACTGCAGTTGGACGCTTCGCGCATCAGGTCAAGCTCGTCATGCAAATACTTGTCAAACTCGGCCACGACCTCGCGCGGGCGCAATCGACGCCCGTCTGACAGCGCACGCTCGACCATACCTGCCAGTATGCGCATCAGGGCCAGGTCTTTATCAATGACTTTAAGCATGCCCGGCCGCAACACCTTCACCGCCACTTCGCGGCCGTCGTGCATGACTGCAAAGTGAACCTGCGCTACCGACGCCGAGGCCACGGGGTCGACTTCAAAGTGCTGGAAGAGTTTTTGTGGCGATGCCCCCAACGCCGCCTCGATGGACGCAGCCGCCTGCTCGGACGGGAACGGCGGCACGCGGTCTTGCAACAAGGCCAGCTCGGTGGCCACATCAAGCGGGATCAGATCACGCCGGGTAGACAGCACTTGGCCGAACTTGACAAAAATAGGCCCCAGCGCCTCGAGCGCCAGCCGCAGGCGCACGCCGCGCGCCATGCGGGGCGGACGTCCGAAACGCACGACCTTGAGCAGCCCGTAGGCCAATGGATGCTTGATGCTGGACAACACCAGTTCGTCGAGCCGATAGCGCAGGCATACAAAAACAATGCGAACCAGGCGAAATAACGTCCACATGATCAGGCCGGTCTCCGCGCCGTAGTATTGCGCTCAAGACGCTGGACGCGGCCCTCGAGGCTGCCCAGCCGTTGCTGCAGGGCGGCCAGACGTTCGCGCCATTGCTCGAAGGCAATGCGACCCAGCACCTGGGGGTTTTCTTCGACCAGAAACTCGCCGATATTTTCGGCCATGCGTTGCGTCGAGCGCTGGGCGCTGCGGCCCAGGCCACGCGCGACGCTGACAAGGCGTACTGCGGCGACATCGCCGACCACCCTGGCCAGGTCATCTTCGATGTCCCAGCGCAGGCCGCGTGCCAGCTCGGACACTACTTGCGCCAGCCCCGCTTCGCCCTGGATATGCAGCAGCGCCGTGATTTCGTCGGTGTCGCCGCGACGCAAAATGGCCGGTAGTTGACCCAGCTTCTCGGCAGGCAGGGTAAGCGTGACATCCGGGACAATAACCGGGTCTGAGGCCTCGACTCGACCGTCGGCTCGGATACCCAGGCTGATCTGCCAAGGCGCCACGACAAATCGTATCGATTTGCCGGCATGGCGCGCCAGTCGCTCCTGGGCCCAGTCTTCGCGTGCCAACAAGCCGTTGAGCAGGCGTACGCACACCGAAGCAGGAGCGAAAAGAGACGGAAAAGCGAGCATGAGAGGTTGGACTGCGGCGACGCCGCCCTTAGCAAAAGGGAATTAGGCCCTAAGTTTAACGGTTTTGGCGATTAGAGCTCGCCTGCGCCGAAAGGGCCCTTGGCCGCTTTTACAAAAAACACCCCAAAGGCTGCATTGCGGCATGCCTTTGGAGTGCGAAAGCATTGGCGTGGGCCCGCCGGGGCCCACGCAATTAGTTGGCCTGATCGCCCGGAATTTGCTGAATACCGGCCAAGAGCCAGCCCGCATCCTCTGCCTTGTACAGGTTCCAAACTTCTTCGAAGCGGAAAGCCTCGGCTCCGGGCGCCTCGCGCAGCATGCCCGAATAACGAACGCTGGCAAGGTGGCCGCCCGCTACCGCCTCAATGCCCAGAAGCTCGGCGTTAAGCAGCACCACTTCGGTGTGCTCGGGCCGGCCTTCGCGAGCCTGGATCTGCGGACGGAACTCGGCGATCAGGTCGTCGGTGAGGTATTCGCCAAGCTGATCGACATCGCCGCGGTCCCAGATACCCTGTATGGCAATAAACTGCTTCTTTGCGTTGGCCAGGAAACCGGCCGTATCAAAACCACCCGGAATGAACCAGCTGTCTTGAGCTTGTGCGGCTTCGGGCGCCGAGGGCTCGGCGATGGGCGCGGAAGCGGCCACAGGGGCGGCCGGCGGCATCGACGGACGCTGCCAGTCGGCGTTGCCCATGCCTTCGCGGCGCATGCCACCGGCGCCCTGCGTTGCCGCAGCAGGCGTACGACGGAAGCGGCGCACGATGAACAGAATGGCAAATGCGATTAGAGCAATGACGAGCATGCTAGATAGCGCTTCGAGCAAGGCTCCGCTAAGCCCCATCTGGGACAGCAGCCAACCGATACCGAGACCGGCGGCAATGCCCATAAGCGGGCCCGTGAAACGCGACATGCCGCTACGCGCGGCCGTACCCGCTGCTGCACCCGTGGCCGCAGCAGGCGACGCCGCACTGCGTTGGGTGGTACCCGCGGCTGCGGGCGGGGTGGCGGCGGGTTGATTCTGGGTGACCCGTTGCGATTGCTTGCCGAAGCTTTTTCCGCCGCCAAAACGGCGTGCTTCGGCGTCAAACGAGACGGAGACCATGCTGACGGCGCAGATAGCCAAGAGGGCCGTAGCAAAAAAACGGGAAAACCGTTTGTTCATGGAGTGCTCCTGTGCAGCCGGGCGTTTACGCCGCCGACCACTGACGAAGGTTTTGGAGTAAGTGAGCTTACTGGAACCTGAATATTAACGTAGTTATGACCAGGTACCCAACCGAAAAGTTCACCGGCGACGGAAATGCTAAGATCGGGACCCGTTTTGTTTGACATGATTTGTTTCGTATGAAGAGCCTTGCCGCCCTGTTTGCCGTCGTCGTTTCTTGTCTTGGTCCTACCGCAGCCGCGACGCTGCATGAGGCCGACGCCGCCTACGACCAAGGCAACTATGCCGCCGCAGCTGAACAATACCAAGTTGCGGCAGAGCAAGGCGATATCAACGCCCAAAGGAAACTGGGCGCTTTGTTTTCGTCGGGGCGCGGCGTACGACAAGATTACGCCCAATCGGCCAAGTGGTATCGCTTGGCTGCCGACCAAGGAGACCCGTCGGCGCAGGCCAGTCTGGGATACGCTTATGAAACCGGCCAAGGCGTTGCGCAAAACTACGCTGAAGCGATCAAGTGGTACCACGCGTCGGCGGAGCAAGGCTATTACATGGGCCAGTCAAATCTTGGCCATATGTACGAACAGGGGCGCGGGGTAGCGCAAGACTACAAAGAAGCCGCGCGCTTGTATCGTCTTGCCGCGGAGCAGGGCAACGCATGGAGCCAGGCTCAACTGGCCGGCCTGTACAACGCAGGCAAAGGCGTAGCGCAAGATCATGCCCAGGCCTTCACTTTATACAAGCTTGCCGCCGAACAAGGTAACGCCTTTGCACAAAACAGCATGGGGTATTTGCTTGAAACAGGCCAAGGCGGTGCCCAAGACCATGCAGAGGCGGCCAAATGGTACCGCTTGGCTGCCGATCAGGGCAACGCTTATGCACAAGGCAATTTGGGCGCCATGTATCAGCACGGACGCGGAGTAAAGCAAGATTACAAGGAAGCGGCCCGTTGGTATCGACTGGCGGCGGATCAGAAGGAAGCTCGCGCGCAACACAACCTGGGGCAGTTATATTTTTACGGTCAAGGGGTGGCACAAGACCACAAGCAGGCGGTTCAGTGGTATCGGCTGGCCGCCGAGCAGGGTAGTCGCGACGGCCAAACCAGCCTAGGTTATATGTATGACCTAGGGCAAGGTGTGGCCCAGGACTACAAAGAGGCAGTCAAATGGTACAGACTGGCTGCCGAGCAAGGTAGCGCCACAGCGCAAAGAAACCTCGGCATCCTCTACTCTAATGGAAACGGTGCACCTAAAAATGCGGTCGCTGCGTATGCATTGTGGAATGTCTCGGCCACGACAGACGCGTCGTCCGCAAATCCAGCTCCGCAGAATCGCAACGCCATCGCAAAAACCTTGTCTCAAGAAGAGATCGAGCAGGGCCAGGCCCTGACGACCGAACTGATGGCCGCCGGGAACTTCCTGAAAGCGCTGGATAACCATGTGCTGAAGGCCGATCCAAACTATATGCGCCCCGTGATCCTGCCATAACAAGCCACAGCGCAGGGCTTATGGCCGAGCCCTAGCCGGAAATCCCCATCCATCCTTTTTCGGACTGCTTGAACGTCATGGTGTATTTTCTGACGAGCTCGGTCTCGGGTGACAAGGTTCGGTCGATAAGATGGCCGTACGTACTGATCAGGTAAGCGTCGCAAGCCTTCAACAGACCATCGATACGCTCTTTACTGATGCGCTGGGAAAGCTCTTGCAAAGCTTGCGGCTGCGGAACCTGGGTGGCCGGGCCGTTCCAATACTGAACAAACGCTTTTTCGGTACCCAGCAATTTGCCTTGCAGCATATGAATGCCGGCCTGCAAAGACTCGACCACCGTGCCGTCTTCCATACCCACCACACAATCCGAGAGCACCTGCAGGTAGTGGACCTTGGATTTGAGTGTGGCGTCAGCCACTACAACGTAGTTGTCGTTGTCTTTCCAGCCGTTTTCTCTTTCCCATGTATCAAGCTTGAAGTACGAGGCGTAAAGATCATAAGAGGAGATCGTGCGCTGCAGGTGATCCCGCACCACCTTATCGGAAGGTGTGTTTTGGGTGCAGCCTGCAAGTGCGCCTGCCAGCGCCACGGTGCTGATGAACAGGGTTCTGCTAAAGATGCTCATTGGGGTGTTACACGGGTTGGTTCATAAAACTAGGGGGCCCGGCGCGTCAGCCCAGATTCACACCTTCGTGCAAGGCAACCAGGCCTGCAGTCAGGTTGAAGTAACGCACCCGCGAAAGCCCGGCGGTGCGCATCATATCGGCCAGGGTTTCTTGGTCGGGGTGCATGCGTATGGATTCAGCCAGATAACGGTAGCTTTCTTCGTCACCCGCGACCCGCTTGCCCAGCCAGGGCAATACATTGAATGAATACCAGTCGTAGGCGGGCGCCAGAGGCTTGGCCACGCGCGAGAACTCCAGAACCAACAGCTTGCCGCCCGGCTTGAGTACCCGGCGCATCTCGGCCAGAGCCTGGTCTTTGTGGGTCATGTTGCGCAGGCCGAACGCCACGCTGACCCGATCAAAATACCCGTCGGGAAACGGCAGTTTTTCGGCATCGCACACCGCTGTCGGAAGCAAGAGCCCGGCATCGACCATGCGGTCACGACCCACGCGCAGCATGGAGTCGTTGATGTCGGTAAGCCACACCTGGCCGCTGGGACCCACCCGGCGAGCGAATGCCTTGGACAAATCGCCCGTGCCCCCGGCGATGTCCAGCACCTTCATGCCTGGCCTGAGTTCGGCCCTGCCGACGGTAAATGCCTTCCAGACCCGGTGCAGGCCGGCCGACATGAGGTCGTTCATGACGTCGTACTTGGCCGCCACCGAATGAAAGACCTCGGCCACCTTGCGTGCTTTCTCGGCCTCTTGAACGGTTTGATAACCGAAATGAGTGGTTGGGGTGCCGGGCGTGGGCTGGGGCGTGGAAGGATCTGGCATGACAATATAGGTTGACTCAGAGTGCGGAAGGGTCATTTTAGATTAAAGCGGCGTGCTGACTGAATTCAGCCGGAAACCGAGCGTGGCCCGACCATTGCACCGACCCATGACAGTTTTCACAAACCTGTAATATTGAAGCCATAACATGCTTCGTATTCCGTCATTCAAAATCAATTCATATTGCCACTGCCATGAGTACGACCATTTTAGTCATCGAAGACGAACCGGCCATCCAGGAACTGATTTCGGTCAACCTGAGCTTTGCCGGTCATAAGGTGCTGCGAGCCTTTGACGCTGAGCAGGCCCAGACCCTCATCCGCGCCGAACTGCCCGACCTGATCCTGCTGGACTGGATGCTACCGGGCGCCTCGGGCATTACCTTGGCTAAAAAATTACGCAGCGAAGAACGCACCCGCCAGGTGCCGGTAATCATGCTCACGGCCAAAGGTTCGGAACACGACAAGATAGAGGGCCTGGAAGCCGGCGCCGACGACTACATCACCAAGCCGTTTTCACCCAAAGAGCTGATGGCGCGCATCAAGGCGGTGTTGCGTCGACGCGCGCCCCAGCTTACCGACGACCTTATTAAAATAGGTACACTGACACTGGATCCGGCCACGCACCGTGTCACCGGCGATGACCGCAGCCTTACCGTCGGGCCAACCGAGTTTCGCCTGTTGCATTTTTTCATGACACACACCGAGCGCGTATTTTCGCGCGCCCAATTGCTGGATCAGGTATGGGGAGACCATGTGTTCGTCGAAGAGCGTACCGTCGATGTGCATATTCGTCGTTTGCGCAAGGCGCTCGAGCCTACCGGTCACGACACCCATATCGAAACCGTACGCGGCGCCGGCTACCGTTTTGCCGTGCAACGCCCTATTCCTGCCAACTGATTTCGCCTGCGCACGCTACAAGCCGATCTTTCAATGTTAAAAACTTTTTTTTCGATCGGCGTATGGGCGCTGGCTGCCTGGCTGCTAGGCCGGTGGATCAACCCGGTTACAGGCTGGTCGGTGCTGACCTTCGGCCTAGTCGCCATGATCATCGTCAGCGGAATCCAGCTCTCGACCATTTCAAAGTGGGTCAAGAACATCAATAATCCGCCCCCTGTGTCGGTGGGTCCGTGGGACGAAATTCTGGCTCCCATCTACCGCAAGCTTCGCAGTGACGGGCAGGAAATCGAAGAGCTCAATCGCCACCTCGACAGCATCATGCTGGCAGCCAGCGCGCTGCCCGACGGCGCAATCACCCTTGATCAGGAAATGAACGTTACCTGGTGCAACCCTGTGGCCGCCGAGCATACCGGCCTCAATATCGAGGCCGACCGGGGATTCAGCATATTCAATATTTTGCGCGCCCCGGAATTTGCCGCATACGCCCGCAACCAGAACTGGTCCGCCCCCCTTTTGATGCATGTGGTTCGCGAAGGCCAGGATCGTTCGCTACTGGTTCAGCTGACGCAATACGGCACGGACCAGTTTCTGGTGGTCACGCGCGACGTGACCCAGCTTGAAAAGCTCGAAACCACACGAAAAGATTTCGTCGCTAATGTTTCGCACGAGCTGCGCACCCCGCTTACCGTGTTGGCCGGTTTTCTTGAAACCTTGCACGACATGCCCGAAGACTCGATCAGCGACGAGCAGCGCGAGCAATACCACATTCTTATGATGGAGCAGGCCGGCCGAATGCAGGCCATTGTCGACGACCTGCTGACCCTTTCCACGCTCGAGTCCTCCCCCTCAATCGCGGGGGGGCCGGTACGTGTTGCCGACCTGATCGAAACCGCCCTGCAGCAGGCCCGCAGCCTGTCGAAAGACCAGCATGTGTTTGTGGTCAATATCAATGCCGACCTTTGCATCACCGGCATCGAAGCCGAACTGGCCTCGGGCATCAGCAATCTGCTGACCAACGCCGTTCGCTACACGCCCACCAACGGCACGATTACCGTCAGTTGGTATTTAACCGAGTCGGGCAAAGCGTGCTATTCGGTGCAGGACACGGGTATTGGCATTGCCGCACACGATATTCCGCGTCTTACAGAACGGTTTTATCGGGTAGACCGCGGCCGCTCACGCTCTACCGGCGGCACGGGGCTGGGGCTGGCCATTACCAAACATGTGGCCATGCGCCACAATGCCGAGCTGAACATTCGCAGCCGCTTCGGTGCGGGCAGCCTGTTTTCACTGGAGTTTCCATCGTCGCGGGTGGTCAAATGCCCCAACCAGCCTGAATAACCAGGGCCGGACGGGCAACCGCCCGGAGCCGGCATACTTACACCAGCACGCGCTCGATCCCGCCCGAATTGGCCTGTTTTACGTAGTCTTGCATCCACGACTCGCCCAGAATATGGCGCGCCATTTCAACCACGATGTAATCAGCATCCATGCCGGTGTCGCCCTGATAACGCGACAAACCCTGCAAGCACGAAGGACAGGACGTCAGCATCTTGACCTCGCCCTCAAAGCCGTCGGCACGCAGCGTGTCAGAGTTCTTGGCAAGCTCTTCGCGCTTGCGAAACCTGACCTGGGTCGAGATATCGGGACGCGACACCGCCAAGGTGCCTGACTCGCCACAGCAGCGATCCGTGCGGATGGCGCCCTCGCCCACCAAAGACTTGACCGTTTTAAGCGGGTCTTGCAGCTTCATGGGGGTATGACAGGGGTCGTGGTACATATAACGCACCCCCGTTGCCCCCTCGAGCTTGATGCCTTTTTCAAGCAGGTACTCGTGAATATCGATAAGCCGGCAGCCCGGAAAGATCTTGTCGAATTCGTAGCCCGCCAGTTGGTCATAGCAGGTGCCGCAACTGACCACCACGGTTTTGATGTCCAGGTAGTTCAGGGTGGTGGCCATGCGATGGAACAGCACCCTGTTATCGGTAATGATTTTTTCGGCCTTGTCATTCATGCCATTACCCCGCTGCGGATAGCCGCAGCAGAGGTAGCCTGGCGGCAGCACGGTTTGCACCCCGGCATGCCACAGCATGGCCTGTGTCGCCAGACCCACCTGCGAGAACAGGCGCTCTGACCCGCAACCCGGAAAATAAAACACCGCTTCGGTATCGTGCGAGGTAGACGCAGGGTTTCGAATAATGGGTACGTATTCGGGGTCTTCGATGTCGAGCAACTTGCGCGCCGTCTGTTTGGGCAGGCCGCCGGGCATTTTTTTATTGACGAAATGAATGACCTGTTCGCGGATGGGCGCCTTGCCCACGGTGGCGGGCGGGCTCTGCGTCTGTTTGCGAGCCGGCGCGGCCAGCAGGTCGTGCGCCAAACGCTGAGCCTTGTAGCCCACCTCGATCATGGCCGTACGGGTGGCCTTGATGACGCGCGGATCTTTGGCGTTCAGGAAGAACATGGCCGCCGCCGTGCCGGGGTTGAACGATTTTTTACCCATGCGGCGCAACAAGGCGCGCATTTCCATGGAGACATCACCAAAATCGATGTCGACTGGACACGGGTTATAGCATTTGTGGCAAATGGTGCAATGATCGGCCACGTCCTCGAACTCGCCCCAGTGCTTCAGACTGATACCCCGCCGGGTTTGCTCTTCGTACAAAAAGGCTTCGATCAGTAGCGAAGTGGCCAGAATCTTGTTGCGCGGCGAATACAGCAAGTTGGCGCGCGGCACATGAGTGGCGCACACTGGCTTGCACTTGCCACAGCGCAGACAGTCTTTGATTGCGCCAGAGATGGCGCCGATCTCGCTTTGCTGCATGATGAGCGATTCGTGCCCCAGCAAATTGAAGCTGGGCGTCCAGGCGTGGCGCAGGTCGGCTCCCGGCATAAGCTTGCCGGCATTAAAGCGCCCTTCGGGGTCGATGCGCTGTTTATAGTCCTGAAAAGGTTGCAGCTCTTCCTGGGTAAGGAACTCGTACTTGGTCAGCCCAATACCGTGCTCGCCCGAAATAACACCGTCAAGATCGCGTGCGATCTGCATAATGCGCACAACGGCCTCGTTGGCCTCGCGCAGCATCTCGTAGTCGTCAGAGTTGACAGGAATATTCGTATGCACGTTGCCGTCGCCGGCGTGCATGTGCAGGGCGACAAATACTCGTCCGCGCAGCACGCGGTCGTGAATGGCCTGGATCTCGGCCAGCACCGCAGCACATTCGGCACCCGCAAAGTAGCGCTCCATCAGTGCACGAATCTCGGTCTTCCACGAGACCCGTATCGTGTGGTCCTGAACCACATCGAAGACGCGAGCCTCGGGCTGGGCGCCCAGACGATTTGCCAATATGCGCTGATCGGGGTCTTCGAGGCCCAGGTCCTGCATGCGCCCCAACCCTTCTGCCAACGGCAGATCAAGGTTAAGGAGCAGCCAGCTCCAGCGCTCGCGCACCGCACGCAGCGTGGCGACCGCTTCGAGTACGCGTTCTTGCAGCACGTCTTCGCGTGTGTGCTCGGCGTCTTCGAGGTCTTCGATCTTGCCCACGGGCAGTTCGCCCGAAGTAAGAAACAGTTCGAGCTGGTCGAGCAGGCGAAGCTTGTTGCGCGTGGAAAGCTCGATGTTGATGCGCTCGATCGCGTCGGTATATTCACCCATGCGGTCCAACGGAATGACCACGTCTTCGTTGATCTTGAAGGCGTTGGTGTGGCGGGCAATGGCGGCAGTACGCGCGCGGTCAAGCCAGAAGCGCTTGCGCGCTTCGGCACTGACCGCCACAAAGCCTTCGCCGTGACGGGTGTTGGCAATGCGCACCACTTCGCTGGCGGCGGCTGCCACGGCGTCTGGGTCGTCGCCCACAATATCGCCGAACAGGGCCATTTTGGGCATGCCGCCCCGTTTGCTTTTGGTGGTGTAATCCACCGCTCGCAAATACCGCTCGTCAAGGTGTTCGAGCCCGGCCAAAATGGCGCCCATGCGGCGCCCTTCAACGTCGAGATAATTTTTTACCTCGACGATGGAAGGAATGGCATCGCGAGCCTGACCAAAAAACTCGAGGCACACCGTACGCGTATGGGCAGGCATGCGGTGCAAGATCCAGCGCGCCGACGTGATCAGGCCGTCGCAGCCCTCTTTTTGAATCCCCGGCAACCCCGCCAAAAACTTGTCGGTGACGTCTTTGCCCAAACCTGCCTTGCGAAACCGGCTGCCTTCGATCACCAGCGTTTCAGAACGCAGAAACTTCGCGCCAGGCGCCGC
>NZ_DATJBQ010000150.1:0-27241 GCF_035515275.1 Pusillimonas sp.
CAGCCAGGGCCCAAGTGTGGTGCTCCATTCGTAGCGCATTTCTAGCTCAACCTTAAATTGTGGGCACCGACCAGGCGGTCGTACACCCAGTACAAAATCACGATAACGGCCAGCAGCAAAGTGCCTAGTGCGGCCGCCAGCCCCCAGTTGTTCGACCTTTGCATATGAAACGCAATGATGTTCGAGATCATCTGTCCGTCGGTGCCCCCGACCAGGGCGGGAATAATGTAGTAGCCGATCGAGATGATGAAGACCAGCAGGGCACCGGCACTCAGCCCGGGCAGGCTTAGGGGAAGAAACACGCGCCAAAACGCCGACCAGGGTGTGCTGCCCAACGATTGGGCGGCGCGAGCGAGGCTGGGGTCGATGCCGCGCATCACCGCGTACAAGGGCAAGACCATGAAAGGCAATAGTATGTGGGTCATGACAATGACCGTGGCCGGCCCGGTGTAAAGCAGTTCAAGCGGCTGATGGACAAGACCCAAAGAAACCAAAACGGAGTTGATCACGCCGTGGGGCTGCAGCAGGGCGATCCACGCTGTGGTTCTGGCCAGCAGCGACGTCCAGAACGGAAGCAGTACCAGGACCATTAACCCATTGGCCAACCGAACCGGGGCGCGGCTCAGGTAATAGGCCAGCGGGTAGCCTAAGGCGATGCACATCAGCGTAATGGCCAGCGCCATGCCCAAAGTGCGTGTATATAGCTGAATATAGATGCGGGCGGATTCGCGCGGAACGATCTCGCCCCTAGAATCGCGTTCCAGATCGAGGGCCGTTAAATAATGGGTCAGCGTATGCACCTGGCCCACTCGCCTTATGGCTTGCCAAAGCTCGGGCTGGTCCCAGCGGCTATCGGTTTGGCGCAGTAGGGTGGCGGCTTGCTCAAGCGATTGATCGTCGGGCATTTGCCGCAATCGACGCGCCGACGCGTTGATCAGGCTCGAGGCGCCCGGGTGTGCCTGGTTGACGGCAGCGGCCAGTATGCCGGCCTTGCGCTCGGTCGACAGGCGCTTGAGCTCGACTGCCATTGACGAGTACGTATCGATCGAGGGAAGCGGCTCTTCACCCCATTCAGACAACTGCGCAAGCGTGTCGGGAATCAGTTCAACCAGGGTAGGGTTGTAGACGCTGCGATACAGCATGCCGGCAATGGGCGCCACAAAAGCCAGCAGCAAAAAGGCCAGCAGGGGCGCCACCAGCAACAAGGCGCTGCGCCGGCGCCGGCGCAACGCCTTGCGCTCGGCTCGAAATTCTTCGTCGCCTACTTCAGCAACCATTCGTTGAATTTCTCGCTTAAGGTCTCGCCGTAATCGGCCCAGAATACCGGGTCGACCTGTACTCCCTCATCCATGTGGGCGCTGGGCAGGTGATCGACGACCGATTTGTCGACCAAGGCCAAAGACGATTTGCGGGGTGGGCCATACGCCACATCCTGAAAGCCCGCCAGCGCTTTGGTGCTGGTCGTGAAGGCAATAAATTCAAGCGCTTGGTCAATCTTGGGCGTGCCTTTGACGATGGTCCACGCACCCAGGTCGTACATATTGCCATCCCACACAATGGTAAAGGGCTTGTCTTCGTTGCGTATGGCATCGAAGATGCGACCGTTGGCCACCTGCACCATGACCACGCCGCCGTCGTTGAGCATTTGTGGGGCCTGCGACCAACTGTCGTACCAGATCACGTCGTTCTTGATGGTGTTCAGTTTGGCAAACGCGCGCGCCTGCCCTTCGGGGGTCGCCAGCACCTGATACAGGTCTTTGTCGGGCACCCCGTCGGCCATCAAGGCCCACTCAAGAACAAACTGCGGGCGTTTGCGCAGGCCGCGTTTGCCTGGAAATTTCTGCACATCAAAAAAATCTTCGACCGTGGTGGGACGGTCCTTTCCGATGGTTTTGTCGTTGTAAGCATAGATGGTGCTGTAGACGATCTCGGCTACAGCGCATTCGCTTGCAAGCGCTTCAGGAATAAAGTCTTGTTCGGCCGGTGTGCCGTCGTCGCCCCGCAGAAGAATGTCGCGCGGAATGATTTCGAGCAGGCCTTCCGAGCATGCTCGCTCAAGGTCGATGGTTTCCATGTCGACCACGTCCCACTGAATATTGCCAGACTGCACCTGAGCCTTCATTTCGGCAATGCCGCCGGTGTAGTTCTCAAAAATGACGCGCTTGCCGGTTTCAGCGATATAGGGGTCGATCTGATGCTTCTTTTGTGCGGCACCGTATGCGCCGCCAAAAGACACGACCGTCAAGGCTTCTTGGGCTACAGCGGTTGCGCCGATGCCGAGGGAAAGCAGCGCACCGGCCAGCAGGGGAAGGGCGGATTTTCTCATGGGGTGTCTCCTTGGTGGGTCGGTTCAACGGGTTCAAAGGCAAAGCTGTCGTCGGCCATCCAGCCCAAAGCGGCTTGCTGCCCTTCGTGCAGCATCGGCGCGTGTACATCGTTCAGCAACTTCACCACCGCGCGCTCGCCGCCCTCAAGCTGAAAGTAGTAACGGATGAAGTCGCCCACGTAATGCCGGGCGATGAAGTCGGCCGCAACCTGATTGTCGAAGGTTTGACCTGGCTGGACTATGGCGAGTTTCTCGGGGCGGATGGACACCTGGCATTGGCGGGTGGTAGCGGTGCAATTGCCGTTGCGAGCCCGCAGCGGCGTACCGTCGGGCAGGGCAGACGTGACCATGCCGTTCGCGGTCACACAAGCCTGCCGGGCCATGATCAGGTTGTTTTCACCGATGAAGCCCGCCACGAATGCATTGGCGGGCTGCTCGTACAGTGCGTCGGGCGGCGCGAATTGCTGAACCTTGCCGGCATTGAAGACGGCAATTCGGCTGGACATGGTCAAGGCTTCGGTCTGGTCGTGGGTGACATAGATAACCGTGAAGCCCAGACGTTGGTGCAGACGCGTGATTTCGAACTGCATTTGTTCGCGCAGTTTTTTGTCGAGTGCGCCCAGTGGTTCGTCCATCAAGACCAGACTGGGTTCGAAAATCAAGGCCCGGGCCAGAGCCACGCGCTGGCGCTGACCACCCGAGAGTTGAGCCGGATGCCGACAGCCGAACCGGCTCAGGTCGATGAGTTCGAGGTATTCATTGACGCGTTCAGTGATCTGCTGTTTGGGCAAGCGCCTGACCTTAAGCGGGTAAGCCAGGTTTTCGGCGACGGTCATGTGCGGAAACAAGGCGTAGTTCTGGAACACCATGCCGATGTTGCGCCGATGGGGTGCGGTACGTGTAATCGGTTTATCGTTGATGGTGATAAGGCCGCTGCTTACATGCTCGAAGCCGGCCAGCATCATCAAGACTGTAGTTTTTCCCGACCCTGAGGGGCCAAGCAAGGTTACAAACTCGCCCTTGTCGACAGATAGATTGAAGTCGTCGACCACTGCGGTTTTTTGATCGTAGGTTTTTCGGACATGGGAAAACTTGAGGAATGCATCTTTGCTGTTTGACATCAGTTGTCCTGTTGACGGCTGCGGCCGGAGATCGTGGAATGGACCCTGCGCGTCATTGGCTTTTTGGAGGATAGCAATTTAGTTTCTGTGGCGAAAGCGGTGGTTTACCCCGATAAACGGTGGGGTTTAAACAACAGGCCGGCGCATACAGGACCGATTCCTGGCTGAACCATGGCGTTTGCGCAAAGATAAAGCAGGTTAAGTGTTACAATGGTTGGATGATGAACAAGGGTCCGCAAACCATGCCCAATCTACCCGACCGAACTACGACCACGGCTTATTAGTCGTTGCCGCGTATCGATCACCAGCAGACCCTAGCAGTGCATTTCTACAGAACGCGGCATAAGCCGCGTTTTTTGTGTTTTACTCAGGACAATTTATGCTTCAGATCACCCTGCCCGACGGTTCCAGCCGAGAGTTTCCCGGCCCGGTGTCCGTGTATGACGTAGCAAGCTCCATCGGAGCAGGGCTGGGGCGGGCTGCGCTTGCCGGGCGCATCACGTTGCCCGGGCAAGAGCCCAAGTTGGTCGATACCAGCCATGTCATTGAGCAAAATGCCGAACTTGCCATTATTACCGCCAAAGATTCCGAAGGGCTCGACCTTATTCGCCACTCAACGGCGCACTTGCTGGCCTATGCGGTAAAAGAGCTCTTCCCGGAAGCCCAGGTTACGATCGGCCCGGTTATCGAAAACGGCTTTTATTACGACTTTTCATACAAGCGCCCGTTCACGCCGGAGGACCTTGAGGCCATCGAGAAAAAAATGGCAGAACTGGCCCGCAAGGACGAAGTCGTCACGCGCGAAGAATGGCTGCGCGACGATGCAGTCGAGTTCTTCAAGAGTATTGGCGAAACCTACAAAGCTCAGATCATCGCCTCGATTCCCTCCAACGAGCCCATCAGCCTGTATCGCGAAGGCGATTTCATCGACCTGTGCCGTGGACCTCACGTGCCTTCAACCGGCAAGTTAAAGGTTTTCAAGCTGATGAAGGTGGCCGGTGCGTATTGGCGCGGCGACAGCAACAACGAGATGTTGCAGCGCATCTACGGTACGGCCTGGGCCACCAAAGAAGACCAGGCAGCTTATCTGACCATGCTCGAAGAGGCCGAAAAACGCGACCATCGCAAGCTGGGGCGAGAGCTGGACCTGTTCCATTTCCAGGACGAAGCCCC
The DNA here is from genome assembly GCF_035515275.1 of Pusillimonas sp. Lineage (GTDB taxonomy): Bacteria > Pseudomonadota > Gammaproteobacteria > Burkholderiales > Burkholderiaceae_B > Pusillimonas. Next base: position 4,621 of record NZ_DATJBQ010000150.1, read on the forward strand.
TGGCCTGATTTTTTGGCACCCCAAGGGCTGGACCCTATGGCAGCAGGTCGAGCAGTATATGCGCGGCGTGTATCGCGACAATGGTTACCAAGAGATCAAGGCGCCGCAGATTCTTGATCTTTCGCTGTGGAAAAAACCGGCCACTGGGACAACTACGCCGAGAACATCTTTACCACCGAGTCCGAAAGCCGCACCTACGGCCTTAAGCCCATGAACTGCCCGGGTCATGTGCAGATCTTCAACGCCCACCTGCATTCCTACCGCGAATTGCCCATACGCTATGGCGAGTTCGGGCAATGTCATCGCAACGAGCCCTCGGGTTCTTTGCACGGCATGATGCGGGTGCGGGGCTTTACGCAAGACGACGGCCATATTTTTTGTACCGAAGACCAGTTGCAAGATGAATGCGCCGCGTTTACCGAGCTGCTGCAAAAGGTCTACGCCGATTTTGCATTTACCGATATCTTGTACAAGGTAGCCACGCGGCCCGAAAAGCGCATCGGATCGGACGAAGTCTGGGACAAAGCCGAACAGGCGCTTATCGAAAGCCTTAACCGCACTGGTTGTGAGTTCGAGATTTCTGAAGGCGAGGGCGCCTTTTACGGCCCCAAGATCGAATACACCCTGAAAGACGCTATTGGCCGTCATTGGCAGTGCGGCACCATTCAGGTCGATTTTTCCATGCCTCAGCGACTGGGCGCAGAATATGTCGATGCAAACGACCAGCGCAAGACGCCGGTCATGTTGCACCGTGCGATACTGGGTTCGTTCGAGCGTTTCATCGGTATTCTCATCGAGAACTATGCCGGAGCCTTGCCCCCCTGGCTTGCGCCCGAGCAAGTGGTGGTGTGTTGTATTTCCGAGCATTTTGCCGACTACGCGGCCGATATCGCGCGAGCCCTGAAAAAACAAGGGCTTAGGGCAAGTGCAGATTTGCGCGGCGAAAAGATCACCCGTAAAATCAGGGAACACAGCATGCAGAAAGTTCCCTACATCTTGGTGGTGGGCGAGAAAGAGCGCGATTCCGGCACCGTTGCGGTGCGTGTTCGCGGTGGCGCCGACCTGGGCAGCATGCCTTTGGCACAATTTTCGCAACGTCTTGAAGAAGACATTGCTACCCGGCGTAACGTCGGAGCGGTTTAAGGCCGCCATTCCCTATCAATTCTAGGAGTCGTAGATATCGCAACCGAAAAACCACATCGCATCAACGGTGAAATTCGTATCCCCGAGGTGCGTCTTATTGGCGTAGACGGCGAGCAACTGGGCATTGTCAAAACCCCCGACGCTCTTCGTCTTTCCGAAGAACATGAAGTAGACCTGGTCGAGATCGCGCCCAACGCCGACCCCCCGGTTTGCCGCCTCATGGACTACGGCAAGTTCAAGTACCAAGAGCAAAAGCGCCAGGCCGAAGCCCGTGCCAAGCAGAAAGTCATCCAGGTCAAAGAGGTCAAATTTCGACCCGGCACCGACGAGGGCGACTATCAGGTCAAGCTTCGCAACTTGCGCCGCTTCATCGAAGAGGGCGACAAGGCCAAGGTTACTTTGCGCTTTCGTGGTCGCGAAATGGCTCACCAAGAACTCGGCATGCGTGTGCTCGAACGCGTACGCGACGATCTCGGTGAACTGATCCAGGTCGAAGCCATGCCCAAGCTCGAGGGCCGCCAGATGGTCATGGTGCTGGCACCGCGCAAAAAAGCGGTCGGCAAGCAAGGCGACTCCGCCTCCTGATTCACACTAGCGCACTCACCGCCGCGCAAGCGGGCGGTGAGTGCGCACGCAGGGCCTTTTTATGCACGTATTGTTTGTTATCGATCCTTTGCCTTCCCTGAAGGCATACAAAGACTCATCCGTGGCAATGATGCGTGCCCTGACTGCCAAGGGCCACACGCTGAGTGTGGCGTTGCAGGGCGATCTGTACATCGAGGGCGGGGTGGTCAAGGCCCAAAGCCGCGCCATCCAGCTTGTTGAAAACGCCGATCTCCAGCAATCGCACTGGTGGACCGAAGGTGCTCAGGATGACGGCCCCTTGAACGGCTTTGATGCGGTGCTGATGCGCAAAGACCCGCCGTTCGACATGGAGTATTTTTATTCCACCCACCTTTTCGAGTATGCGCAAAGGCAGGGCGCCCGCGTCTTCAACTCGGGTAATGCCATACGCAACCATCCCGAAAAACTGGCTATCACCGAGTTCCCTCAATTTACCTCGCCCACCCTGGTCACGCGCGACATGGATCGCCTGCGTGCCTTCCACGCACAGCATCAAGACGTCATCGTCAAGCCTCTGGACGGCATGGGCGGGATGGGAATTTTTCGCTTGCAAAACGGCGAGCCCAATCTGGGCGCCATCCTGGAAACGCTGACCGACAACGGGCAGCGCACCATCATGGCCCAGCGGTATATTCCTGAAATCGTGGCGGGCGACAAACGCATACTCATCATCGGCGGCGAGCCCGTGCCGTACGCCTTGGCGCGTATTCCGCTGGCAGGCGAAACCCGTGGCAATCTGGCGGCGGGCGGTCGTGGTGTCGCGCAGCCCTTATCGGCGCGCGACTACGAAATTGCCCATGCAATTGGGCCGCGCCTGGCCGAGCGTGGTCTGCTTCTGGTGGGCCTGGACGTGATCGGCGACTATCTGACTGAAATCAACGTCACCAGCCCCACCTGCTTTGTCGAAATTACCGAGCAAACAGATTTTGACGTGGCCCAGACGTTTGCCGTGGCGCTTGAACGGGCGGTAGGCGCCTGATATGGCACGCCTGGCTCTCGTCATGCACGAGCCTCTTGGCAGCGCTTTCGTCGACTGCGCCGCCCATATTCTGGGTCATGAGCTCGACATATTGGTGTTTGACGTTAAAGCCGACGACCCGCCTGACGAATCAGCGCAGCGGCTTGAGCGTTTGCTGGAAGCCCGCTCGGGCGACGGAATTTTGATTCTTTGTGATATTTATGGTGCCACGCCCTTTAATATTGCCAGTCGGGTCGTTCGCAACCTGACTGCGCGCGGTACCGACGTTGCCCTGGTTACCGGGACCAATCTATGCATGGTGCTCAAGGCGCTTACCGACAACCACGAAAACCCCGAGGCGCTGAGCGAGAAGGTCCGCGAAGGAGCTCTCAAGGGTATTGTGCGCGCCGACTGCTTCTCTTGACACTGCGTACTCGTCACCAGCCACTCAAACATACCGATCAGAACATACATGCCTGCAGTTGATATCGTCATTACTAATAAATTGGGGCTGCATGCGCGTGCAGCGGCAAAGCTTACCCAGTTGGCTTCCAGCTTCAGCGAATGCGAGATCTTCATCGCGCGTAAAGGCAAGCGAGTCAATGCAAAAAGCATAATGGGTGTGATGATGTTGGCGGCGGGCCTGGGCGTAACGGTAACCGTCGATGCCGAAGGTCCGGACGCCGCCCAAGCCCTGACTGATATACAGGCCTTGTTTGCCGATAAGTTTGGCGAGCACGAGTAAGCCTCTCCATGGCAACATAACACTCATGACCTCTATCTTCCAGCCTGCCTCCGCCGCACCAAACGCGATGTTTTGCATGCGTGGCCAGGGCGTGGTCAAAGGGTATGCCATCGGCAGGGCGGCGGTCATGGGGGCTGCGGCGCTCGAGGTCGCCCACTACCGAATTCAGCTCGAAGACGTGGCCGAAGAGTGTCGCCGGCTCATCGATGCCCTGGCTTCAACACGCGACGAGCTTCAAGGCATTGTGAACAATCTGCCGGCTGACGCACCGCGGGAAATGGCGGCGCTGCTTACCGTGCACACCATGTTGCTTGATGATCCCATGCTGGGGCAACAAGCGTGCAACCTGATTGCCGAGCGGCAGTACAACGCCGAATGGGCACTGACGACGCAAGGCCAGATGCTGGCTGAGCAGTTTGCCGCCATGGAGGATGAATACCTGCGCGAGCGTGCCGCCGATATAAGGCAGGTCATCGAACGCGTACTGCGGGTCTTGTCGGGTAGCCCCACGCTGCTTCCGCAAATCGAAGCGGGACAAAACGACGAAACGCTGATTGTCGTCGCGCGCGATATCTCGCCTGCCGACATGCTGCGTTTGCGCGGCGCTCGATTTGGTGCGTTCCTTACCGACCTGGGCGGCCCAACATCGCACACGGCGATTGTCGCCCGCAGCATGAACGTTCCGGCGGTTGTGGGCATTGGCAATATCCGCGCCCTGGTGCGTGACGGCGATTTGCTGATCGTCGATGGCATGACCGGTTCGGTCATTGTGAACCCGCCCGATTTTGTGCTGCACGAGTACACGCGGCGGCAAAGCGCGTATGCCGATGCCCGGGCGCAGCTGAGCCTTTTGCGTGACGCCGATGCCATGACGCTTGATGGCATCAAAGTCAAGCTCGAAGCCAATATCGAGCTGCCTGAAGAAGCAGAAGTGGCCATGCAGGCCGGTGCCGATGGCATCGGCTTGTTTCGTAGTGAATTTCTATTTATTGGTCGCGCCAACCTGCCTGACGAAGAAGAGCAGTATCAGGCCTATGCGTCGGTGGTGCGCACCATGCAGGGCAGGCCGGTCACGATACGCACGCTTGATATCGGTGCCGACAAGACGCTGGACGGCGACGATGCTGTAGCAACCAACCCTGCTTTGGGCTTGCGGGCAATACGGTATTGCCTGGCCAACCCTGAAATATTCGCCACCCAGCTCCGTGCCTTGCTGCGTGCAGCAGTACATGGCCCAGTTCGCATTCTGGTGCCTATGATCTCGCATATGCACGAAGTGCGCGCTGTTAAAAACGCCATATCAGCGGCGGGTCACGAACTGGAGCAGCGCGGTGTACCTTATGGCAAGAATATTGCCCTTGGCGCCATGGTTGAGATTCCGGCCATGGCTATTGCCATCGAGCCCTTTGTCGAAGCGCTTGATTTCCTTTCCATCGGCACCAACGATCTGATCCAGTACACCCTGGCCATCGATCGCGGCGACAGCGATGTGGCTGACCTGTACGACCCTGTGCATCCGGCCGTGTTACGGCTTATTTCGCATACCATCAATGCGGCCGAGCGGGGGGGCAAGTCGGTGGCCGTGTGCGGCGAGATGGCCGGTGATGCCACGATGACCCGCATGCTGCTTGGCCTGGGGCTCAAAGAGTTTTCCATGCACCCACAGCAATTGCTTGATGTTAAAAAAGAAATTCGTCTGGCGCATTCCAATGCGCTCCGAGTCAAGGTGGCCTCGGCCCTGAACCGCGCCGAGCGCATAGACCTGGCCTCACTCGAAGGCTGAACGGCGGAAACCAGGGCGCAGCTGCTGCGCCCTGGCTCATGCACCCCGTGTTCAACGTTGGTACGCGCTTTCTCCGTGCTCGTGTATGTCCAGCCCTTGGCGCTCTGATTCTTTGCTGACGCGCAGCCCGCACACCCGGTCGGCCACCAGGAACGCCAGCCATGAGACTACGCCGCACCATACGATGGTTATCAGAATGCCTTCGGCTTGTATCCACATTTGAAACGGTACGTCGCTGAATGACGCCAGCCCGGGGCCGCCCAAGGCTTGTGCATTGAACAAGCCGGTCAGCAGGGCGCCCACAATGCCTCCGACGCCATGAATACCGAACACATCCAGCGCATCGTCAGCGCGCAGCAGGCGTTTCAGGCCATTTACCCCCCAGACGCAGGCGGCGCCGGTTATCGCGCCGATGACCAAGGCTCCGCCGGGGCCCACTAAACCAGCGGCCGGAGTGATTCCCACCAAGCCGGCCACCGCGCCCGACACTGCGCCCAGCAGTGAAGGTCGGCCTTTGGACAGCCATTCAGTGGCAAGCCAGGCCAGCACCGCCCCGGATGTAGCCAGCATGGTATTGAAAAAGGCAAGGGCGGCGACCTCGTTGGCACCCAGAGCCGAACCGGCGTTGAAGCCGAACCAGCCTACCCAAAGCAGGGCGGCGCCGATCATGGTCAAGGGCAAATTGTGCGGCGGCATGGCCTCCTGCCCGTGGCCCAGTCGGCTGCCAATAAAATATGCGCCGACGAGGCCGGCGACCCCGGCATTGATGTGTACGACGGTGCCACCGGCGAAATCCAGCGCTCCGCGCTCGAACAGCCATCCACCCGGCGCCCACACCATATGCGCTATGGGCAGATAGGCAAACGTCATCCACAATGCGGTGAACAGCAGCATGGCGCCGAATCGCGCTCGCTCGGCGACCCCGCCCACGATCAGGGCGCAGGTAATACCGGCAAACGTGGCCTGAAACGCCGCAAAACTAATTTCGGGTATGGAGCCTGCCAATTCGAGCTTCATGGTGTCCAACTGAAGCATGCCGCTGAACAGCAATCGCGAGAAACCGCCTGTTAATGCATTGCTTTCGGTAAAAGCAAGTGAATAGCCGTACACGAACCAGATGACGACGGCCAGGCAAAATACGCTCAATACTTGCGACAGCACCGAGAGTACATTCTTGGCTCGCACCAGGCCGCCGTAGAACAGCGCCAGGCCCGGCACGACCATGAGCAGGACAAGCAAAGTAGAGACACTCACCCAGACAAAATCCGCTTTATCCATTTTCTTGCTCCTATAGGGCGTTTTCGTCGTGTTCGCCGGTGCGGATACGCACGGCCTGTTCCAAAGGGGTGACAAAGATCTTGCCGTCGCCGATCTTGCCGGTATGTGCAGCGGTGCATAGCGTTTCCAGGGCCTGTTCCAGCATCGCCTCGGAAACCGCCATGTCGATCCGCAACTTGGGCAGAAAATCAACGGTGTACTCGGCGCCTCGGTACAGCTCGGTATGGCCTTTCTGCCGGCCAAAGCCTTTGACCTCGCTGACGGTCATGCCCTGAACGCCTATGGCAGCCAGAGCTTCGCGTACCTCGTCCAGTTTGAACGGCTTGATGATTGCGGTGATGAGTTTCATTTGAAACGTTCCTTTCTGAAGGGTTCACTGCATATCACGCAACATGCGTGCCAGTTTTTCTTCAGGTTTGGAGGTGGCAGAGACCGTGTTCGGGCGCGCGGACAGCGGTTGCTGCCTCTATTTGGTGCGGCGCGCTGTATTAAGGTGCATTCGTTAGCGCGCCACGATTCATGTACCGCGCTGTTGTAACAATAGGTGCTACACAGCCGACTTTTGTGTCGCCATGTACAGCACCGCCCGCAGGGCAAAGCGTCGCAGAAGACCGGTTCAAGCGGCTTACAGGAAAAAGCCAGGATCCTTTCGCCGTGTTTGCTGTAATCACGATTTACACTAGCTTTAGGTGGTTTCCCAAGTGGGTGGCTAGACTTGTAACCAAGCCAGTTGTCACAAGCTCGCTACTGAACCGCTAGTCGCACCGGGCTCAGTCTTAAGTTTTTCGCGACTTTGGACCAAGTGAGGAAATCATGAGAAACACACGTACCTATTTCGCTATTGCGGCTGTGGCCGCCTCCGTCAGCCTGTTGGCGGCATGCTCAAAAGAGGATGACACCGCGCCCATGCCTGATCCTGCAGTTCCCCCCGCTGCAGCTCCGGCAGATCCCGTGACACCAGCCGATCCCACTCCCGGTACCGGTGCGCCGACTACGCCGCCTCCCAGCAGCTCCATGAGCGATGCCCGTGAATCGGCTTCGGCTGCGGTGGGCAATACAAGCAATGCGTTGAGTTCGACCGGTGATGCCATTGCCGCCAAGGCCGGCGAGCTCAAGGACGACGCAGCTGATGCGGCCGAACGCGCCCGCCAGGCGATCGCGGATGGCGCCGCCAAGGCTGACGCGGCCATACAGGAAAAGGTCGGAGATGGTTCCACCCGCAGATAAGCGGATCGGCGCTTGAACAGCAAAGCAATGGGCTACGGCTGAACACCAGCCTTGAGAAGCTTCAAGGTTTTCAAGGTGATTCAGCTGTAGTCCGTTTAAACTAGGAAGCATCCAAGTTTTTACTTTTCTGCTGGAGCCCACCATGACCAACCGAAGCGACATGTTCGAAGAATTTCAAAAGAACATTTCTGATCTGTTTAAAAAAAGCCCCGCGGCCGACATCGAGCGCAATGTCAAGGCCATGATGGCACAAACGTTCTCGCGGCTTGACCTGATCACGCGAGAAGAGTTTGATACCCAGTCTGAACTGCTTGAACGCGCGCTGGCCCGTATTGCCGTACTCGAAACCAAGGTTCAGGCGCTGGAGTCTGCTGCCGCCCTGGGCGCTTCGCCCGATCAATAAGCAGCCTGCGGCAGCTTGCCGAGGAACGGTACCTGCCCCAACGGACAAAATCATCTTTTGGGGTGCTGCGGCACCCCTTGTTTAGTCCATACTTTCCCGCATTGTCTTTGCTGCGGGGTGTGTGCTCATGTCGCTTGCAGTGCTGGCCAGCCAGGCGCTATGCGGATTGCAGGGGTTTGCCGTGCGCGTCGAGGTACACGTGGGGCCCGGCTTACCCGCGTTCAGCCTGGTGGGGCTGCCCGATACCGGTGTGCGCGAAAGCCGCGAACGCGTCCGTTCAGCCATCATTAGCAGCGGGTACGAGTTCCCTTCCGGCCGCATCACCGTCAACCTGGCTCCCGCCGATCTGCCTAAAGAATCCGGGCGCTTTGATCTGGCCATTGCATTGGGCGTACTGGCGGCGTCGGGCCAGTTGGCGATACCGAGCAAAGAGGGCGGCCCGGCAGACGCGCCGCCCGATTTCTGTGATTATGTGTTTGCGGGCGAGCTTTCCCTGACTGGCGCGGTCGTTCCCGTGGCGGCACCGCTGGCTATTGCCTTGTCGGTTGCGCGCGATGCGCCCGAGGCTGCGCTCATTTTGCCCGCGGGCTGTGCAGGCCTGGCAGCCCATGTGCCCGGCTTGAAAGTGCTTGCAGCCGGAAGCCTGCGCGAGGTGGTTGATCATTTTTGTGCTGGCAGCCAGCTGGCGCCGGCGCAGGCCGCTGCGCGAAGCGTGGTCAGACAGGCTTTGTCGTGCATGTCCGATGTGCGCGGCCAGGCCGACGCCCGACGGGCGCTGGAAATCGCGGCGGGTGGCGGGCATAGTTTGCTGATGTCAGGCCCTCCGGGGGCCGGCAAGAGCATGTTGGCGCATCGGTTGCCCGGCCTGCTGCCTGCGCTTAGCGGACAACATGCGCTCGAGGTGGCGGCGGTAGCCGGCCTAAGCGGAAAAGAACCCGTGTTCAGTACGCTGGCACCATTCAGGGCGCCGCATCATTCAGCTTCCGCACCGGCCTTGGTGGGCGGCGGTGTACGGCCCAAGCCCGGCGAGATCAGCCTTGCCCATCACGGCGTTCTATTTCTTGATGAGCTTCCCGAGTTTCAGCGCAGTGTATTGGAATCGTTGCGCGAACCCCTTGAGACGGGCTGCGTGTCGATCGCTCGAGCCAGTCTCACATTGACGTTTCCTGCCGACTTCCAGTTAATTGCCGCCATGAACCCTTGCCCCTGCGGCTGGCTGGGGCACGCGCGTATGCGCTGCGGCTGTACGCCCGACCGTATCGACAAGTACCGTGCGCGGCTATCGGGGCCTTTGCTCGATCGAATTGATCTTCAGATCAGTCTCCCTGCAGCCGAGCCCACCTGGCTCGACGAGACACGGGGCGAGGCATCAGAATCCATCCGGCGCCGCGTCCAGAAGTGCCGCGAAAAGCAATGGGAGCGACAGGCCGGCCTGAACGCAAGGCTGGACGTTCAAGGCATAGAACGCCATTGCATCTTGAACCAGACTGCTCGTGCTCTGATGCACGAGGCCATGCGCCGGTGGAGCTGGTCGGCACGTGTGGTGCATCGAGTCTTGCGTGTGGCGCGCACCTTGGCCGATATGTCAGAAAGCGACGACATCGACGTTGTCCATCTGGCAGAAGCCGCCCGTTATCGTCAGCCGTGGGCGGAAAACAGAAACGGCGGCCCCCGGCCGCCGCTCTGAGCGATAAGAACGCCGCTAAGGCCCGACGACAGGATCCAGAGCAAGCGGTACCGAATGGCGTTTGCGGGCCATGGCGGCCATGCAAAGCGCAGCAATGACCGAAGGAATACTCACCACGAGGAAAATGGCGGAGATATCCCAGCCCAGGGCCAGCATCCAGCCTCCGGCCAGAGAGCCCAAAATTGAGCCGATTCGGCCGATGCCCAGCGACCAGCTCACGCCGGTAGCACGAGAACCCGTCGGGTAGAACGCCGCAGCCAGCGCATTGGTGCCCACCTGACCGCCCGAAACGCAGAATCCGGCACCGAACACGGCTAGTACCAACATGCCCGTGCCGCCGGAACTGTTGCCGATCAAGAAGGTAAAGGCGGCCCCCACGAGGTAGGTGATTCCCAGCACGAACTGCGGCTTGTAGCTGTCCATCAGACGACCCAGAATAATGGCGCCCACCGTGCCGCCGATCTGGAACATGGCTGTTACCAACGAAGCGTTCTTAAGCGACATGCCGGTATTGTTGATCACAGTGGGTAACCAGCTTGAGAGTAGGTAAATGACCAGCAAGGTCATGAATACGGTGACCCATAAGGCGACCGTGCCAAAGCGAAGGTCGGGGGCAAACAGCTGCTTGACCGGGGAACCAGCGGCGCATTTTTCCGACACGATGAATCGTACGCCCTTCAGGTTTTCGTTTGGTGCGACGCGCTGCATCAGTTTGCGAACCTGATCGTCGTAGCCGCCTTTCAGGGCCAAGTAGCGTGGCGATTCGGGTTGAATCAAGGCAATGACAGGAACCAGCGCAATGGGCAGCACACCGCCGGCAATCAGTACCCAATGCCAGCCGAAGCTTTCAACAATATGTGCCGCGGCAATGCCGCCCGCCGCCGAACCTAGAGTAAAACCGCAGAACATGGTGGTGACCAACACTGAACGATGGCGCTGCGGCGAATACTCAGAACTAAGTGTGATCGCGTTGGGCATGGCTCCGCCCAGGCCCAGGCCGGTCAGGAAACGCAGGGCGATCAGCATTTCAACCGAAGTCGACCATGCCGAGATCAGGGTCATCAGGCCAAAGAAAAACACGCTGAGCATCAAGATGGCCTTGCGCCCGTAACGGTCGGCAAGGGGACCGAATATAAGCGATCCGGCCATCAGGCCGAAAAGACCGGCGCCAAACACAGGAGCCAGATGGGCGGCGTCAAGGCCCCATTCGGCCCGGATGGCTGGCGCTATGAATCCGATGGCGGCGGTGTCGAAGCCGTCAACGGCGACAATAAAGAAGCACAGGACGAGTGTCAGAATTTGAACGCCCGACAGCTTCTGCTTGTCCAGAAACTGCTGGACATCGATAGATTTTGAGACAGACATGAGAGGTTCCAACTGCGGCGCGCAGGCTTGAGGCCGCGCGCCTATGACGGGAAGACTTCTGGTTTGCGATTCAGTGCGGGTTTCGTAGACGCCCAGCCAGCGGTGAAGGGGCGAGCCATACGCCACGAAGAAGATGCTTACCTAGGGATAGCCCTATAGGTAAGTATACTAATAATGAGTATACTCATGAATAAATCGACCTGCTAGCATTTTTTCATTACACTAGGGTTAACCCTTAATTGCTATGAATAATGAATCGACCCTCATTGAATTCAATCGGCTTCCGGGTAATTACATTCGACGGCTGCAGCAAATAGCCGTGGCGATATTCCTGCAAGAGACCGAAGCACACGCTGTAACGCCGGTACAGTTTGCGGCGCTCCAATCCGTGCTGGGTACGCCCAATATGGATCAGCGCACCCTGGCAGCCGCCATTGGGCAAGATGCCTCTACTACTACAGGCGTTATCGATCGCCTTGAGGCCCGTGGGCTGCTTCAGCGCCGGCCGTCTCCCACCGACCGGCGCGCGCGTTGTCTTACTATTACCGAACAGGGCCGTCGGCTGTTGAACCAGGTTGCCCCCGCGGTGCTCCGCGCGCAAGCGCTTTTGCTTGAGCCCTTATCTGAGAATGAACAGGTTCAGTTCATGCACTTGGCCGAAAAGCTGGTCAACGGCAACAACGACTTAAGCCGTGCGCCTCGAAAGCATCCTGCCGATTAAACTGCGGGCAGTGTCTGCAGCCTTGCCGCCCGCTAGCGAAATATCGTATAATTAAGGGCTTTTTACGGCCTTGGGCGTTTAGCTTTAAAACGTTTAGCTTTAAACCGGCTGGCGTTCTGGTTAATTGTTTTAGCCCTAAAAAGAAAATAAATGGCTTATTGCCTGGCAGGTTGGTTTTATGCCGGGCGTTGTGGGTTTATCAAGCGTTGCTTTGTATTGCAGCCACCTGCGGCCATAAATCACAACAGAGTTTTATCATGCCTAAAATGAAGACCAAACGAGGCGCCGCAAAGCGTTTCGTGGTTCGTGGTAGCGGATCCATCAAGCGTGGTCAGGCTTTCAAGCGCCACATCCTGACCAAAAAAACAACCAAGAACAAGCGCCAGTTGCGCGGTTCGACCGCAGTGCACAAAGCTGATGTTGCCTCGGTCAAGTCCATGTTGCCTTACGCTTGATTATTAACGGAGATCTCATACCATGCCACGCGTAAAACGCGGCGTTACAGCCCGCGCCCGTCATAAAAAAGTTATTAGTGCAGCCAAAGGTTACCGCGGTCGTCGCGGTAATGTCTTCCGGGTCGCCAAACAGGCGGTAATGAAGGCAGGCCAGTACGCCTACCGCGACCGCCGCAACAAAAAGCGCACGTTCCGTGCCCTGTGGATCACCCGTATCAACGCAGGTTGCCGCGAGCTGGGTATTACGTACAGCGCTTTCATTGCCGGTACCAAAAAAGCCTCTATCGAACTCGATCGTAAAGTGCTCGCCGACATGGCGGTCAACGACAAGGCTGGTTTTGCAGCTGTTGTCAATCAGGCCCGTGCGGCCCTGACTGCCTAATAAGCTACACCTCGATTACGATATTGTGTTGCTGCGAACGGGGCTCTTTGTGGGCTCCGTTTGCTTTTGGAAGCGATGATTCATGACCTCTACGGCTGACGACCTGGTCTCCCAGGCAAAAGAACTTTTCGCCCTGGCCGCCGACCCGGCTGCTCTCGAAAACGCGAAAGCGCGATTTTTGGGCAAGCAAGGCGCGCTTACCGCCTTGTTGAAGGGCCTTGCCCAGCTTGATCCCGAGCAAAAACGCGAGCAGGGTGGTCGCATCAACCAGGTCAAGCAGCAAATCGAATCGCTGCTCAACGAACGACGCGCCCAGCTTGCCCAGGCCGAGCTCGATAAGCGCCTTGCTGCCGAAACCATTGACGTCACCTTGCCGGGCCGCGGCCGGGCATCAGGGGGCATTCACCCAGTCATTCACACGTGGCAGCGGGTGCAGGCCATTTTCGCCTCGATCGGTTTTGACTCTATTGAAGGTCCCGAGATCGAAAACGACTGGACCAACTTTACCGCGCTGAACAATCCGGAAAATCACCCGGCTCGTTCCATGCAGGACACGTTCTACGTCGACATGCAAGATGAGGGCGGCTTGCCGTTGCTGCTGCGCACGAACACCAGCCCCATGCAGGTGCGTTATGCCCGCATGAACAAGCCGCCGATCAAGGTCATTGCACCGGGCCGTACGTATCGCGTCGACAGCGACGCCACACATTCGCCCATGTTTCACCAGGTCGAGGGCTTGTGGATCGCAGAAGACATTTCTTTTTCTGATCTCAAAGGCGTGTACACCGACTTCTTGCGCGCCTTCTTCGAGACCGACGATCTTTCGGTGCGTTTTCGACCCTCATTCTTTCCGTTCACCGAGCCCTCAGCCGAGATCGACATGATGTTCACCTCTGGCCCCAATCAGGGTCGCTGGCTCGAGATCTCCGGTTCAGGGCAAGTGCACCCTCAAGTCGTGCGTAATTTCGGGCTCGACCCCGAACGCTACATCGGCTTCGCCTTCGGATCGGGGCTCGAGCGTCTGACCATGCTGCGCTACGGCGTCAACGACCTGCGCCAGTTCTTCGAGGGCGACCTGCGCTTTCTGCGTCAATTCAATCGCTGAGTGTCGTTTCGACACCCGGCCGACTGTCTACGGATCTGACAACACATCATGCAATTCCCCGAATCTTGGCTACGCGCGTTCGTGAATCCCGGTTTGTCTACCGACGAGCTATCCCATCAACTGACGATGGCAGGGCTCGAAGTAGAGGAAACGGAACCGGTGGCGCCGCCTTTCAGCGGCATCGTGGTGGCACATATTGTCGAGGTCGATAAGCACCCCGATGCAGACAAATTGCGAGTTTGCCGCGTTGACGACGGTTCGGGCGAACTGCTGCAGATCGTTTGCGGGGCACCCAATGCGGCTGCCGGAATGAAAGTGCCGCTGGCCAAGGTCGGCGCCGTACTGCCTGACGGCATGAAGATCGGCAAGGCCAAGATGCGCGGTGTCGAGTCGTTCGGTATGCTGTGCTCTGCGCGCGAACTGGGCTTGTCGCAAGACCATGCAGGCTTGCTCGAGCTTGATGCCAACGCTCAGGTAGGCCAGTCGCTGCGCGAAACGCTCGATTTGGACGACACGTTATTCACACTCAAGCTCACGCCCAATCGGGCCGATTGTCTGTCGATTCTGGGTGTGGCCCGAGAGGTTGCCGCACTGAGTGGCGCACCACTGACCTTGCCTGAAATGTCCGCAGCGCCGGTCGAGATAAACGACCGGCTCGCCGTAACAGTGGCTGCCCCCGATCTTTGCGGTCGTTTTGCAGGACGCATCATCCGCGGGGTGAACGCCCGAATGCAGACCCCCGACTGGATGGTGTCCCGGCTCGAGCGTGCCGGCCAGCGCTCTGTTTCGGCTCTGGTCGATATTTCCAACTACCTGATGCTTGAGCTTGGCCGGCCCACGCATGTGTTCGATCTTAAGCGCATCCACGGCGGGCTTACCGTACGCTGGGCCAAGCCGGGCGAAGAGCTCGAGCTGCTTAGCGGGCAGAAAATTGCACTCGATTCAGACGTTGGTGTCATTGCCGCGGGCGATGTGGTGGAAAGCATGGCCGGCATCATGGGTGGTGAATCTACGGCGGTTACGCTGGACACCACCGACATCTACGTTGAAGCCGCTTTCTGGTGGCCCGAAGCCATTATGGGACGAGCACGCCGCTACAAGTTCAGTTCCGAGGCCAGCCATCGCTTCGAGCGCGGTGTCGATTTTCAGAACGTGGTGCGCGACCTTGATCGCATCACCAACCTTATCTTGATGATCTGTGGGGGCAAGGCCGGCCCTATCGACGATCAGATAATCAATTTGCCCCAGCGCAAGGCCGTACAAATGCGCCTGCAACGCTGCCATCGCGTACTGGGCGTACCGGTCGAACAGGCCGAGATCGAACGTATCTTTCAGAGTCTCGACTTCGACTGGCAATGCCAGGACGGCGTCTTCAGCGTCGTGCCTCCTTCGTATCGCTTCGATATTGAAATCGAAGAAGACCTGATCGAAGAGGTGGCGCGTATCTATGGCTTCGAGCGCCTGCCCGATGTGCCGCCCCGTGCGCGTGCGAGCATCCGGGTCGACCCCGAGAGCCTGCGCGGCCCTCACGCCTTGCGCCACGCCATGGCTGCCATGGATTACCAAGAGGTCGTCAACTTTTCTTTCGTTCAGGAAGGCTGGGAAGAACACTACGCGGGTAATACGGATCCCATTCGTTTGCTCAACCCCATAGCCAGCCAACTTGCCGTCATGCGGTCCAGCTTGCTGGCAGGCCTGGTCGAAAACATTCAGCACAACGCCAATCGCAAACAGCCCCGCGTACGGGTATTTGAAATCGGGCGGGTGTTCTACCGCGACCCTCAGGTTAAAGACGGCCCCTTGAGTGTTGCCGGGGTCGCGCAGCCCCAGCGTCTGGCAGGCGCCGCATGGGGGCCTGCTCTTGAAGAGCAGTGGGGCGTTTCGGCCCGGCATGTCGATTTCTATGATGTAAAAAAAGACGTCGAAACCTTGCTTGGATGCCGGGCGAACCAGTTGCGCTGTGTTCCGGCCCCGTATCCCGCCTTGCATCCGGGGCGTAGCGCCAGGCTCGAGCTGGACGGCCGTGCTGTAGGCTGGATCGGCGAGCTGCACCCCCATTTGCTTGCGCAGGCTGATCTTGCGCAGGCACCGGTTCTGTTCGAAATAGACGTAGCAGCAATCGAGACCATCCCTTTGCCCGGACCCCGGGCGGTTTCGCGCCAACCTATCGTCGTGCGGGACATGGCTTTCTGGGTGAACGCCAACGTCTTGTATCAGGATTTACTCGACACCCTTACCCAAACCATTGAATCTAATGCTACTCTTGGCATTGTTCAAGACATCCGATTGTTCGACGTCTGGCGCGATCCATCCCAAAAAGACGGGCAGGCCCAAAAAAGCATGGCGTTGCGCTTCTGGCTGCAAGACGACCAGGTCACCCTGGACGATGCCCGTGTCGAACAATGCATGAGCCGGTTGCTGCAGGCGCTCGTCGATGCCCATGGGGCACGTCAGCGCTCTTAAGGAGCTTATAAGCATGAATTCAGACTCGCGTACCCTGACCAAGGCCGAATTGGCCGAGCTGCTGTTCGAGCGGGTGGGGCTGAACAAGCGAGAAGCCAAAGACATTGTCGATACTTTCTTCGAAGAAATCCGCGAATGTCTTGCAAGCGGCAGCGAGGTCAAACTGTCGGGCTTTGGTAATTTTCAGGTGCGCGACAAACCGCCGCGTCCGGGCCGCAACCCAAAAACCGGCGAAGTCATTCCCATCGAGGCTCGTCGGGTGGTTACATTCCACGCCAGCCAAAAGCTCAAAAGCGCGGTCGAGCAGGCCGGTGCAACGCAGGCCGCGCAGCGGCCCAAATAGGAGCCAAACCGCAAAAGGTACTTCAGGCCCGGGGTCGGCCAGTCGCCGTTGCCTCGGTCATTACACCATTTAACGTTCGCCCATGAGTTCCACTGAAACCTCTGTTACCCTGCCGCCCATTCCGGCAAAGCGCTATTTCACCATTGGCGAAGTCAGCGAGTTGTGTTGTGTCAAGCCGCATGTACTGCGCTACTGGGAACAGGAGTTCACCCAGCTCAAACCGGTCAAGCGGCGTGGTAACCGCCGTTATTACCAGCACCACGAAGTACTGCTTATACGCCGCATCCGCGACCTGCTCTACGAACAGGGCTTTACCATCAGCGGTGCCCGAAACCGCCTGGGCGATGCGCAGGCTCCTTTCGACCAAGATGCTGCCATACGTCTTAGCGGTCCCGAGTTACAAAGCTTGCGCGCCGAGCTTCAAGCCGCGCGCGACGACCTTGCGCAGGCATTGGGCGACACCGCCCGTAACGCCTGATGCGGCCCAGCGCGCTTGCCGCGTTGTTGCAGGCGCTGCCGGCCGATAAGGTTGCGGCGGTGCGCGCCTTGCATGGGCGGCTTGCCATCGATTCGGCGTGGTGCGCAACCCAGCCGCCTGGTATTCCGGGTCGCCCGGAACGGCCTCATCTGGTCGAGCCCTCAAAGGTCAAGTCTCGTTCGCCCAACACCATGGCCGGCCGTGCGGCCCTCATTCACTCGCTGGCGCATATCGAGTTCAATGCCATCAATCTTGCGCTGGACATTATCTGGCGCTTCGATGGCATGCCAGAACAGTTCTACCAAGACTGGGCCGGCGTAGCCCGCGACGAGGCTGACCATTTTATTTTGCTGGTTGCGCACTTGCGCAGCATGGGCCACGAGTACGGAGATTTTCCGGCACATGACGGCCTCTGGGAAATGGCCGAACGAACGTCACAAGACCTGCTTGCCCGCCTGGCCCTGGTGCCCCGCACTCTCGAAGCGCGTGGGCTGGATGCCTCGCCCCCGATCCGCAGCAAATTGGCCGCCGCGGGCGATATGCGGGGTGCGGGCATACTCGACATTATCTTGCGCGACGAAATCGGACATGTGGCCATTGGCAATAAATGGTATGGCCATGTCTGCCGGCAACGCAGCCTGGACCCCATTGCTCAGTACCGCGAGCTGGCGCGCCGTTATCGCGCCCCGCGCTTGCGGGGTCCGTTCAACATGCAGGCAAGACGCGCGGCGGGTTTCAGCGAAGCCGAACTAGAGGCCCTGCACGAATAAACCCGCCTAGCCCAGGCTGACTGTGCGCCCAATGAATAATATCGGTCCGTCGGGTTCTTGGGGGGTCGCTTGCGAGGGCTCCTGGGTCATTTCAAAAAACTGGCCCGGGCTGACCTGTCCGGTTACTTCCATGGGCAAGGTCAGCGACCTTTGCGGGTCGACCAGGCCCAGTAAACGTGGGCGCGGCGACTGCTCATTGTAGGTCCACAAATAAACTGATTCGGTTTCGGGCACGACGATATCTACTTGCGGTGCAAGAATCACGTTCTGGCGGCTGTCGACAGTCAGAATCCAGCCGGGTGTCGAGCTGGTTCCGGGCGCCTGCATAATGGCCACCTGAACAATTTGCGGCGCAGGTGCGGCCGGTGGTTGAAGCGGTGCGCTGACTGTCGGGTCTTGCCTGAATGTGGTTTCGGGCAAGGCCAGGACCGCGGCCAGCACGGCCAGTGCAGTGCTGAGCGATCGCCAGAACCACAAGCTGCGCCAAAGCGCAGGACGCGGCGGGCGTGCATTGGCGTCGGGGCGAAATGCCTCCATCGGGTCCGGGGGCGCAGCGCGAACACGGGCAGGCTGTGCAGACAACGCCGCCGGTTTTTCGGCGGGTGTCGCCGTTGAAATCTTAGAGCGATCTTGGGGAGCCGGAGCGACGCCGGGAGCCGACGGTATAGACTCGTTTGACAAAACCGAGGCCGTATCCGGCCGAATAAGCCGGGGCTCGAAGCCCATGGCCAGGCCCATGCCAGACTGTGGGGTAGATGCCGGCGTTGGTGTTTGTTTGTTAACGGGCAGTCCCAACGTTGCCTGTATGCGCTGCAGCAGCCGATCCGACGGGTGCAACGGGGTCAACGCGTCGGTCAGACTCAGCAGCCGCTCCTCCCATTGCAAGGCGCAACCTGCGGCGGCGTCGTCTTGTGAGAGCAACGAGTGAGCCTTTGCAAGCTGATCCTGCTCAAGCAGGCCTAAGGTGTATTCGGCGATGAAAATATCGTCTTGATGATGCAGATGGCTCATGCCGGTTCGAACTCCCGCAAAGTACGCAGGCAACTGCGAACACTGTGGCGAACTTCAGCAGCAGGGCGGCCCAATTGTTTGGCAATCGCGGCATAGCCCAGGCCGCTGTAATAGGCCATAAGCAAGGGCTTGCGCAGATTTTCGGGTTGCCGGGCCAACATGCCGGCCAGGTCATTTGCATGGTTTGAAAACGGCAGGCTTGCCGGCGCGGGCGACACGGAAGCGGGCGCCGGGCGCCGCTGCAACAAGCCTCGCGTCCGGTAACGCAAGATGCTGTGCAACCATGCGCGTGCGCTACCCATGCTGCTGTCGTAAGCGGATGCGTTCTTCCAGATCAATACGAACGCATCATGGACGGCATCTTGTGCGGCCGCTTGGTCGCCGAGCATGACATTGGCCAGTGCAAGCATGCAAGGAGCCTCGTGCGTGTAGAGTTGTTGCAGCGCGTCGGCGTCGCCTTGTGCGCAGCCCGCCAGGGCGGCCTGGTAGTCGAAGCGTGGATCGACCATGAAATCTCCGGTTTCTGATGGCAGGTTTATTGTATAAGGTGTTGGCTACGGCGCATTCGCCGGCGTAGCGTTTTTTTGGCAGGATGTATGAGTAGAGTCCATTATCGAGGCCCCGCGCCCGGCAATCGCAACGATTTTAAAACCATTCGCTCGCTGCTTCCATTTGTGTGGGAGTTCAAATACCGGGTGCTGATCGCCATGGCGTTCCTGGTGGCGGCAAAAGTTGCCAGCGTGATCACGCCTCTTTATTTAAAGGACGTGGTCGACGCATTGAGCCTGCCGCAGAACCTCATTGTTCTGCCCGTCGCGGCATTGCTGGGGTACGGCCTTGCCCGGCTGGCTAGCACTGTGTTTGGCGAGCTGCGCGACGCGCTGTTCGCACGCGTTACCCAAGGTTCGATTCGACGTATTGCAACGCGACTGTTCGAGCATCTGTTTGCGTTGTCGATGCGGTTCCACTTGCAGCGGCAAACCGGCGGCTTAAGCCGAGACATTGAACGCGGCACAAAGGGTATTGGCTTTCTGTTGAACTTCATGGTGTTCAACGTGCTGCCCACCTTGCTTGAAATCACGATGGTTACGGCCATTTTGCTGTGGCGCTACGACCTCACCTTTGCGGCGGTAACGCTCGGAACCATTGGGGCGTACATTGTTTTTACCCTGATCGTTACCGAAAAGCGCATGGTGTACCGACGCAGCATGAATGATCTGGACAGCCAGGCCAACAGCAAGGCGATCGACGCAATTCTTAACTACGAAACGGTTAAGTATTTCGGTAACGAAGCCTACGAACAGGATCGCTATGACCGCAATTTGAACCGTTGGGTGGATTCGGCAGTAAAAAACCAAGTGTCGCTGAACTTCCTGAATATGGGGCAGGGCGTCATCATTACAGTGGGGGTCACTGCCTTGCTTGCGCTCTCCGCCAACGGGGTGGTCAAGCAAACCATGACGGTGGGCGACGTGGTGCTGGTGTCGGCTTACCTGACCCAATTGTATGCGCCGCTTAATTTTCTCGGCTTTGTGTACCGTGAGATCAAGCACGCATTGGCCGACATGGAGCGCATGTTCGGCTTGATGGATCAAGATCTCGAGGTCGCCGACAAGCCTTCGGCCAAGGTGTTGAATACTCGCAGCGCCTCGGTAACGTTCGAACATGTGGATTTCGGTTATGAGCTTAACCGTCAAATACTGTTCGACGTCAGCTTTGAGATTCCCGCGGGCCAAACGCTGGCGGTTGTCGGTGCCTCGGGAGCGGGGAAATCAACCTTGTCGCGTTTGTTGTTTCGTTTTTATGATGTCAGTGAAGGTGCGATCAAGGTCGAGGGCATGGATATTCGGGACCTGGATCAGGCCAGCCTGCGTCGCCACATCGGCATCGTTCCGCAAGACACGGTGCTGTTCAATGACACCATCTTGTACAACATTGCCTACGGCAACCCGGGGGCCCATCGCGACGACATCATCGAAGCTGCACGGGCGGCCCGCATCCACGATTTCGTCATGGGCCTGCCCGATGGCTACGATACGCAGGTGGGCGAGCGCGGGCTGAAGCTGTCGGGCGGCGAGAAACAGCGTGTGGCGATTGCACGTACGCTACTCAAGAACCCGCCGATCCTGGTTCTTGACGAGGCAACCAGCGCGTTGGATACGCATACTGAAAAACACATTCAGGACGAACTGCGTCAAATTGCTCGCGATCGAACGACGCTGATCATTGCGCATCGTTTGTCTACGGTGGTGGATGCTGATGAGATCCTGGTGCTGGACCAGGGGCGGGTCGTAGAGCAGGGGTCGCATCGCGAGCTGCTTTTGCAAGGCGGGCGGTATGCGCAGATGTGGATGTTGCAGCAGGCGGGGCTGGATGAGGATGGTCATTCGGGGGCTGTTGAATAAGTCTTTTTAGCGTTGGCTTCGCAGCTTGCTCGGTCAGGTTGCGATGACTAGGTTCGGTGTTGTGGTCAGCCTCGGAGTTGTGAAGTCGCGATGATGCGGATTCTTGAACCACCCCTGGTTGCGGGGTATGCCTGATTCGCGCGGAGGCACTCGGCCTTCGGCCCGCCTGCCCTGGTCGTCCGCCCCTTCGGGCTCCCTTCTCAGGGCGCCCGGCTCTCGCGCCAACGCGCGAATCAGGCATACCCCGCACCCAGGGGCTCCGGTTAGAAAATGCGTCGGCTTGGGTTTGAAACTCGTCCGCAGCTGGTTAAGCCGGCGTTGCAGCCGCCTCTGGAGATCGACAAGCACCATATACCGGTGGCGTTCCAATCATCTCCATTAAAAGGCGTGGGGGTGGCTCCGGCTTTGGGCGACGTTTGCAAGCCGAGCGAACTGTCGTCTGCGGGGGTGCAAGCACGCAGCCTGTCTGAGCAACACGGGTGGCGGGCCACTGGCCCGCCGTTGCGAGTTCTGCGTGCGCCCCGCAGACGATAGTTCGAGAGGGAAGCCGGCAAAGCCGGCCGCAGCTGCCGGCGACCGAAGCCGGAGCCACCCGCGCGCCGCCTCAAGAAATTAAACGCAACGATCCAGCAATCGGAAAGAAACGATTCGAAGGCAACGCTGAAAAGGGCGATGGCCGTCATCGCCACGCCTTGAAAAATCGGCCTGATCGCCATCCAGTACCACAACCATTCCGCGAGTAAGGTCATACTTGACCGATACAGTACCGATAAAGTACTGTATGAAGACGCAGTAGCGCAATGCTTACCCGGAATATCTACAGGAGCCCACATCATGTTGCGTATCAGCAAGATCATGGATTACGGCACCTTGGTGCTGACCTACATGGCCGGCTGCCCCGAGCGCCTGTGCAGCGCTCCCGAATTGGCTAAAGCCCTTGGGTTGAACCCGCCCACCGTCAGCAAAGTGTTGAAACTGCTTGGACGTCATGGTCTGGTGCGCAGCGTGCGCGGCGTGCAGGGGGGGTACGCATTGAGCCGGCCCGCCACTGAAATCAACATCGCCCAGGTTATTGACGCCCTTGACGAACAACCCTTTGGGCTGACCGAGTGCACCTCATTACCGGGCAGTTGCGACTTCGAAACCGGCTGCAACCTGCGCCATAACTGGCAGCGCATCAACGACACTGTGCGTCGTGCGCTGGAAGAGGTCTCGGTGGCCGACATGGCGCGGCCACAACCCGTGGGAGTGTCGCTGCCGGCGACTGGTCGTACC
>NZ_DATJBQ010000151.1:0-59905 GCF_035515275.1 Pusillimonas sp.
CCATGCACAAAAGCAGCTCTTGGCGAAAGGCCGCCTCATGCTTAAGGGCTGCGCCTAATCCCTGCATGGAATAACGCAGCGCATTGATCAGGCGGGCCGGGCCGCCTCGACTTTTATACGGTGATTTATGTTGCGTCATGACGCCATGGATAAGTGGGGCGGTTATGTTGTGTCTGGGGCATTGTAAGAGAAAACCGCGCCAGGGCTTGGGCACAAGCACATTAAGCGGCATGAAACAAAGAAGCCCCCGGTTTTACCCGGGGGCTTCTTGCGGCCCTGGCCCGCAAGGGCCCGGCCGCATGACAAAGCAGTGGCTTTGGTTTGGGCTGTGGCGTGCTTAGAAACCGCCCATGCCGCCCATACCACCCATGCCGCCCATGTCGGGCATGGCCGGAGCCGACTTGTCTTCAGCCACTTCAGCCACAGCGGCTTCGGTGGTCAGCAGCAGTGCGGCAACCGACGCTGCGTTTTGCAGGGCAGTGCGGGTAACCTTGGTGGGGTCCAGCACACCTTGCTCAACCAGGTCGCCGTACTCGCCGGTGGCAGCGTTGTAGCCGTAGTTGCCTTCGCCTTTAGCGACGTTGTTGACCACGACGCTGGGCTCTTCGCCGGCGTTGGCAACAATGGTGCGCAGAGGAGCTTCGATCGCGCGCAGAATCAGCTTGACGCCGGCTTCCTGGTCGATGTTGTCGCCCTTGACTTTGGCAATGGCAGCTTTGGCACGGATCAGTGCAACACCGCCGCCAGGAACAATGCCCTCTTCGACGGCTGCGCGGGTGGCGTGCAGGGCGTCTTCAACGCGGGCTTTCTTTTCCTTCATTTCGACTTCGGTGGCTGCGCCGACGCGGATCACCGCAACACCGCCGGCCAGTTTGGCCACGCGCTCTTGCAGTTTTTCGCGGTCGTAGTCGGACGTGGCTTCTTCGATCTGAACGCGAATTTGTTTGACGCGTGCTTCGATCGATTTGCCGTCGCCGGCGCCGTCGATAATGATGGTGTTTTCTTTGCCGACTTCGATGCGCTTGGCTTGGCCCAGCTCTTCGAGCGTGGCGTTTTCAAGCGAACCGCCGGTTTCTTCCGAAATAACCGTGCCGCCGGTAAGAATGGCGATGTCTTCGAGCATGGCTTTGCGGCGGTCGCCGAAGCCAGGAGCCTTGACAGCCGTGGTTTTCAGGATGCCGCGGATGTTGTTGACGACCAGGGTAGCCAGGGCTTCGCCTTCGACGTCTTCAGCCACGATCAGCAGCGGACGGCTGGATTTGGCCACTTGCTCGAGAATGGGCAGCAGGTCGCGGATGTTGCTGACTTTTTTGTCGTAGATCAGAACATACGGATCGTCCAGAACGGAAACTTGCTTGTCCTGGTTGTTGATGAAGTAGGGCGACAGGTAGCCGCGGTCGAATTGCATGCCTTCGACGACGTCCAGTTCGTTGTCCAGCGATTTACCGTCTTCAACGGTAATGACGCCTTCTTTACCCACTTTGTCCATGGCGTCGGCAATGATTTTGCCGATGGATGCATCGCTGTTGGCCGAGATGGAACCGACCTGGGCGATTTCCTTGCTGGTGGTGCAAGGACGCGAGATTTTTTTGAGCTCGTCAACGGCAACGGCAACGGCTTTGTCGATACCGCGCTTGAGGTCCATGGGGTTGATGCCGGCGGCAACGTACTTCAGGCCTTCTTCGACGATGGACTGAGCCAGCACCGTGGCAGTGGTGGTGCCGTCACCGGCGTTGTCCGACGTTTTGGAGGCGACTTCTTTAACCAGCTGAGCGCCGATGTTCTCGAATTTGTCTTTCAGTTCGATCTCTTTGGCAACCGACACGCCGTCTTTGGTGACGGTGGGGGCGCCGAACGAACGCTCGAGCACAACGTTGCGGCCTTTGGGGCCAAGAGTGGTTTTGACGGCGTTTGCCAGGGTGTTGACACCGCGAACGATGCGCGTGCGCGCGTCGTCGCTGAATAGAACTTGCTTAGCAGCCATTGTTGATTCCTTGCTTGATTCGAATTCGGTTCAGATTCGGGGGCAGATTACTGGATGACGGCGAGGATTTCGTCCTCGCGGATGACGAGAAGCTCTTCGCCATCGACCTTGACAGCCTGGCCGGCGTATTTGCCGAACAGAACCTTGTCGCCCGCTTTGACGTCGACCGGCGTTACCTTGCCATCTTCAGCTTTTTTGCCGGGACCAACGGCAATGACTTCGCCCTGATCGGGCTTCTCAGCGGCGCTTTCGGGGATAACGATGCCCGAAGCAGTAGTACGCTCGTTGTCCAGACGTTTGACGATCACGCGATCGTGCAAAGGACGCAGTGCCATGAAGGAACTCCTGTTATCAAAAATGTTGGTATTGGCGACGGGGGCGGCTTGCTAGCACTCTACCCCCTCGAGTGCTAATTATAAGGGCGGTATCAGATACTTCAAGGGCATGGGCGGATTTTTTGTTTATCCCTAAGGTTTGTCGTGCACGGAGTTTCAATCCTGGGAAGGCTTCATAGCATTAGCGCTGCGTTGCTTTTCCAGTAAGCCTTCCAGCGCGCGGCTTACGTGTTCCGGCCATTCGCCCCGATCGATCTCGTGGTAGCCGCCTTGTCCTCCGGTAGCGCTGGAAATCACGACGTCTGGCTCCAGGGTGCCGAGTGTCTCCAGGCTTTTTACATAGCTTTGAAGGTCGCCGCGCCGTGGAAAGAACGCAGTCGCCAATACCTTGTTCTTATTGAAATACAGGGTGTCTCCTGTGAAGAGGTAGCGCTTGCCGTAAGGTGAGTGCACATAGAAGCAGGTGCTTCCCGGGCTGTGGCCGGGCGTGGGAATGACCTCGATATTGCCCAGATGGGTGTCTCGTCGCTCGAACAAAATGGTGGGGCGACGAAATTTCGAAAACTGCTCCAGTTCGTTGACATGGCCGCCTAGCTCAGCGCCGTAGCGCTCGGCAATCATATTCAGGCTCTCGCTGAGTTCGTCGCAATGACTTAGGTACTGACGCGCCACTCCACCCAGTTGCTCCATGTGCTCGATCTCTTCGAGGCGGCTGGTGTTATAGAACAAGACGTTGCCGTCGCCATGCAGTAGTAAATAGGCATGGGTATATACGCCGCTAAAGGGGCTTTCGGCTTCAGTCTCGAACAGGTCCGGTTGAATTTGCTTCATCACGCCTCCTGTACAAGTCATTACAGGCACTTCGAGTCGACAGCCGCCGCTCGATAAGGGTAGTGTAAACGTGGTGATCCCGCGCCCTAATCAATATCCGCGCAAACTGTCTGCAATTTTTGAAGAATGTCGTACAGCCGCACGCGGTCTTCGACGTCGAGCGAGAGCAGCAGGCGGGCGTGGCGCTCGCGTGCCAGGGGAATAACCTTGTCGACGGTCTTTGCTCCCTTGGGCGTAATGTTGCATACGAGCGAGCGATCGCCGCTGTTCATGGGTGAGGTCAGCACCAGGCCTTTTGCGACCAGCTCTTTTACCGTGCGGCTGACCAGGGCTTTGTCGCTGGCGGACACCTCGGCCAACTGTTTCATCGGAATGGTCTTATGGTGCGCCACAGTTGACAGCAAGCGCCATTGCGGCAGGGTCAGGTCGACCGTGCCTGCATAGGTACTGGGAAAGCGCTTCAGGTGCGCCGCGATTCGCACGATCGGCACAGAAAGAAAGTCTTCGACAGTAAGGTTGGACCCGTCGGGTTCAATATGTGCCCAGGGGCAGGTATTAGGGTTGCGTGTCACGACCAACATCAGAAAAAGGGTGGCGCTGCCGGAAAAGCGCGCATTGGTTTGCGCTCTATAACTTTAAATATTTACTCCAATCAAATTGATAAGTCAATAAGGAATGGTGTTAATTGATTTATCAATTTGATCGGCGCACACTCTGCTCATTATCAGTCAAACACCCGTCTCAAAGTGGTCAGTGTTATGAGTAATTCAGCGATACCGGGCGCGCAGCCCCCGCACTTTACCTTGGGCACCGAGCTCCCGCAGGTCAATCACCAGGCCAAGGTTCTGGGTCGGGCGCAGTATGCGGGCGACATCAAGATGCCCGGCATGTTGCACGGCGCCATATTGCGCAGCCCGTATGCCCATGCTCGTATTGTCACCATCGACACTTCGGCGGCGCTGGCGCTGCCGGGCGTCAAGGCGGTGCTGACCGGCAACGATGCGCCTGCCACGCCATGGGGCGGCGGGCCCGCCAAAGAGCGCTACATACTTGCCAAGGGCGTGGTGCGTTTTGCGGGCGAAGAGGTGGCCGCTGTGGCTGCCGTTACCGAAGATATTGCCCGCGACGCGCTGGACTTGATCCGGGTCGAATATGAAGAGCTGCCGGCCTTGCTAACACCAGACCAGGCGCTGGCGCCTGGGGCGCCTACGGTGCACCCGGGCCGTGAAGACAATATCGCTCACGAAATCAAGTTTCACCGAGGTGACGTCGACGCGGCCATGGCATCGGCGCATTACGTCTACGAAGCCACATACAGTACGTCGCCCCAGTATCCGGGTTATCTCGAGCCCATGGTTTCCGTAGCTTCGGTCGAGGCCGACGACCGCTTGCATGTCTGGACCTCCACTCAAACCGTATTTCTGGCGCGTTCGCGCATTGCCAAGGCGCTTGAGCTGCCCATTTCTTCAGTTCGAGTGGTGCAGCAAACCACCGGCGGCGGCTTTGGCGGAAAAATCGTCGAAGATGACAACCAGCTGGTGGCCGGTTTGCTGGCGCTGCACACGCGTCGCCCGGTCCGTCTGCTAAATAACCGCCTTGAAGATTTTTTGTCGTGCTGCAGTAGCGTGCCCGAGCGCATCACGCTCAAGCTGGGCATGAGCCAGGACGGCACCATTGTGGCCAAAGACGTAAAAATCATTGCCGACTGCGGAGCTTACTCGGGGCTGGCGGGCGAGGTCATGCACGTCTCCGCCATGCGCAGCGACAATATGTTCCGCACGCCGAACGTGCGCTGCGATGCAGTGCTTACGCATACGCACACGCCGCCCCATGGGGCGTTTCGCGGGTTCGGGGGTTCGCAAATGTTGTTCGCCTTGAACAGCCATATCGATACCATGGCGCGCAAACTGAACCTCGACCCCATCGACATCCACAAGCGCAATGCAATCGAAGCGGGCGACACCTCGGTTCATGGCTGGAAAATCCAAAGCACGGGCTTCAAGCAGTGCATCGACAATGCAACCCAGGCACTTGACTGGGCAGGCAAGCGTGCGGCCCCGCGCGGCAGCGGTGTTCGGCGCCGGGGCGTGGGTATGGCTGCCGCCATGCACGTATGTGGCAACCGCACAATGGGCAACTGGGACGGCTCCACCGTCACGCTTACCATCAACGAAGACGGCGGCGTCGTTGCCCGTAGCGGGGAATGCGACATGGGGCAGGGCGCCATGACGATGGTCACCCAGATTATTGCCAACGAGCTGAAGGTGCCGATGTCGCAGGTGCGCTTGCTTGCCCCGGACACCGACAGCGCACCCTATGCGCTGGGGTCGTTTGCCTCGCGCGTCACCATGTCGGCGGGTAATGCGGCCATACGTGCAGGCCAGGCCGCCAAGGCCAAGTTGTTTGCCGTGGCGGCGCAGCTGGCGCAGGCGTCGCCCGACGACATGGAGCTTGCCGACAACGGGGGCGTTCAAGTGCGGGGCACCGACAAACGCTTCAGCCTGGCCGAACTGGCCCGTGCCCATGTCTGGCGCCACGGCGGCGAGGCCTTGCAGGTCAGCGAAACCTGGGACCCACAAACTCAAGAGCCCGATGCCGATCTGTATGGCAACTGTGCACCTACCCATTCATTTTCTGCTCAGGCCGTCGAGGTCGAGGTAGACACCGAAACCGGTCAGGTCACCGTGCTGGACAGCTTCCTTTCCGATGATCTGGGCCGGGCGCTGAACCTGGCTGCCGTGCATGGCCAGGCCAACGGCGGGGTCGCTCAGGCCATAGGCTGGGCCTTGTACGAACACTTGCAACTGGAAGACGGCCGTATCGCCAACGGTAATTTCGCCGACTACACCATGGCCACGGCTGAGTCCCTGCCGATGTTGCGCGGCGGGTTCGTCGAGTCGATGGACCCGGTGGGCCCATACGGGGCCAAGGCGGCCAGCGAAACCCCGATATTGATGGGGGCGCCGGCCATTGCCAACGCGGTGTACGACGCGGTGGGCATACGTATCACCGACCTGCCCATTACGCCCGAGAAAGTGCTGGCTGCCCTGCGCGCCAAACAAGAAGGAGGCGCCAACCATGCGTAGTTTCGAATATTTTGAGCCGACCTCAATCGAAGAGGCCGGCCGCCTGCTCGCCGATCTGCAAGACGAGGAAGTGCGGCTGATTGCGGGCGGGACGGCGCTAGTGCTTACCATGCGTCAGCGTATGGTGCAGCCCTCGCATCTGGTTTCCCTTGCAAAAATCCAGCGCTTGCACGGTATTGATTTTGACGGGCAAAAAGGCCTGCGCATCGGTGCCATGACGCGACATGCCGACCTGGCAGCGTCGCCCCTGGTTCAGCAGTATTTTCCGATGCTGGCAAGCATGGCGGCGCGTGTGGCCAACCCACAGGTGCGCAACCAGGGAACCCTGGGTGGCAACCTGTGTTATGGCGACCCTTCCACCGACCCCCCCACCTGTTTGCTGGCGCTCGAGGCGCAAGTGGTGCTGGCGGGCCCCCGTGGCGAACGCAGCTTGCCTCTGGAGGCATTCATTGTCGATTACTTTGAAACCGCTCTCGAACCCGACGAGATCCTGATCGAGATTCGCGTGCCGACTCTGCCGTCTGGCACCTCGGGCGTGTACAACCGATTTTTGCGCACGGCGGCCGAGCATCGGCCCCTGGTCAGTGTCGCGCTGGTCGCCAAGCGCGACGGGGCCCAGTGCCACGACGCGCGGCTGGCCGTGGGGGCGTCGGTTCCCATTCCTTTGCGCGTTCAGCGTGCCGAAGCCTTGCTGCGCGGCCGGGTTGTCGATGCGGCTGTGGCGCTTGAGGCAGCCGATCGGGTTGCCGCCGACATTGAAACCTTGTCCGACTCACGTGGCAGCGCCGAGTTTCGGCGCGATATGGTGCGAGCGGTGGTCCGACGCACGATTTGCGAATTATTTGAACTTTCCATCGACGAAGGGGTGTCGGCATGAGCTCGCATCGTATCGAATGCACTGTCAACGGCCAGGCGCACAGCCTGGAAGTACCCACCGGTCGCCTGCTTTCCGACTTCCTGCGCGACGACCTGCAGCTTACCGGCACCAAACGGGGATGCGAAACAGGCGTTTGCGGGGCTTGTTCAATCTTGCTTGACGGCGACGTGGTCAAGTCGTGTCTGCTTCTGGCGGTACAGGTCAACGGACGCGCCATCACCACCATCGAAGGCCTGGCTCAGGGCGACACGCTTCACCCCTTGCAGAAAAGCTTCATGCAGTGCGGCGGCTTGCAATGCGGCTACTGCACCCCGGGCATGATCATGGCCTCGTGTGACCTGCTCAAGAACAATGCCCAGCCCACCATACAAGAAGTGCAACGCGGCCTGTCGGGCAACTTATGCCGCTGTACGGGCTACACCCAGATCGTCGAGTCCGTTTTGCACGCTGCAGAAGAAATGAACCATGGAAATTGAAAAGACACTGGTGGTTTCGGCACCCCGGACTCAGGTGTGGGCCATGCTCATGGACCCGCATGTCATGACCGGCGCCGTGCCGGGCATGCAATCCATCGACGTGATCAGCCCCACCGAATACGCCGCGCTGATGAAAGTGAAAATCTCGTTCATCAGTGCCAAGTTCAAGCTTCGTACGAATATTGTTGAACAGCGCGAGCCCGAGTATTTGCGCGCCGAAGGCACGGGGGAAGACGCCTCGGTGGCCAGTTCGCTTAAACAGACCAGCGAAATATTTCTCAGTGAAACGCCTGACGGCGGCACTGAATTGCGCATCAAGGTCAATGTCGATCTACTCGGACGCCTGGGCACTTTTGGTCTGTCCGTCATGAAGACCAAGGCCGATCGCATGTGGGACGAGTTCGGCAAGAACCTGGCCCAGCGTATTGAAGGGGGGGCGGAGTCCGAGCCGGCCGAGACGTCGGCCAAGGCCGGTGCCGACGAAACGGCAGTAGAACACGCCAGAGTCTCCGTCTCGGCTGCTGCAGCTGCGACAAGACCTCAGCCCGGGCAGCCGGCGCATCGTGCCACGGCCGCCGCTGATACCCCTGCCTACGACGAGGGTCGGTTGACAGGCTGGTTCTCGCGCTTGCTGGCACCCACCCGCGCATCGAGCAGCCGCGTGGCGGCGCCGGCTTCATCAGTGATTCGTGTAGAAGTGCGTCAAAAAGACCGTACGGTTTCGATCGAGTGGCCGGTAGAAGCTGCCGGCCAGTGCCAGGAATGGTTGCGCGAACTACTAGCCCAGCCAAAGTAAAACAAGATCATTTTAGGAGACAGCTATGTTTGAACAGAAGAAAATAGGCGGTGCCCTGCGACTGTTAAGCGGGGCATTGATCGCAGGCCTGTTTGGCGCTGCGGCCCATGCCGCAGAGATTAAAGTGGGCGTTATTGTGCCCTTGTCCGGCCCGGTTGCCGCCCAGGGCCTGAGCACGGTCGAAGGCATCAAGGCGGGCGTTCAGTATCAAGACACCGTCAACGGTCATCAGCTCAAGGTGCTGCAGCTTGACGATGCGTCCAATCCTTCGCTGACCACCCGCAATGCGCGCAAGCTGATCGAGCAGGACAACGTCGATGTGCTGATCGGTACCAGCAGCGTACCGGGTGCCATGGCGCTGGCCACCGTCTCGCGCGAGGGCAAGACGCCTCTGGTTTCGTTTACGCCCATCGAACTCAAGGACGAAGCAGCGGCCTGGGCGGTTACCACCACTCAGTCGGGTCACACCATGGTGTCGGCGGTGGTTGATGAAATGAAGCGCAATGGCGTAAAAACCGTGGGCTACATCGGGTTCGCCGATGCCTGGGGGGACGTGGCCTATGCGGCTTTGCAACAGTACGCCAAAGAAGCCGGCATCGAGGTGGTGGCCAACGAGCGTTACGCCCGTGCCGATAATTCGGTGGCCGCCCAAGTGCTGAAAGTCATGGCCGCCAAGCCTGATGCCGTCCTGGGCGGTGGGGCCGGTACACCGGGCGCTCTGCCGTACATCGGCCTGCACGAGCGTGGCTACAAGGGCGCCATTTACGGCACCCATGCCATTCTTAGCCCCGAGTTCGTGAAGCTGGTGGGCGAAGCCGGCGAAGGCCTGCTCGTGCCGACGGGTCCGGCACTGGTTGGTGAGCAGCTTCCCGCCGACAACCCCAGCAAGGAAATCGTTGGAAAGTACGCCAAGGCCTACGAGGCGGTGCACAACGAAGCCCCTTACGACGTGTTCTCGGCTTATGCCTTTGATGCGTGGCTGGTGGTAACGGAAGCGGCCAAGCGCGTGCCTGAAAGCATTCAGCCGGGCACCCCCGAGTATCGCGAGGCCCTGCGCGATGCGATCAAATCGACCAAGAACCTGGCCGCAACCGAAGGCGTATTTACATACTCGCCCAATACGGCTTACGGCGTGGACAAAAGTTCGGTTGTGATCGTCAAGCTCGATAAGGGCAAGTGGGTACTGCAGTAAACCCGCCGCTCTTTCAATCCGCACATCACCTGGGGTGAACGCCACCCCCTGCAGGCCCTGCAGCAAGTGCAGGGCCTGCAAAACCCTTTTATCAACCAACCAGACAGAACGCTGACGGATGGATTCAACAATTGCAATGATATTGCTGGCGGATGGCTTGGCCTGGTCGGCGATCTATCTGATTATCGGGCTAGGGCTCGTACTGATTTTCTCGGTCACGAGAGTCATTTTTGTACCCTTCGGCAGCATTGCGGTGTTCTCGGCCCTAAGCCTCGGGGCCATGGAATCGGGGCGCCTGCCTGCCATGATCAATCTCATTGGCTTGTTCATGGTGTTGGCGGTGCTGATGGAGCTCAACCGCATCCGGCAGGACAAGGCTTGGCGGCGTGTGCCGCGTATGCTGCTGGGCTGGGTGGTGGCCCCTTTGCTTCCTTGTGCACTGGCTGTTTGGGCCACCGGCCAGGATTCCGGCGCATTGCGCGTGGCGGCGGCCATTTTGCTGGCTGTGCCCCTGGGCCCGCTGATCGAGCGCGTAGCGTTACGGCCTATCGCCCAGGCCTCGGTGCTGAGCCTGCTTATCGTCTCGTTGGTGCTTGACCTGGTCCTGGCAGGGTTGGGGCTGCTTTGGTTCGGCCCCGAAGGTCTGCGCACCAACGCCGCCATCGACGGCTCAGTAGCCCTGTCATCCAGTCTGGTCGTCAATTACCAGACACTCATGACCATAGGTGTGGCCGTGGTATTGGCCGTGTTGTTCTACCTGGGCTTGCAGCGCACGCGCGTGGGCAAGGTATTGCACGCTACCGCGTCCAATCCTACCGGCGCCAGGCTGGTGGGCATCCGCCCGGCGTTCACGGCCACCATTGCGCACATTATTGCGGCCTTGCTGGCCGGCGTGGTGGGTGTGCTGGTTTCGCCGGTGGCCACCGTTTACTACGACAGTGGGCTCATCCTTACCCTCAAAGCCTTTGTGGCGGCGATTATCGGGGGCATGGTCAGCTACCCCCTTACGGCGTTGGGCGCATTGCTGGTCGGCGTGGCGGAAAGTTACGCGGCGTTCTGGAATAGCGGTTTGAAGGACGCCATTGTGTTCGGTTTATTGATTCCAATACTCGTGATCCGTTCGAGCTTGTCGGCGCATCACGAAGAACAAGAGAGTGAAGAATGAAGCGTCGCGCGTGGACATTCGCAGTGCCGCTGCTTTTGCTGGTGCTGATCGCCGTGGTGCCGAAAGTGCTCGGCAGCTTTCATATTGCCCTGCTTAACGACATAGGCATTGCCGCATTGGTGGTGTTCGGCCTGGTCCTGGTGTCGGGTGTGGGGGGGGTGTTGTCTTTCGGGCAGGCCGCTTTTGTGGGCATTGCCGCTTATTCAACGGCATGGCTTACCACCACGCAGGGCTTGTCGCCGTGGGCGGGATTGCTGATGGGGCTGTTGCTGACCTGCGGCAGTGCTTGGGTGGTGGGCGCCATCACCATGCGCCTGGGCGGCCATTACCTGGCGCTAAGCACCATCGCCTGGGGGCTGGCCGTGCCGCTGGTTTTTGCCAATAGCCCAGCCTTGGGCAGCCATACCGGCATCGACGGCGTCCCGGCCATTCAGTTGGGTTCCTGGGTGCTGAACCAGTCACAGAGTATTTTTGTTCTGATCTGGCTGCTGGTGCTGGCCGGAGGGTGGTTCGCCTATAACTTGCTGGGAGCACGTGTCGGGCGCACCATCCGCGCCCTGCGCGGCGGCAAAGTGCTGATGGCCAGCTTTGGCGCTGACGCATTTCGGCTGCGCCTGACGTTGTTTGTCCTGGCGTCGGCCTACGCGACCGTAGCGGGCTGGCTGTATGCCCACACCAATCGCTTCGTCAGCCATACGCCGTTTTCCCTGCATGCCAGCATCGACTATGTGTTCATGATGGTGCTGGGCGGCATGTCTCAGCTAAGCAGCGCTTTGCTTGGCTCAGCCTTGTACATTGGTATCAACAACCAGTTGCAGGACATTCTGCCTCTCTTTACCAATCGAGGGGCGCAGGTCAACTCGCTGGTCTTCGCCGTGCTGTTTCTGTTGATCCTGCTGCGCATGCCCGGCGGGCTGGGACGCCCGCTTGCTCGCCTTGTCGAGCGAGTTCGCCCGTTGCGCAATCCGGTCTCATTGCCAGAGCCTGCCTCCAGTCTGCCTCGAAGAAACATGCCCGAGCCGGGCAGTCTCATCCTGAGCGCCCAGAACGCCACCAAGCGTTTCGGGGGGCTGGTGGCGGTCAATGGCGTCAGCTTTGAAGTCCGGGCCGGCGAAATTCTGGGCCTGATCGGCCCGAACGGCGCAGGTAAATCAACCATGTTCAATCTGCTTACCGGCACTTTGCCGCTAAGCGACGGCAAGGTGCAGTTTTTGGGCCAACCGCTTGCCGGCCTGTCGCAACGAGATATCGCGCTTCGCGGCGTGGCTCGTACGTTTCAGCACGTGAAGCTGCGACCGCGCATGACCGTGCTTGAAAACGTGGCGCTGGGTGCGCATGCCCGAGGTCGATGCGGCTTGTGGCGCGGCGGCCTAAGCCTTGATCACGCCGAAGAGACGCAGATCATGGCTGAAGCCATGGCGCAGATCAAGCGGGTGGGGCTGACCGAGCATGCATACGAGCTTGCTGGCAGCCTTCCGCTTGGAACACAGCGGCTTGTCGAGATAGCGCGCTCACTGGCTGCAGACCCGGTGCTGCTTATGCTGGACGAGCCTGCAGCGGGGCTGCGTCTGTTCGAGAAGCAGGCCTTGTCGCAATTGCTGGACAACCTGCGTATCGAAGGCGTCACGGTGTTGATCGTGGAACACGATATGGAGTTTGTCATGAGTCTGGTCGACCGCCTGGTGGTCATGAACTTCGGCAGCAAGATCTTTGAGGGCAAGCCCGCCGAGGCTCGCGCCGATGCTCAGGTCCAACAAGCGTATTTGGGAGGCGACGCATGAGTGCATTGCTGGAAGTCGAAGACCTGCATGTGGCCTATGGTCAGGTCGAAGCGGTGCGAGGCGTGTCTTTTTCCTTGCAAGAAGGCCATATCAGTTCGGTCATCGGCCCTAACGGCGCGGGCAAGACCACGCTGCTTGCTGCGTTGATGGGGCTGCTGCAGCCTGTTGAAGGCCGCATATGTTTTGATGGTGTGGATATCACCCGTCTTGATGTCGAAACCCGGCTTGAGATGGGGCTTTGTCTGGTGCCCGAGCAGCGTGAACTGTTTGGCGACATGTCGGTGCTCGACAATCTGGTCCTGGGGGGCTATTCAAGAAAACTGTCGAAGGCAGAGCTAAAGCGCAAGCTGGACGAAACCTATGGCCGCTTTCCCCGCTTGGCCGAGCGGCGTGATCAGCGCGCCGACACGCTTTCGGGGGGCGAGCGCCAGATGCTGGCCCTTGGTCGCGCCATGATGAGCCAGCCGCGCCTGCTGATGCTGGATGAACCCAGCCTGGGCCTGGCTCCCCTCATCGTGCAAGAAATATTGACCGAAATAGGCCAGTTGCGTCATCGCGGGCTGTCGGTGTTGCTGGTCGAGCAAAATGCTCGGGCGGCCTTGAAGGTATCTTCCGAAGGGCATGTTCTTGAAGGCGGCTGCATTACGCTTGGCGGGCCTGCCGACCAACTGATCAACGACGAGCGTGTGCGGCGGGCATATCTGGGCGGAGCCTGACGCCTAGGGCCTGGGCCCCGCCGTCATCAGTCTGGTCGAAATGTCCTGGGCCGCCTGCTGTAATACCGGCAGGTGTTTCTCGGCGATTTCACCGACCGTGGCCACGGAATGCATCCAGGTCAGGTTGACAATAGCCACCACTTCTTCGCCCGCCCAGATGGGAACCGCAATCGAGTCGCGCCGGTCGTCCCATTCGCGGCGCGATTTAGCGAAGTGGCCGCCAAAATCCCTGACGCGCGTGCCGTACCCCAGCTTGCGCGTTTCTTTGAGCAATGCTTCTACTTCTCGGGGCTGTCTGGCCAGGTCGTTGCCCGGTTCGCTGCTTACCCTCAAGCGCTGTAGTACGGCCTGGCGTTCGGCATCGCTGCAGAACGCCAGGTAGGCTCGCCCGGTTGCCGATCTCAGCATGTTTACACGAAACCCGATTGGCCCCAGAGGGATATGCGAGAAATATGATTTGGGGCTGTTGGTCTCAATAACCTCCAGGTAGTCGAGCCGCGGCACGGCCAGAATCGACGGCCAGTTCACCTTTTGGCATAAGCGCCCCAATATGGGTGAAGCGGTCTCGACCAGGAAATGCTCGTCATTGATCTGTGCCAGGCGCGGCCGATAAATGTGGCTGGCCATGAACGCGCCGTCGGCCAGGCGTTGCCAGACCAGGCCCCGACTTTCCAGGGTGGCAAGTATGCGAGTAAGCGTGGCCTTGGGCAGACCAGTGGCCAGGTACAGGTCGTGCAGGCTGGCGTTGCGAAACTCATGCAGCGTTTGCAGCACTTCCAGTCCGCGGTCCAGGGCTCGGATGGTTTTTACTTTGTATTCGCGCATAGGCTTCAGATTTCACCCAGTGAAAACTGTGTAATTGATGCTAGCACTGCAGCGGGCCTTGAGCAACACTGGATCGCAAGACCAGAACTCCAGGAGACCGGGCATGAGCTTTTCTCACGCCGATGTGGAAAACATCATCAAGCTGCTTGATGCGTCGCACTTTGACGAGCTGCTGCTCGAGGTCGACGGGGTCAAGCTGCAGTTGCGCCGCAATGGCGCGGGTTCGGCTCAGATGTCAGGCGCTTCGCAGGCTTTGGGCAGTGCTTCGGCGACGCCGTCTGTTGCCCAGGTCGGGCAACCCGCAAGTGCAATCGGGGCGGCCGGGGCGGCCGTCGCCCCGGAAGCAGTGCAAGCCGAATCGTCGCATGACACCAGCCTGCTCGAGGTTCGCGCGCCCATGCTGGGCACGTTCTATCGCTGCCCCAAACCTGGCGCCGAGCCTTTTGTTTCGGTGGGCAGCCGGGTCGACGAGAACACGGTAGTGGGCATTATCGAAGTGATGAAGCTCATGAATTCCACTGCGGCAGGCGTTCAAGGCGAAATTGTCGAGATCCTGGTCAACGACGGCGATCTGGTTGAGTATGATCAGCCGTTGATGCGGGTTCGTGCTTAAAGGGCCGCCATGCCGAATCAAGACAAAGTGGCTTCCGTCCATCCGAACGCCGCAGCTTGGGCGAATGCAAAGCAAAATACCCAGGTCGTGTCCGGGGGCGAGCCCATTCAGCGGGTACTGGTAGCCAATCGGGGCGAGATCGCCGTGCGCATATTGCGCACGCTAAAGCACCTGGGCCTTGAATCGGTTCTGGCGGTTTCCAAGGCCGATCGCAACTCGCTCGGTGCACGCATGGCCGATCGTAGCGTTTGCATAGGGCCTGCGCGGGCCACCGACAGCTACCTGCAAATCGGTACTCTTGTTCAGGCGGCCTTGGGCACGAGGGCGCATGCCATCCACCCGGGCTACGGGTTTTTATCCGAAAGGGCTGAATTTGCCCAGGCCTGCGAAGACAATCAAATTATTTTCATCGGTCCAACCGCCCAACAGATTCACCGCGTGGGCGACAAGCTCGAGGCGCGCCGCATTGCCCAGGCCGCTCAGGTGCCTGTTACGCCCGGTGGGCCTGTACAGGGTCTGGACGAGGCGCTGGCCATGGCCGAGCGCATCGGCTTCCCGGTGCTGATCAAAGCCGTCGGTGGCGGCGGCGGAAGGGGGCTTAAGCGCGCCGACACCCCGCAGCAGCTGGCCGGGCTGTTCGAGCTGGCCGGCGCAGAAGCCCTGGCTGCCTTTGGCGACGGGCGCGTATATATCGAATGCTTCGTGAGACAAGGCCGGCACGTCGAGGTTCAGGTGCTGGGCGACGGAACGCGGGTCATACATTTGGGTGACCGCGATTGTTCCGTGCAACGGCGCTACCAGAAGCTGATCGAAGAGGCGCCGGCGCCCGGACTGCCCGACAAGCTGCGCGCCGACTTGCGCCAGGCGGCTGTGCGCTTTGCCGAATCTATTGCATATCGCGGTGCGGGTACTGTCGAGTTCCTGGTCGACGTCATACGCGGTGAGTTCTACTTTCTGGAAATGAATGCGCGCATTCAGGTCGAACACCCGGTTACCGAACTGGTTACCGGCATCGACCTGGTTGAACAGCAATTGAATATTGCCCAGGGGCGGCGGCTGGCCTTTACACAAGACGATATCCGCATTCAAGGCCATGCCATCGAGTGCCGCATCAATGCCGAAGACCCCGATCGCGATTTTGCACCCTCGCCGGGGCGTGTCCTAGAGGCGTATTTTCCGGCAGGGCAGGGCGTGCGCGTTGATACTCACATTGAAGCAGGGGCCACTATTTCACCGTTTTACGACTCCATGATGGGCAAGGTCATGGCTGTGGGCGCCAACCGCGACCAGGCGCGCACCCGGCTTTTGCAGGCCTTGGCTCAAACCCGTCTTACCGGCATCACAACCAATATTGCGTTGCATCAAACCGTGCTCGAAACCCCCGAGTTTGTGCGGGGCGAGGTCGACACTGGTTTCCTGGGTCGTTATCTGGCCAAAGAGTTTGACGCCGGCGTGCAGGAGAACCCATGAAGAACGGCACCATGCAATTTATCGACACTTCGGTCCGAGACGGAAACCAAAGCCTGTGGGCGGCAACGGGCCTGCGCACGGGCATGATGCTGCCCATCGCACCCGTCATGGATCAGGTGGGCTACCACTCTATTGATTTCAGCACCAGCACCCACATGGCGGTTACCGTGCGCTTTCACAAAGAGGATCCCTGGGAGCGCCTGCGCCTGATGAAGGCAAGCCTGAAACGCACCTCGCTTACTTTTCTGTCGACCGGCATGCGGTTCATCTCTTGGGAAACCGCCCACCCCGAGCTCATGGCGCTTTCGTACAAGCTGCTTGTCAATAACGGCATCGAACGCTTCATGGTGATGGACCCCATGAACAACACGCAGGCCGTCATTGACAACTGCCAGGCCATACACAAGGCGGGCGCTTCGGAAATCGTGGGTGCTTTGGTGTATACGGTCAGCCCCATACATAACGACGCATTCTTTTCCGTCATGGCCGAGCAGCTGGCCGCCCAGCCCTTTATCGACCGCATCTACCTGAAAGACCCCGGCGGCCTGCTGACGGTCGATCGTGCCCGTACGCTCTTGCCGGCCATTCGGCAGGCCGCAGGCAACAAGCCTTTCGAGCTGCATTCGCACTGCACCATTGGGCTGGCGCCCTTTACCTATGCCGAGGCGCACGAGCTTGGCGTGGATGCGCTGCATACCGCTGCGCGCCCCTTGGGTAACGGAACCAGCCAGCCGACGGTCGAAAGCGTCGTCAATAACCTGCAAAGTCGCGGTGTGGCGCACAGCCTCGATATGGATGCGCAGGCGCAGGTCAGTGCCTGGTTCGAACAGCTGGCGCGCGCCGAAGGCCTGCCGGTGGGCGTGCCGCAAGAATACGACGAGCGGTATTTTTCGCATCAGTTGCCCGGCGGAATGATCGGCACCATGCAGCGTCAGTTACGTGAAATCCGTCAGCAGCACCGCCTGCCCGAGGTTTACGAAGAGGTAGTGCGCGTGCGAGCGGAACTGGGCTACCCCATAATGGTTACGCCGTTCTCGCAGGTGGTGGGCACCATGGCTGTCATGAATGTGCTGGCCCCTCAACGTTACGTCAACGTACCCGATGAAGTCATTCGCTACGTCACCGGTCGCTTTGGCACGCCGCCGGGTCAGGTCGACCCGAATGTGCGCGATCGCATCGAGCAAATGCCGCGCACGCGCGAGCTCCTTTCGCAATCTTCCATGCCCGGCGTGGCCGAGCTGCGCAAGCGTTTCAGTGTCAATATCTCAGACGAAGAGTTCTTGCTGCGTGCCGTCATGCCGGCCGAACAGGTCGATGCCATGGTTGCATCAGGCCCTTGCCGTCGCAGCTATAACCCTGCTGCAGCCCCGGTCGAGACATTAATCAAAGAGCTTTCCAAGCGCCCTGACATCACCCACGCGCGTGTCGAGCGCGAGGGTTTCAAGATCGATCTGCGCAGCAATACCTGCCCCACACAAGGAACGGCATGAGCCACCCCGTATCGTCCCGCAGCCTGGAAGGCGTGCGCGGATTCATTTTCGACATCGACGGCACGCTTGCCCTGGCCGACCGTAACCTCAACGGCTATCAGCCCTTGCCGGGCGCCATTGAGATCATTCAGCTGCTTGTCCGGCGCGAAACGCCATTTGTGGCGTTTACCAACGGTTCAACCAAAACGCCCCTGCAGTTGTCGCAGGCCCTGCAAAGTGCAGGCTTGAACATAAGGGATGACCAGGCGCTTACCCCGCCGGCAGCGGCGGTGTCGCTGTTCAAAAGCCGCGGGTATAACAAGGTGCTGGCGCTGGGCGTCGAAGGCGTGTGGCGCCCGCTGGCCGAAGCGGGGTTCGAGGTTGTGTTGTCGCCCGAGCGGGCGGACGACGCCGATGCCGTCTTCATAGGCTGGTATCCCGAGTTTCGTCTGGCCGATCTCGAAGCTGCGTCGCGGGCGGTCTGGAACGGCGCGGGCTTGTACACAGTGTCCACCGCCCCGTTTCTGGCCAGCCGCGAAGGCCGCACACTGGGCATTTCAGGGGCTCTTACAGCGGCCGTCGCCAGCGTAACGGGCGTAGCGGCCGTCATCGTGGGCAAGCCCGCTGCCGCGGCTTTTGATGTTGCGCGCGGCATGTTGGGCGTGCCCGCGCAACAGATCGCCATCGTGGGCGATGACCCCACCCTGGAAAATGCCATGGCGCACCAGGGTGGAGCCATTTCGGTGGGCGTGCATACGGGGCTGGCAAGCGCGGCTGATTTTGCCGGCCTGCCCGAAACGTTGCAGCCGCATTATTCATTGTCCGGCGTTAATGAACTGCTGGACCTCATTCGTTAAAGGCCGTCCTATTAATTAAAGCCAGGCGTTGTGTCAAAGGGTTAACAAAAGACCTGGCACAAAATACATAAGCAGGAGACAAAACATGCAGAACAAACCAAAGGTGCTTTTGATTTGTACCAAAGACACCAAAGAAGTCGAGGCCCGGTATGTGCGCGAGGCGCTCGAACAACACGGCGTTGACGTCATACACATGGATCCAAGCATCCGCAGCGTCGTCGAGCCCCTTGCCGAGATTCCGCCCGAGCAAGTGGCCGCCGCCGGGGGCATGACGCTGCACCAGGTTCGCGACCTGCGTCACGAGGGCAAATGCCAGGCGGTCATGATCGAAGGCGCCGTCAAGGTTGCACACGAGCTGCACCAGCGTACGCCTCTGGGCGGCATCATAGCGCTGGGCGGCTCCATGGGCAGCACGCTGGGCGGTGCCGTCATGAAGACCTTTCCTTATGGCATGCCCAAGGTATTGGTGTCGACCATGGCGTCGGGTTTTACGCGGCCGTTCGTCGGGGCAAAAGACATCACCATGTTCAACCCCATTACCGATATTGCCGGCCTCAACACCATCACCAGGGCGGTATTCCGCAACGCGGCCATAGCGGTGGCGGCCATGGCCAAAGAGTACGCCCCCTATCAGCGTGAACCCCGGCCTGTTATTGCCATGGGTACCTTGGGCACCATCGACCGTTGCACGGTACGGGTGCGAAAAAAGCTCGAAGAAAAAGGCTACGAAGTGCTGGTGTTCCACACCCTGGGAACCGGCGGAATGGCGCTGGACGAATTCGTGTCCGAGCGCGATGTGGCGGCGGTGATCGAAACCTCGCTCAATGAGCACAACGACTTTCTGAACAACGGCATTACCAGCGCCGGCCCTGACCGCTCGAAGGCGGCCCTTAAAAAAGGGGTGCCGGTGGTATTTGCCCCCGGCAATGCCGATTTCATGGTGTCCGGGCCCATCGAAATGGCGCGTCAGCAGTTTCCGGGCAAGCGTTATCACCTGCATAACGCTGCCTTGACCGCCGTGCGCACCGAGGCCGAAGAGCTTGATAAGCTGGCCAGGCACTTGGCCGGCCTGGTTGCCGAGGCCCAGGGGCCCGTTTCGGTACTGGTGCCGCTAAAAGGGTTTTCGAACCACGACAGCCCCGAAGGGCACCTGCATGACCCTTCGCTATGCCCGGTTTTTTATGATGGGGTTAAGTCTAATATGCCGCCATTTGTAAATGTGGCAAATTTCAACTGTCACTTGAATGACGAGCAGTTCGCAGATGCGCTGGTCGACGAGGTACTCAAGCTTATCGCCCAGCGCCAGGCCGCTACCAGCCAGGCTTAGGGTTAATGCGTTGCAGGGGTTCAAGCAATTGGAACCCTGTTGCATCATCAGCATGCCCAAAGCCAGGGGCGGAATTCGGCATGTTTATATAAAT
This sequence comes from Pusillimonas sp., assembly GCF_035515275.1. GTDB lineage: Bacteria > Pseudomonadota > Gammaproteobacteria > Burkholderiales > Burkholderiaceae_B > Pusillimonas. The sequence goes on from NZ_DATJBQ010000151.1 coordinate 19,895, forward strand.
CTAGCGCCCTGAAAAACAACGGAGACTAACTGTATGACGCTTTCCAAATGGACTTCCACTCTGGCGGTTACGCTTGGCCTCTCGGTCGGGCTGGCTGCACCGTCTTTTGCCGAAAAGGCGCCCGATGTCATTCGTATCGGCTATGCCCTGGCCAAAAGCGGCCCTAACGCCCCCGGTGCCGACACGACCGTGCGGCCGAACTACGAGATGTGGGTAAAAGAGGTCAACGATGCCGGCGGCCTGATGCTTAGCGCCTACGGCAAGCGCGTGCCCATCGAAGTCATCCAATACGACGACCGCTCCAGCACCGAAGAGGCGGTACGCGCGGTCGAGCGTCTTATCACTCAGGACAAGGTCGATCTGGTGCTTCCACCCTGGGGCACTGCCACCAACCTGGCAGTAGCTCCGTTGTTCATGAAGCACGGCTACCCGCAGATCAGTGGCACCAACCTTACCGACAAGGCCGATCAGTTTGCAAAGCGCTGGCCCACCCAGTTCTTCCTGCTGGGTAATGCCACCGCCTATGCTGAAACCCTCATGCAAGTGCTCGATGCTGCTCGCAAAGACGGCAAAATCAACGACAAAATCGCCATGATCTCCGTCGCAGACGGGTTTGGGGTCGACAACTCGGCAGCCGCCCGCAAGGCAGCCAAAGAGCACGGCTTCAACCTGGTCATCGATAAAACCTACCCCGTCGGCACCGCCGACCTTTCATCCTTGCTCAACGAGGTCAAAAGCTCGGGTGCCGACACCTTCGTTGCCTGGTCGTATCCGCCCGACACCGTTCTTATTACCGATCAGGCTCGCGTCACCGGCCTGAACCCCAAAGTGTTCTACACAGGTGTGGGCACGCAGTTTCCGTTCTTCCTGGGCAAGTATGGCGCCGAAGCCATCGAAGGCCAAATGAGCCTGGGCGGTATCGACGGCAACTCGAAGCTGGTCAAAGACTACCGCGCCCGTCACAAAGAGATCACTGGTCGAGACGCCGACTACTGGGGTAGCCAGGCTAATTACGCCGGTCTGCAAATGTTGCAACAAGCCATCGAGCGTGTAGGCAAGATCGATCGCGAGGCCATCACCAAAGAACTCCAGTCGGGCACGTTCGACACGGTTGTGGGGCCGGTCAAACTCGAGAATAATCAGCTCAAGGGGCTGTTCTTGGTCGGCCAATGGCAAAACGGTGTCTTCCAAGGCATCGGGCCCAAAGACCACGAAGGCGCCCAGCCCGCCATCATTCCCAAACCCGCCTGGAAATAACTCTTCTGTCCAGAGCCTTCGTCCAACAGCCCACGTCGTTGAACGAAGGCTGATTCGTTGTGGCTGAAGCAGGTGGGCGGTGCCCCAATTGCTTCAACAGGGGAAAAGCATGCTTGTTGTTGAGCTGACGTTGTCTGCCCTGACCTTGGGCGGGCTGTACGCGCTTATCGCCATGGGGCTAACCCTGCAGTATGGGGTGGCCCGCATCATGAACCTTTCGCATGGCGAGTTCATGGTGGGCGCAGCGTTTCTGTCGTACTGGCTGGTTACCAGCCAAGGGGTGCATCCCCTGTACGCGCTGGCCATTGCGCTGCCCATTGGGTTTGTGCTGCAGTGGCTGGTGTACCAAATATTGCTTACGCCGCTGGTCAAGCGTTCGCCCAATGCCGGCGCACTTGAAGTCGACAGTATTCTGGCCACCTTCGGCATTTTGTTTGTCGTGCAGGGCATCATTCTGGTGATTTTCGGGGGCGAATACTACAGCTACGATTTTCTTACTGTACCCGTGCACGTTCTGGGTGCCACGGTTGCCGCGAACCGTCTGCTGGCCGCCGCTACGGCTGTGATCATCGGGTTGCTGGTGTATTTTGTGCTGGTGCGTTCGCGTTGGGGCGCAGCGCTGCGCGCCATGGCCAATGCGCCGCAATTCGCGCATCTGGTCGGCATCAACCCGCGCGCCATGGCGGCCTTTGCCTTTGCCCTAGGCGGTGCGCTGGTGGCCGGTGCAGGTGTGCTTATCAGCATGTTCCTCAGCTTCAGCGCCTCGATGGGGGTGGCCTTTACCATGAAGGCCCTGGTCATTGTCATTATGGGGGGCGTGGGTAATTTGCTGGGCTGCCTCATCGCAGGCATGTTGCTGGGCATCGTTGAAACCCTGGTGGCGCGTTTTGTCGACCCTGGGTTAACCATGGCCGCCACGTTTTCCATCTTCCTGTTGGTGCTGCTGATTCGGCCCCAAGGTATTTTCGGGAGGGCCACACGATGAAACCCGCCAACCTTGCATCCGCCGGTTTTGTCCTGGTGTCGTTGACCCTGCTGGTGGTGGCCGCCTTGCCCTTCTTCGTGCAAAGCGATTACTTCATCGCCTACACCATCAACGTCTTGCAATACGGGGTTCTGGCCACCGCCTGGACCTTGTTTTCGGGCCCGACACGCTATATTTCACTGGCCACCACCGCTTTCTTCGGCATTGGCGCTTATACCGTGGCGGTGCTCTCCGAAGCCTTGCCCTGGGCGGCCGTGCTGGGTGTGGCCGGTGTCATTGGTGTCGTGCTGGCGCTTATTGTGGGCTTGTCTACCTTGCGATTGTCGGGCGTGCATTTTGTTATTTTTACCTTTGGTCTGGCCGAGCTCATACGTCAGCTGGTCACCTGGTACGAGGTCAATATCACGCGCGTCATCGGGCGGTATATCTTTCTTGACATCACCCAGCGTCAAATCTATTGGCAGTTGCTGGTGCTGCTGGCGCTGGCCCTGTTTACGGGCTGGCTGATCAAACGCTCGCGCCTGGGCCTGGCCTTGCGCGTCATCGGCGAAGACGAACTCGTGGCCCGCCACCTGGGCATCAACACCACCCGGGCCAAGGTCATGCTGTTCGTCATCAGCTCCACGTTCATGACCCTGGTGGGTGCCGTCATGGCGCCTCGCTGGACCTACATCGACCCGACCATTGTGTTCAACCCCATTGTGTCGTTCCAGGTGCTGATCATGTCCCTGCTGGGTGGCGTGGGTCATTTGCTTGGGCCATTGGCGGGGGTCATACCGCTTACCGCTTTGTTCGAGGTATTGTCGGCCAGGTTCCCCAATCATTTCTCCATCCTGCTGGGCACGGCCTTCCTGGTCATTGTGTATCTCGTACCCAATGGGGTCGTCGAGGCCTTGCGCAAGTGGCTGCGGCCCCGTCGTGGCGAAAAGAAGCAAGAGGCTCCTGTATGACACTGCTCAAAGTCCAGAACCTGCGTAAATCGTTCGGTGGCTTGCGCGCCGTCGACGGCCTCAGTTTCCAGGTTGCGCAGGGCGAAGTCATGGGGCTGCTTGGCCCCAACGGTTCGGGCAAGACCACGGCCATGAACCTTATTTCGGGCGCCTTGCGGGCCGATTCAGGCAGTGTCCTATTAGGGGCCGATCAGCTTGTCGGCCTGCCTTCGTACAAAATTGCGCGTTTGGGTGTCGCCCGTACCTTTCAACTGGTGCGGGTGTTGGGCGGCATGACCTGCTCTGAAAACGTGCAGGCCGGCATGGCCTTTCGCCGCGACCACAGTTTTGGCCAGGCAGCCCAAAAAGAAGCGTTGCAGCTGCTCGAGCTGGTCGGCCTGCGCTACCTTGCTGACACCCCTGCCGGCGACATGACCTACATCGATCAGAAACGGCTCGAACTGGCGCGTGCGCTGGCGCTCAAGCCCAGGCTGCTGTTACTGGACGAATGGCTGGCGGGGCTCAACCCTACCGAATTGCAAGTGGGCATCGAACTCATCCGTAGTTTGCGGGCTTCGGGGCTTACCATCATTTTGGTCGAACATGTCATGGATGCGGTGCGTGCCTTGTGTGATCGCTGCGTCGTCATGCTGGCAGGCGCCAAACTGGCCGAAGGCCCCACCGAACAAGTGTTGTCCCAACAGGACGTCATTTCTGCTTATCTTGGGGTGCCTTATGCTTGAAGTCAGCCAACTGTCGGTTCGCTACGGCAAACACCAGGCGCTCGATAATGTCGCGCTGCGGGTCGATAAAGGCGAGATGGTCGTTATTCTGGGGGCAAACGGAGCCGGCAAGTCTTCGATGTTGAAGGCGCTGGGCGGCATGGTCAAACCCTTGCCGGGGGGGCGGGCGCAACTCGAACAGGTCGACCTGCTGGCCTTGCCGCCGCATCGGCTGGTCGAGCATGGTCTGGCGCTGGTGCCCGAAGGGCGCGGGGTGTTTGTTGACCTGACCGTGCGTGACAATCTCAAGCTGGGTGCGCTTAACAAGCACGCCCGCAACCTCGAAGAGCAGAATCTGGCCCATGTCATCGAGCTTTTCCCTCGCTTGGGCGAGCGTCTGGGCCAGCGTGTGGGCACCATGAGCGGCGGCGAACAGCAAATGGTGGCGGTAGGGCGCGCCATCATGTCGGCGCCCAAGGTGTTGCTGCTCGACGAGCCCTCGCTGGGTTTGTCGCCACTTATGTGCCAAGAGCTGTTTCGCGCCATCGAGCAGGTGCGTAAATTGGGCATGGGCATATTAATGGTCGAACAAAACGCCAACCTTAGCCTTGCCATTGCCGATCGCGGCTACCTTATTGAAACCGGTCGTATTGTCGGCGAAGGTACGGCAGCGCAATTGCGCGAAGACCCTGCCGTGCAAAGGGCTTATTTGGGGGCTGTCTGACACGGCTAAGTGCAATGTTGAAAATTGCAGGGTCGCGCCGTGTGGCGCGCTGCGCATGGCCTTCCGGGCCTGCCGGTGCTACACTTGCGCGGCCTTGTCCAAGGCGGCGGCGCGGTCGCACCTACAAAACAGCGGCGCGTCTTATCGGATCAAATCAATAAACAAAGCAGGGGGCATCCATGCAATACGTCTACAACCTTCTGGCGGTCATACTTATTGGCCTGTCTATTGGGGCCATTATGGGCCAGCATAACAATGCGGCTCGGTTTTCGGGGCTTGTTGCCATCGTACTGGCGGTTCTGGCGTTTTTTATTTCGCCGGGCTGGGCGCCATTGGCCGTTGGAACCGCGGTGTTCCTGGTTGGGCAGGGCATGCAACGCGACCACCGGGGCGCGCGCGTTTAACCCATACCCAACGCTGCTTCAGGCGGTCTCGAGCCTTACTCGACGATCGCTTCTAGCGCGATATCCAGCGTTATCTCGTCGCCCACACCGGGTGCAAATTTGCCGGCATTGAATTCGCTGCGCTTAATAACAGCGGTTGCGTTGGCGCCGACCGTGTCTTTCTTCATCATCGGATGGGGCCCATTGAAGAACGAGGTCACGTCTAGGGTCACCGGCTTGGTGATGCCTTTAATGGTCAGGTCGCCTTCAATGCTGACGGGCTTGTCGCCTTCAAACACAACCTTGGTCGATTTGTAGGTGGCGGTCGGAAACTGCGCGGTGTCCAGAAAATCGGCTGCCTGAATGTGTTCGTTGAACAAGTCAAAGCCGGTGTCGATCGAGGTCATGTCGATCGTGACATCCACCTTGGCTTGTTTGGCTGCTTTATCCAGCATTACCGTTCCGCTTGTCTTATTAAAGCGCAGAATCTGCTTGGACAAGCCCATGTGGTCATACGAGAAGCGGGGGAAGGTATGCGACTGGTCCAATACGTAGGTCTGGGGGGCGGCCAGTGCCTGACCGGCAAAGAAGGTGGCAAAAGCTGCGGCGATAAGTGTTTTTTTCATGGTGTTTCCAGTGTGGTAAGGTAAATTTAAAAAGCCTGAGAAGAACAATCTAGCGCGTTGCAATAACGCGGAACTTAATCTTGATATCGTTGGCTACGATGCTGAAGTCGCGCCATGGGCCGTCCCCGATGCCGAAGTCGGCACGCTGAAAAGTAAATTCGCCCTCGAAGGCGCCCGAGTCACCTTTCTCGGTAAAAACGAAGGGCGCCGTCACCATCTTGCTGTTGCCTTTAACGGAAAGGTTGCCGGTCACCTGGTACCGGTTGTCGCCCAGCGCTTCAACTTTGGTCGATTGAAAGCTCGCCAGCGGGTGGGTGCCCAGGTTCAACCATTCTTCTTTTTCAAGCTCGGCGTTGGCTTCAGCGTAGCCGGCATCAATGCTCGACAAAGGAATCTCGAGCGCCACCTTTGCTGTCTCGGGGTTGGCCGGGTCGAAATTGAATTCAGTGGCCTTGATCTGCCCGAAGCCGCCCTCCATGCTGACGTTCATCTGGCTGTAGCCGAACGAGATGCGGCTGTTCGCTGCGTCAAGCGAGGTGTATTGGGCGGCGGTGGCGCCACCCAGCATGCCCAGGCCAAGTGCAGCGGCCAGGGCAATAGAGTGTATGGCTTTGCGTTTCATGGTTACTCCGGTCTATAGATTTTTCGGTTCAGGGCTGGCGGGGCTCAGGCCTTGCCTGCGAAGGGCAACATGCGTGTCAACACGGTGTCTTTTTTAATAAAGTGATGCTGCAGGGCTGCGCCCACGTGTCCAACCACCACCACCAGCAAGGTGTAGTTCATTACCACGTGTGCATCCTTTAGCCACTGGCCAAGCTCGGCGTTTCTGGACACCAGGTCGGGCAGCGGCACGACGCCGAACCAAACCGTCTGGAACCCTTGTGCCGAACTCATCAACCAGCCGCTAATGGGTATGGCCAGCATCAGTACATAAAGCAACCCATGGCCTGCATGCGCCGCCCTTTGGGCCATGGGGCCCATCGAAGAAGGCAACTTGGGCGCAGGGTGGGAAAGGCGCCAGGCCAGGCGCACCACCGCCAGCGCCAGCAGGCTGATTCCGGCCCACTTGTGCCAGGAATAAAACTTGAGCTTGTCGGGCGACAACGGAAGGTCGTGCATGTAAAAGCCAAGTGCAAAAGTGCCCGCCAAACCCAAGGCGACCAGCCAGTGCAGAAATATTGCTGTTTGTGTGTAGCGCGGAGGGGTATTCATGGGTGCCTCGGTGGTTGAATGGCGAGCGAGCGGGTGATCGAGCGTGTAACGGTTTTCGCTCGAGGCTTGGTAACATTCTATTGGTTGTGATTTATTAAATTAAGCCCATCGATTGGGCTTTTTAGTTCCAAAAATGGAACAGTCTGGCTCTGTTGCGGACGTGTCGGCGGGCAGAGCGCGGGCAGTAAGCTGCCTTGGGTTATGCGAGTAGAGGACGCCAGCAGGCAAGGGGCGCGTACCCACCGGCTTTAGGGAAAGGAACCGCCGATACTGGGTCCCGTGCAGGCTGGTGTTGGCTAATCGGCAGCCTTGACCTTGATGTGCGATGCCACCGTACGTGCCCGCTGACGCGCGGCGTCGATGTTGTCGTCGTAGGCCACAGCCACCCCCATGCGCCGTTTCACGAAGCTTTCAGGCTTGCCGAACAAGCGTAGGTCGGATTGCGGAACACTGAGTGCTTCGTCCACGCCCTCGAAGCGCACTTGCCTGGCATCGACGCCGCCATATATAACCGCACTGGCCCCCGGGTTACGAAGGCGGGTATCAACCGGCAAGCCCAAAATGGCCCGGGCGTGCAGCTCGAACTCGCTTTGCCATTGGCTGATAAGCGTGACCAGCCCTGTGTCATGGGGACGCGGACTCACTTCGCTGAACCATACTTGGTCGCCCTTGACGAACAGTTCTACCCCGAACACGCCCAGCCCGCCCAGGTTTTGAGTGATTTTTTGAGCCACGTCGCGGGCATTGGTCAATGCTGCATCGGCCATGGGTTGAGGCTGCCAGCTTTCTACATAGTCGCCCGCTTCCTGGCGGTGGCCGATGGGTTCGCAAAAGTGGGTCTGTACCGACCCGCCGGCATCCTTCGCCCTTACGGTAAGCAGGGTGATTTCATAATCGAAGTCGATAAAGCCTTCAACAATGATGCGGCCATGGCTGACGCGGCCGCCCGCCATGGCGTAGTTCCAGGCGGCTTCGATGTCGTCTGCATTGTCGATGCGGCTTTGCCCTTTGCCCGAGCTGCTCATGACCGGTTTGACAATGCAGGGGTAGCCGATGCCTGCGTCAATGGCCGCGCGCAATTGGTCGAGCGAGTCGCAGAAACGATAAGGGCTGGTAGGCAGCCCCAGTGTTTCAGCCGCCAAGCGTCGTATGCCTTCGCGGTCCATGGTCAGGCGGGCTGCACGGGCGGTGGGAATGACCTTTACCGTGCCCGCCGCCTCGAGCTCTTCGAGCATGGAGGTGGCGATGGCTTCAATTTCCGGCACGACCAAGTGCGGCTTTTCGGCTTCAATCAGCGCTCGAAGCTGGGCCGGGTCGCTCATGTCGATGGTGCGGGCATGATGCGCCACCTGCTGGCCGGGCGAGTTTGAATAGCGGTCGACTGCAATGGTTTCAACCCCCAGGCGTTGCAGGGCGATTAAAACTTCTTTGCCCAGCTCGCCGGAACCCAGCAACATGATGCGGGTGGCGACAGGGGTAAGGGGGGTGCCCAGTGTGGTCATGCGAAGCTCATTTTCTAGCGGTTCCAAAGATCGAAATTGTACGCCTTGTGGCAAGCGTGCAAACGAATTACCATGGTTTAACCTGTGATCGACACCAGTGTAAGGAGCCAACCATGAGCAGTCATGTTTATAAGCAAATCGAACTCACCGGTTCATCGCCCACCAGCATCGAAGACGCCGTCTCCAACGCCATAGCCAAGGCCAGCGAAACCGTGCGCCATATTCAATGGTTCAATGTGGTCGAAACCCGCGGCCACGTGGTCGACGGCAAGGTGGGGCATTGGCAGGTCACCATCAAAGTCGGCTTCACCATGGAGTAAACGCTTTAACCATGACGTCAAATTTTCGTCCGGCGAACAACATTACTGAACACACGCTGGACGATTACAATCGAAACGCCGCCAGCTTTCGTGCAGGTACCCAGCACCACGACGTTCAACAGAACATCGATGCGCTCTTGCGCCACATTCAGGGGTCGCCGCCTTGGCGCATACTTGATTTCGGCTGCGGGCCGGGGCGCGACTTGGCGGCCTTTTTGCAGCGTGGGCATCAAGCCGTCGGGCTCGATGGCTCTCACGAGTTTGTCGCAATGGCGCGCGAAGCCACGGGTTGCGAAGTCTGGCACCAAGATTTCCTGTCCCTGCAGCTTCCCGACGAGCATTTCGACGGCATCTTTGCCAACGCCTCGCTTTTTCATGTTCCCAGTGCTCATTTGCCCCGGGTCATGTCTGAGCTTAACGCTGCCCTGAAGCCGTCAGGCGTGCTGTTCAGCTCCAATCCACGAGGCGCCAATCAAGAGGGCTGGAACGGAGCGCGCTATGGTGTTTATCACGACCTCGACTCGTGGCGGCGCTTGCTTGAGCAAGCCGGCTTTGACATGCTCGAGCATTACTACCGGCCACAAGGCCTGCCGCGAGAACAGCAGCCCTGGCTGGCCAGCGTTTGGCGCAAGGTTGGCGCACCCCGGTAATTTGCGCCTCGTCGCCAACCTACCATCCGCAACCTTGTCGCAGCCGTATCGTATACACGACACGCCTTGCATTTGGCACCTTTTCGGGGCGTAGCACCAAAACCGCGCACATTGACCGTTTCAGTTTTTATGCCTGGCCCTGGCTCGCAGAAGCAGGCACACAAGACCCTGACGCCGCAGAACTGGCATGCATGTTGCGTAATGAATGATGAAGAAGCGATTCACCTCATTCATCCAAACGCAGGGAGCATGCATGAAAACCAACGTAAAAAAAGCGGCAATTTCTTTAGCGCTGGCAGGTTGTGTCGGCGGGGCGGCGGCCGCTGAATCCGCCGGGTCTGCCTTTGACTTTGAAGCCAACGTTTCGTTGGCGAGCCAGTACCGCTATCGCGGGCTGATGCAGACCAATAACAAACCTGCTGTTCAGGGCGGATTCCGCATTACGCATGCCAGCGGGTTCTACGCGGGCAACTGGAACTCCAGCATCAGTTGGCTGGGCGATACCGACCCCGGCGTGTCTGCACCCCTGGAAATGGATTTCTTCGCCGGTTACGCGGGGACCTTGTGGAACGACCTGGGCATCGACACCGGCGTGCTGCAGTACTACTACCCAGGGGATTATCCGGGCGGTTACACTCGCCCGCACACCACCGAGTTGTTTCTAGGGTTGAAGTACGGGCCGGTTTCGTTCAAGTACTCGCGTGCCTTGACGAATCTATTTGGTGTGCCCGACAGCAAGAACAGCCAATACTACGAACTGAACGCCAGTGTGCCGACGGGGGTGTGGGGGCTGAGCCTGGATGGACACGCGGGTTATCAGCGCGTTCGTAATCTTGATGACGGCTCGTACACCGACTGGTCGTTGGGCCTAAGCAAAAGCTGGGGCGGCCTGACTGCGGCACTGACCTACATTGACACCAATGCGGATCGCACTGTGTATACCAATAGTAGCGGACGCTATACTGGACGCGCTGCCGGAATGCTGACCCTGACCCAGACTTTCTGACGGTTGCCCGCCACACGTTCTGGCCGGCTTTTGGCCCCAACGTGTGGCGTAGTCTTTATAAAGCATTAGAGCCGTGACAAGGTTTCTTGTCGGCCCGGCGTGCAGTCGGCCTGGGTCACGTAGCTGCCGGCGGCCACGTCTTGCGTCAGCCATACGTTACCGCCAATCACGCAGCCGCGTCCCAAGGTGACGCGGCCCAGTATGGTTGCGCCGGCGTAAATGACCACGTCGTCTTCCACGATGGGGTGCCGGGGCAGACCTTTTTGAAGCGAGCCGTTCTCGTCAGTTGGAAAGCGCTTGGCGCCGAGCGTTACCGCTTGGTAGATGCGCACCCGTTCGCCGATGATGGTGGTTTCGCCGATGACCACGCCCGTGCCATGATCAATAAAAAAACTGCCGCCGATTTCTGCGCCCGGATGAATATCAATGCCGGTCTGGCTGTGGGCCAGCTCGGACGCCACCCGTGCCAGCAGGGGCAGCCCTTGCTTATATAGCTGGTGCGCGATGCGGTGGTAGATCATGGCTTCCATGCCGGGGTAGCACAGCAGTACTTCGTCGACTGTGCGGGCGGCCGGGTCGCCATGGTAGGCGGCCAGAGCGTCACTGTCGAGCAGGCTGCGAATCTGCGGCAACGAGGCGGCCAGCTGGCGAATGGACTCGACTGCACGTGCCTGTATGGCGACATCGCCAATGTCTTCGTCGTGGCGTGCGAGGTATCGAAGCTCGAGCCGGGCTTGGTTCAGCAGCGAATGCAGCGCAGATTCCAGTGTGTAGCCTACGTAGTAGTCTTCGCTTTCGTGGCGCAGGTCGGTGGGCCCCAAGCGCATGGGAAACAAAGCGCCCTTCAGATCGTCCATGGCACGGGCCACGGCCTCGCGTGAAGGAAACTCGCGTCCGTCCGGCTCGCGCGGTCGCTTCTGCGAATCGCGCCAATCTTGCCGGATGGAATGCAAGGATTTGACGATGGGGTCGATGTCGAACACGGCCATAGGTATGCTACTTGATGGAATGAGTGGACAGGTTTAAATGTTACCACCCAATCGAGCAGTCCTATCGGCCAGGTATCAGAACTCGTCCCATTCGTCTTTGCCGACGGCTAGGGCCGGCCGGTCCGAGGTCAACGGGGCCTCGGGCGCATGCACCGGCGGCAGCACCGGGTGCGCTTCGTCGATGTCCTGACCTATATCGAACACACCAACGACATCGACCAGGCGATCGGCCTGATCGCGCAGGCTGTCGGCTGCGGCGGCTGACTCCTCGACCAGTGCGGCGTTTTGCTGGGTAACGTCGCTAAGCTGGTTGACCGCATCGTTGATCTGGTTCAGCCCAGAGGTTTGTTCGGTGGTCGCGGCGCTGATTTCGTTGATCAGCTCGGTCACTCGTGCAACCTGTGAAACGATTTCCGACATGGCGGCGCCGGCGGCATCGACCATTTCACTGCCTGTTTCTACCTTCTGAGTGCTATCGTCAATCAGTTGCTTGACGTCCCGGGCGGCCGATGCGCACTTTTGCGCCAGGCTGCGTACCTCGCTGGCCACCACGGCGAACCCGCGCCCTTGCTCACCTGCACGGGCGGCTTCCACTGCGGCGTTCAGGGCCAGGATATTGGTCTGGAAGGCGATCGAGTCGATCACGCTGATAATGTCCACTACTTTTTGAGACGAAGCGTTGATCTCGCGCATCGTGGTCACTACGCCGTTTACCACTTCGCCGCCTTTGCCTGCCGAGTCGCTTGCCGACGCGGCCACGGCGGCGGCCTGGCGGGCAACGTCTGCGTTGTTTTTTACAGTGCTTGAAAGCTCTTCCATGGCTGCGGCCGTCTGCGTCAGATTGGCCGCTTGTTCTTCAGTGCGTTGCGACAGATCGGCGTTTCCGGCTGCAATCTGGCTTGAGCCGGCAGCAATGTGATCGCTGCTCGCCCGCACCGACGCCACGACCTGGCGTAGCGAATCCTGCATCCGGCTCATGGCATGCACCACACTGCCCTCGACTGCCTTGCTGATGTCGATGCGGCTGGTCAGCTTGCCTTGCGCGATGGTGCCGGCCAGCACGGCGACCTCTCGGGGCTCGCCGCCCAGCTGCCGCGTCAGACCGCGAGTGATCAGCCAGCCCAGTATGAGCGCCAGCAGTGCGCCGCCCAACGTCAAGGCGATCATGCTGTACAGCGTGACCCGGTAGATATCGGCAATTTCTTTGGCGTACTGCTGGGCAATGTTTTGCTTTTCCAGTGTCAGCAGGCTGACCAGGATTTCTGCGGTGTCGCTCAGCGAGCGAACCTCATTGAACAATCGCTCAGACACTTCTTCGGGGCTGGGCAGGTCGGCCCGGTTTTGAGTAACCAGCGATTTGGCGGCTTTCTCGTAGGCCGCTACCGCGGTCAAGGCGTCCTGAACCGACTTCAGGGCCCGTTCGGTATCGAACATGCTTTCGAGCTTTTTGAGCTCGAACGTCAGTGAGTCGAAGCGGGATTCCATGGCGTAGTACTCGGCTACATGCACATCAGCGTCCGGCGCCAGTAGCGTGCTGCGCAAGGAGCGTCCAGCCGCCACGATGTGCAGGTTGGCTTCGGCGGCCATGGCCACTCCCAGCAACTCGCGTTCGTACATCTGATGGGCCATTTCGTTCATTTGCTGCGTCGAGCGTATGCCCAACGCGCCGATCACGGCAGCGATTGCCGCCACTATCAGGAACCCGCCGACCAGTCTGGTGCGGACCGTTGTCTCATTAAGCCAATGCATCGCTGCTTTTTCATAGTTATGTACTTGGAAATGAGATGAACGGCTTGTTTACGGATAAGTTTAGAGTGGTATGGAAAATGATCGAGAGTGAGGCCGCGCGCGCGTTCGGGGCGGGTGTTCGCGGTACACTCAACCCCGAAACTTTTCATTCGGAGTGAATATGAAACATGTCATTTTGGCGGGCTTGACCTTGCTTGGCGCGACGTCCATGGCCTTGTCCGGTACCGTGCATGCATCGGCTTCGGGGGTACAGCTTGCCCAGGCTCATGGTCATCATTCCGGCGCCGGCGGACACGGTCATGGCCAAGCAAGCGGGGTTGCGGCGCCTTCCCAACACGCCATTGCGGCCATGCCGCTTTCAAAGTCGGTTGTCATCAGCGACTGCTGGATACGCCTTTTACCCCTGCCCGCTCCGTCTGCAGGGTACTTTGTTGCCGCCAATCAGGGCGACAAGCCGGTTACTTTAGCCGGCGCTGCCTCGGCGAAGTATGGTGCGGTCATGCTGCATCAAACCACGCACAGCGACGGCATGAGCCGCATGTCCTCGGTCAACGGCGTTGAAATCGCCGCTCACGAAAAGCTCGAGTTCAAACCTGGTGGTTATCACATCATGCTCGAAAAACCAGCCGGCGAGATCAAGGTGGGCGACGCCATACCCTTGCAGTTTCTTTTCGCATCGGGCGAGAAGGCTGAGGCGCAGTGTGCGGTCAAGCCGGCAAACACGGTTGCCAGGTAAGGCAGCCTAGGGGTAATCCTTATCTATGCGATATCCAGTACACGCACAGATAATCCAGAACAATTAATGACAAATATTATTAAATATGATGCCATCAGGCTGCGTTCAAGCCTTTAGCATTCCTGATGGCAAGGTTGGTGGTTTACTCCAAGGCCCGTCCAAGGTTGCATCATGAAGGACCTGACTAAAAAAATCCAAGCCCTGACCCAAGATCTGGGCCTTGACGAAAACGCGATTTCCCTGCGTAAAGAGTTTCTAGAGCTCACCCGCGAAGACGAGATCCGGCTGGTGCGTGCCCATAAGCTGTTGGGCAACCGATCGGCCAGCTTTGCCGACGCGTTCTACGACCATTTGCAACGCTTCGAAGCCATGAGGCGCCTGCTCGAAAGCGAAGGGCAGCTTGCACGTCTCAAGCACGTGCAAGGGCGGTATTTCGACACCCTTACTGCGGGCGACTATGGCCCCGAGTACGTACATGACCGGCTTCGTGTGGGGCTGGTGCATCAACACATAGGGCTCGAGCCTACCTGGTATCTGGGGGCTTACCGCAAGTATCTTTCTGAAATGCAGCGCATGCTCTGGGAGGTCCTGGGCCATGAACCGCAAGAATTCCTGAGCACCTGCGATGCATTGACCAAGGTTGTGAACTTCGATATCGGCTTGGCACTTGATACCTATTTTCACGCCGACACCCAAGAGGTCCGAGAACACAAAGAGTACGGGGAAAATATTTTTTCGGCCATGCCTAATGGCCTGATGGTCGTCAGCGCCAACCTTTTCGTGCTGTCAACGAACCCCGCCATGCGTTCGATGCTGCAATTAACCGACGACATGTCAGGCGAGGGCCTGCCATTATCGTCGTTGGTTAAAAGCAGCTTGCTGCTCGAGGCATGCAACGACGTCTTCGAGAGCGGCGACGAGCAAAAGAATATGTTGGTAACGCTGGTGCGTGAGTCGCAGCGAATCAAGCTCGAATTCAACCTCAGCCGCATCCAGTTTCGGGGCAAGCCCTTGTTGCTGCTTACTGCACAAGACGTCACCGAGAAGCTGCGCGTTGAAGCGCAGCTGGCACAAAGCGAAGAGCGCTACCGCCTTACGTTCGATCTGGCCGCTGTGGGCATGGCGCAAGCCGATCCCGAAGGCCGCATCACAAAAACCAATAAAAAGCTGTGCGACATTCTGGGTTACGAACAAGACGAGCTTCAAGGCGTGCGTGTTCAACAACTTACGCAAGCCGAAGACCGCGACGACATGCACGTGATGTTTCATCGTGTCATTAACGGCAGTCTCGAGAGCTACAGCAAAGAGCGTCGCTACTTGCACAAGAACGGCCAGGTCATCTGGGCCAATGTCACGGTTTCCTGCCTGCGCGAAGACAGCAAGAACATTGGTCTGATCATCATTCTTGAAGACATCTCGGCGCGCAAGCACATGGAGCAAGAGCTTGTGCACATGGCCGGGCACGACTCGCTTACCGGCCTGCTTAATCGGGTGCTGTTGCAAGACCGTCTTGCCAAAGCGCTGGTTCAAGCCCGCCGCACCAGCAGGCAGGTGGCGGTCATGTATGTCGATCTGGATAATTTCAAGCATGTAAACGACAGCAAGGGTCACGCAGCCGGAGACGCCATGCTGGCCGAAGCGGCTCGCCGACTGCTTCGCTCGGTCCGCGACATCGATACCGTGGCCCGTTTGGGCGGCGACGAATTTGTGGTGGTGCTTGAAAACCTAAGCGGTAACCATGAGGCAAGCGCCAGAGCCCAAAGCATACTTAAGGCCTTGGCCGAACCCTTTGTATACAAGGGCAGGTCGTTTCATATTGGTGCCAGCATAGGCATAGCCCTATACAACAATAACGGCGTCGATGGCGACACCTTGCTCAAGCAGGCTGATTCGGCCATGGGTCAGGCCAAAGAAGCGGGCCGCAACAATGCCCAGTTTTATACCCCTGAGCTCAATGCTCAGCACGCCCGGCGCGTAAACATTGCCGACGCTTTGCGTGTGGCCCTGGAAAACAACGAGTTGCAACTGCATTACCAGCCCAAGATCCACGCGCTAACCGGCGAGCTGGTGGGGCTCGAGGCCTTGCTGCGTTGGGGGCGCTCCGATGGCACCCTCGTGCCTCCTGAAGAGTTCATTCCCATTGCAGAACACACTGGAATGATTCTTCCGATTGGCGAATGGGTGCTGCAGCAAGCCTGTCGTCAGATCGTGGCTTGGCGCGACCGTTCTGATCCCAAGTTGCGTGTGTCGGTCAATATGTCGGCCCGACAGCTTAAGAACCCCGGTATTGTCGCGGTGGTTCATAATGCCTTGCAGCAGGCTAGGTGTCCGGCAGACGCGCTCGAAATTGAAATTACCGAAAGCGTTCTTATGGAGCACCCTGAAACCACCAAGCAAACGCTGCAAACCTTGCACGACATGGGCATACGGTTGTCCATCGACGATTTCGGCACCGGCTATTCAAGCCTGAGCTATCTGCGCAACTTCCCCATACACGAGCTAAAAATCGACCGGTCGTTCATCGACGATATTACCCACGACGAAAGTCACGCTGCCATTGTCAGGGCCATTATCAACCTGGCCCATAACCTGAAGCTGACGGTCGTCGCCGAAGGCGTTGAAACCGACGAGCAGCTACAGTATTTGCGCGCCGAAAACTGCGATCATTTGCAAGGCTACTTGTTTAGCCGTCCGTTGCCTGCCGCCGAAATCGACGGCTTGCTGGGCACCACCTTGCTTTAAGCGGTGCGTGTTGCGGTCGGCCCGACGGGCGGGCCGCAACGCTTTATTATTGTAAAAGTTGGAGCCGGCTCTTGGCGGTATCGGCGGCCGAGCTTTGCGGGTAGTCGCGTACGATTTGCTGCAGGCTGGCCTTTGCGCCGGCCATGTCGTTAAGCTCGATTTTGCTGGCGGCAACGATAAGCAAGGCATCAGGGGCACGCGGGTCGCTGGGGGCCTCTTGAACCAACTGCTGCAGCCGGCTTATCGAGCCCTTGAAGTCTTTGATGGCGTATTGGCTGCTGCCCAAATAAAACTTGGCCTCAGAACCTAGCTGGCTGTTCGGGTAATTGCCAAGAAACCCGTTCAGGCCCTGTGCCGCTTCTTTGTATTTGCCGCTGCGAAACAAGCCCATGGCGTTGTCGAACGCGGCCTGCTCTTGCGGGTTGCTGACCTGAATCGAACTGCCGCCTGACTGGTCCTCGCTCGAGCGCTTATTGATGTCGAGCTCGAAGCGCATGCGTTCCATCTGGCCGCGTATGTCGGTCAGCTCTTGTTGCAGGGCTTCTATCTGGTTGGCAAGCATGAACCGCGCCTGCTGGTTTTGCTCTTGCATCTGGCGCACTTGCTGACGCAGGTCGATGATGGCTCGGCGGGCTTCGTCGTCGGCGAATGCGTGAGCCGGCAACATGAAAACCGACGCGAACACCAGGGCAAATGCTGATAGCAAGGGACGGGATCTGGGAACGAATCTGCGCATCGAAAGGCTCCGGTGCCGCGGTGTGCGGCAGGCTACGTGGACAAACAATTGACAAAAGAAAACGCTGCGACGGAAAGCCGCCGCAGCGTTGCAGTGACTCAAACCCTAAGATTAACGCCGATAGACGATGTCTGCACGTCGGTTTTCAGCATAATCGGCTTCGGTCGTGCCGTGAGCCTTGGGACGCTCTTTACCGAAGCTAATGGTTTCGATCTGGTCGGCACGTACGCCCATCAGGGACATCATGCGCGAAACCGCCTCGGAACGACGCTGACCCAGGGCCAGGTTGTACTCGGCGCCGCCGCGTGCATCTGTGTTGCCTTCGATGACGATGCGCTGCTGACTATTGCTGGTCAGGTACGAAGAATGCATTTCGACCACGTTGCGGTATTGGTCCGGTACCACATAGCTGTCAAACTCGAAGTAAACCGAGCGTTGCTGGGCCAGTGGGCTTTGTGGGTTGAAGGGGTCCATGACTTGGCCGGTGGCAGCGCCACCGCCCATGCCGGCGCCACTGCCGCTCTGTGATTCATCGAGAGGCACAGAGCTACACGCAGCCAAAGAGGCGGCAAATGCGGCAATGCTGAGGCTTTTTACAATGCGCGATCTCATTTGAGTTCCTTTTAGAAAAGAGTCACGAAAAAACTAGTTGGTGAATGGTCCCCAGGTGGGTTCGCGTACTTTGCCGTCCAGGGTGGACAATGTCTGACGCACCCGTCCGTCTGTAGAAACTACAGCCAGCACGCTACGTCCGCCTTGTATGGAACTATATAGGATTTGCATTCCGTTCGGCGCGAAACTGGGCGACTCATCGTCGGGTCCGTTCGTAAGTAGTTGTTCAGCGCCGGTACCCATGTTTTGCAATGCGATCCGAAATGCGCCGTCCCTTCGTGTAACGTACACCAACTGGTTGGCGTCTGGCGAGAGGGCCGGTGAAATGTTGTAACTGCCATTGAAGGTGATACGGCTTGCATTGCCGCCCGAAACCGGAACCCGATAGATTTGCGGGCTGCCGCTGCGGTCGCTGGTAAAGACCAGGCTGCCGCCGTCAGGGCTATAGAAGGGCTCGGTGTCGATAAGCGGCGAACGCATCACACGTCGAAGATCGGATCCATCGGCACTGATCGTGTAGATCTGGGCAATGCCGTCGCGCGAAAGGGTAATGGCCAATTGCTGGCCGTTCGGAGACCAGGCCGGTGCGCTGTTATTGCCCTTGAAGTTGGCAATGGGAAACCGTTCGCCGGTGGCCAGCGTCTGCACGTATACCACCGGCTTGCCGGTTTCAAAGCTGACATAGGCCAGCTTGGAGCCGTCGGGCGACCAGGCGGGTGAAATGATGGAATGTTTCGAACGCAACATGACCTGCGGATTTTGCCCGTCAGCATCTGCAATTTGTAACTCATGCGTGTTGTTTTTTTGCACTACATAGGCCAGGCGTGTGGAAAACACGCCACGCACACCGGTGATCTTTTCGTAGATGCGGTCGGCGATCTGGTGGGCGATGCGACGCAGCTCTTTTTCGGAACCGGTAAACGCCACGCCGTCGAGCTGACTTTTATGAATCACATTACCCAGCCGATAGCTGATGGTGTATTGCCCTGCAGCCAGAGTGACGGACCCGTAGGCAATGTAGTCGGCGCCGCGCCCGTGCCAGCCGTCGTAATCAATGGTGCTTTCGGCGTCCAGGCTTGTGCCGGTGGCGTTTACCAGGCGGAACTGGCCCGATCGGGTCAGGTCGGCCCGAATGACCTCACTGATAAGCTGGCCCTTGGGGTCGCCCGAGAAATCGGCGATGGCAATGGGGTATTGCGTGGCGCCCACACCCGAGATGTCGACGCGAAGCTGCGCTGCGGCTGTTCCGGCTGCCAGCATACTGAATGCAAACAGCAGCAGGCCGAACAGGCAAGTTGCCCAGGCGCGCTGCAAGGGCTTGATTGCGGGGATGACGGTGGTCATGTCGGCATATCTCCTATTGTTCATACATCAGATAGTTCCCGTCGACATACGCAGGATACTTGCCCGTGGGCGGGTTGGGGAAAGGGTTGCAAGCCCGAATGCCTGTTTCGACGGCTCGGTCAAAAGCGGGTATGCCCGATGAGCGCAATATGCGAACCCCGGTAACTCGCCCGTTGCCGTCCAGATTGGCTCTATATTGTACTGTCGGGTTCTGGCCGCTACGCGGCGGAGTTGGATAAACCACGCCGTTGCGGATGCATTGGGCCACCTTGGCTGCGTAACCCGAGTCAGTACCACCGCCGCCCGACTGATTGCGGTCAGCGGTGCCGCCGGAGATACCGGCCGCGCCCAGGGCATCGCCGCGCATGGCTGCACGAATGGCATCGCGCTTGGCCTGGTCTTCTTTGGCCTTTTTCTCGGCTGCGGCTTTTGCCGCTGCTGCTTTCTTTTCTGCGGCCGCTTTATCAGCTGCTGCTTTTTCGGCAGCGGCTTTCTCGGCAGCGGCCTTTTTCTCCAGTGCCGCCTTCTCGGCAGCGGCCTTCTCAGCAACTGCTTTTTCCGCAGCCGCTTTCTTCTCAGCGGCGGCTTTCTCAGCGGCTGCTTTTTCTGCCGCCGCCTTTTCGGCAGCGGCTTTCTCGGCCGCGGCTTTTTTCTCGGCGGCAGCCTTCTCGCGAGCGGCCTTTTCAGCTGCAGCTTTTTCTTCGGCAGCCTTTATTTCCGCCAGGCGGCGCTGTTCGTCCTCTTCACGCTTGCGTTGCGCTTCTCGCGCTTTCTCAATGGCGATGTCGGGATCCACCTCGGGAGGTGTGGGCGGCTCGACAGTGGGCTGCGGTTTAGGCTGGGCCTGAGCTTCCGGTTCGGGTTGTGGTTCGGGTTCGGGCTGTGGTTGGGGCTCAGGTTGAGGCTCCGGAGGCTGCTCGATATTTTCGGGGGCTTCAGGCTCGTGCGTGGGTTCGGCGGCTGACAAGGTATTGCCCTCGGCCCAAAGTTCGATCTGCACCGGGTTTGGATTGCTGGGCGACGAACTAAGGAAGCCGATGAACATGATGGCCGCAATGGTGGCGTGAGCGGCGAGCGCATAGGCAAGCCCTCGACGTTCGTCTTCTTGCTCGGGTGTGCGCAATGGCCGCTTGGCAGACCGCGGGGCGGACTGCTTTGACCCGTTTCCTGGTTTGCGGATGGGCGGTTGCGTCATTGCTTCTTGTCGTCAGGAGCGGCGCTTTGGTCAACGAGCAGGCCCAGTCGAGTGATGCCGTTCGAGCGCAGTTGATCCATGGCCTTCATGACTGTTTCGTATGGCACTTGGCCGTCGGCCGCCAGCACCACAGGGGTTTCCGCCGTAATGCGCGAGCGGATTTCTCCGACCAGTTGCTCGGGGGCAATCTGCCGGAACTCTTCGCCGGCACGGCGAGTGCGGATGGCCATTGAACCGTCTTTTTCAATCTGGACTTCGACCGGGTCGACGGGCACCTCGCTGGCCTGGCCCACGGTGGGCAGGTCGATCAGCCCGGGCGTGATCATGGGGGCCGTGACCATGAAAATGACCAGCAGCACCAGCATGACGTCGATATAAGGAACGACGTTGATTTCGTTTTTAAGGCGGCGGCCCGTACGGCCGGTAGCGCCACGCATGGAAGGCATCAGCGCACCTGGCGTTGCAAGATGTTCAGGAACTCATCGATGAAACTGTCGAAACGGATGGACAGCCGGTCGATCTCGTTTGTAAAGCGGTTGTAGGCGACCACGGCGGGTATGGCCGCGAACAGGCCGATAGCCGTTGCAATAAGGGCCTCGGCAATGCCCGGCGCCACAGCGGCCAGAGTTGCCTGCTGCATGCTGGACAAGCCGATGAAGGCGTGCATGATGCCCCAAACGGTACCCAGCAAGCCGATATAGGGGCTTACTGAGCCGGCGGACGCCAGGAAATTCAAGTGGGATTCAAGGCTGTCCATCTCGCGTTGATACGTGGCCCTCATGGCCCGGCGCGGTCCGTCGAGCACGGCTTCGCCAGACCCCGGGGTGCTGCGGCGCGCTTTCAGGAACTCGGTCATGCCTGCGTCGAATATTCGCGCCAGTGCGCCGTGCTCATCGCGCCGTCCGGCAATTGATTGCTGAAGCACGGTCAGGTCGCCGCCGGCCCAGAAGTCGTCTTCGAAACGGCGGGTCTGGGTATGGGCCCGTTTAAGCGCAGCCCGCTTCGAAAAGATATAGGTCCACGACATGACGGAGATGATGACCAGAACCAGCATCACCAACTGTACCGGGAAGCTGGCGTCCAACAATAAGGAGAGCAACGAGATCTCGTTGGGGGCTTGCATGATTAATCCTGGACCTTTTGCAGTAGGGTTCTAAGAGATGTGGGAAGGCCGGCCGGCCGGAACGTGCGTGTGTCGACACAACAGACTTCGACCGTGCTCTCGCACAGTACTTCGTCGTTCAGTGTAGCCACCTGAGCAAAGTCAATCGAGGCCCGGCCCAGCCGGGTGATGCGGCTATGAATGGTTAGCAGGTCGTCAAAGCGGGCCGGTTTGATGTACTGGGTCTGGGCGCTTTTAACCACGAACATGCGTTGATCATTCGCCGCCAGATCGGATTGATTGACTCCTAGTCGACGCAACCATTCGGTACGGCCTCGTTCAAAAAACTTGAGGTAATTGGCATAAAACACGACGCCAGCGGCGTCGGTGTCTTCGTAATATACGCGAATATCCAGCGTGGACAGGGAGCCGGGTGTTTCTGTTGACATGGGTTCGTTAAGCAGTGTGACAGAGCCGGCCCCACTTGGGATGCAGCAGTTGCAGGTGATTCGTACGGTTGGGGGCGATGCTGATCATGTCAGGGATTTTAGTCGTTCGAGGGTGCAAGATAGCGCGTCGGCAGCAGGTATTTTTTCAGTCTGACCCGTTGAGCGTTGCTGTAGTTCCACAATTCCTTCATCAAGGCCTCGTTCGCCCACGGTAATGCGCAATGGCACACCGATAAGCTCCCAATCGGCAAACATCACGCCCGGTCTTGCGTCACGGTCATCAAGCATGACATCCACGCCTAGATCCAGCAATTGCTGATACAGGGCCTGCGCAGCGTTGCGCACTGTTTCACTTTTGCCCCAGCCCATCGGGCAGATAACGACTTCGAACGGGGCAATGGCTCGGGGCCACACAATGCCTTTGTCGTCGTGGTTTTGCTCGATGGCGGCGGCCGAGATGCGACTGATGCCGATGCCGTAGCAGCCCATTTGCAGTACGGCCGGTTTGCCGTCCGTGTCAAGAAAGGTGGCGTTCAACGCCTTTGAGTATTTGTCGCCCAGAAAGAAAATGTGGCCCACCTCGATGCCGCGCTGAATGGCAAGGCGGCCGCCTTGCGGGTCGGGGTCGCCGTCGACCACATTGCGCAGGTCGGCGACCTGGGGCTCAGGCAGGTCACGTCCCCAGTTGACACCGGTCAGGTGAAAGCCCTCGTCATTGGCGCCGCAGATGAAGTCGCTCATATTGGCTACCGTGCGATCGGCAATGATCTTTACCGGCTGGGCGGGGTTGACCGGGCCCAGATAGCCCGGCGGGCAACCGAAAGTGGCACGAATTTCGTCTTCGGTGGCCAGGCGATGGCCTTCGAGCCCCGGCAGTTTGCCGACCTTGATCTCGTTCAATTCATGGTCGCCTCGAATCAGCAGCAGCCAGATGCGGCTTTGTCCCGGCTGCTCGGCATCGTCGGTGGCCAGCACCACCGACTTGACGGTTTGCTCAAGTGGCACCCCCAATAGATCGGCGACCAGTTCGCATTTGGGCGCTTCGGGCGTGGCCGTTTTTGTCAGGTTTTGGGCAGGCGCGGCGCGTTGCGCCACAAGGCAGGGCGCCTCGGCCAGTTCAATGTTGGCGGCGTACTGGGTGTCGGGGTTGTAGACAATCAGGTCTTCGCCGGTGTCGGCAATGACCTGAAACTCATGGCTGCGCGACCCGCCGATGGAGCCGGTGTCGGCCGCCACGGCGCGAAACGTCAGGCCCAGGCGCTGGAAGATATTGGTGTAGGCCGTGTACATGGCATCGTAACTGGCTTGTGCGCCGGCCTCGTCGCGGTCGAACGAGTAAGCGTCCTTCATGGTGAACTCACGTCCGCGCATCAAGCCGAAGCGGGGGCGGCGCTCATCGCGGAACTTGGTTTGGATATGATAGAAGTTGCGGGGTAGTTGGCGCCAGCTGTGAATTTCGTTGCGTACGATGTCGGTAATCACTTCTTCCGAAGTGGGTTGCAGGACAAAATCGCGCTTGTGGCGGTCTTTGATGCGCAGCAGTTCGGGACCGTACTCCTCCCAGCGACCCGATTCCATCCACAGCTCGGCCGGTTGAACCACCGGCATCAGCAGCTCAAGGGCGCCGGCGGCATCCATTTCCTGTCTCACGATGCGTTCGATCTTGCGCAGCACCTTCAACCCCATCGGCATATAGGTATAAATGCCGCCCGCCACCTTGCGGATCATTCCGGCCCGTGTCATCAACTGATGACTGGCCACTTCTGCCTCGGAGGGAGCTTCCTTCAGGGTGTTGATGTGATAATTGGATGCGCGCATGGTGTGGATCTCTGCAGATACGTATAATCAAAAGTAATTGTATTAAATCTATTGGGGTGGCCTATGCTAGACCGTGAAGGCTACCGTCCCAATGTCGGCATTATCCTCGTAAACAACAAGAACGAGGTGTTCTGGGGCAAACGAGTCCGCGAACACGCGTGGCAGTTTCCTCAAGGTGGCATCAAATACGGCGAAAGCCCGGTACAAGCCATGTACCGCGAGCTCCACGAAGAAGTGGGCCTGCTGCCCGAGCATGTGCGCATACTGGGACGTACACGGGATTGGCTGCGTTATAACGTGCCGAGTGATTTCATTCGGCGCGATTCTCGCGGCATTTATAAGGGGCAAAAACAAATCTGGTTTTTGCTCCGCATGACAGGGCGCGATTCCGACGTCAGCTTGCGCGCGACCAAACATCCCGAGTTCGACGCCTGGCGCTGGAGCCATTACTGGGTTCCGCTTGATGCCGTGATCGAATTCAAACGCGAAGTCTACACCCTGGCGCTTAACGAGCTTGCCGGCATCTTGTTTCGTCGCGGGCACGACACCCGTTATTTGCGGCAGCGTGGCCAGGCCCAGCGCACCTTGATCGAAAAAAAATCAGCCGAAGCAAAAGAGCTCCTCAAGTCGCAGGCAGCACGCTGAAGGCGTCTTGAGCCGCGCCGGCAAGTCGGGCGCAAGCCTGCTGCCGACGCGACGGGCAGATGCTATGGGGTCATTTTTTGCAGGCGGGCGATCAAGCTAGAGGTGTCCCAGCGGTTGCCGCCCATTTGCTGTACGTCGCCGTAAAACTGGTCGACCAGGGCGGTAACCGGCAGGCGCGCGCCGTTGCGCGCCGCTTCGTCCAGCACCAGCTTAAGGTCTTTTCGCATCCAGTCCACGGCAAACCCGAAATCGAATTGCCCTTTGATCATGCTGGCGCCCCGGTTGTCGAGTTGCCAGCTTTGGGCGGCGCCTTTTCCGATCACCTTGACGACCTGCTGCATGTCGAGCCCGGCGGTCTGGCCAAACGCTATGGCTTCAGACAGGCCCTGAATCAGTCCTGCAATACAAATCTGGTTGACCATTTTGCACAACTGGCCGGAGCCCGGGCCGCCCAGTAAAGTGACCGCTTGCGCATAAGAGCGTAAAACGGGTTCGGCTTTTTCAAAGGCTTCGGGGTCGCCGCCGCACATAACCGTCAGTACGCCGTTCTGAGCCCCGGCCTGGCCGCCCGACACCGGCGCATCGACAAACCCAATGCCGCGCTTATTGGCGGCCTGGTAGAGCTCGCGCGCCACTTGCGCCGATGCCGTGGTGTGGTCGACAAACAGGCTGCCCGGCGTCATGGACTGCAAAGCTCCTTCAGGGCCGACTGTGACACTGCGCAGATCGTCGTCGTTGCCCACGCAACACAGCACGATCTGGGCGTTGCGGGCGGCTTCTGCAGGGGTTGCGGCATGCGCGCCACCAAATTCTTGTGCCCAGCGTAGGGCTTTGTCAGTGCTGCGGTTGAAGACGGTTACGCGGTGTCCGGCGCGGGCCAGGTGCCCGGCCATGGGGAACCCCATGACGCCCAACCCCAGAAAGGTGATGTCGAGCGCGGTGGTGTCGGGATACTGCTTTGCTGCAATCGAGGGCATGGGCTAGCTCCGGGGGTCAGTCGTCTTCGGCGAAGGTTTCTTCGCGCTTTTTACGAATCACCGGCAAAGCTACGATCATAACCAAAGCAGCGGCCAGGATCAGCAGGGTCAGTGATAGCGGGCGCGTGACAAAGGTGGTGTAGTCGCCGCGCGACAACAGCAGCGCCCGCCGAAAGTTTTCTTCCATCATGGGGCCCAATACCAGGCCCAGCAATAGCGGTGCACCCTCGCATCGCAGCTTCGTCCAGACATAACCCACCAGCCCGAACAAGGCCAACATCCAGATATCGAAGACGTTGTAATTAAGCGAATAGACACCGATAGTGCAAAACACCAGAATTGCCGGGAACAGGATTCGATAAGGCACTTTCAGAAGTTTGATCCACAACCCGATCAGTGGCAGGTTAAGAATGACCAGCATCAGGTTGCCGATCCACATTGAAACGATGAGCCCCCAGAAAAGATCGGGGTGCGATGTCATGACGCGCGGGCCGGGCTGAATATTGTGTATGGTCATGGCGCCCAGCATCAGAGCCGTAACGGCGTTGCCGGGTATGCCCAGGGTCAGCAACGGAATAAATGAAGTCTGTGCGGCGGCGTTGTTGGCCGATTCGGGGCCGGCGAGGCCGGCGGGGTGTCCCTGCCCAAACCGTTCGGGTGTGCTCGAGATTTTCTTTTCGAGTGTATACGAGGCAAATGACGACAAAATGGCGCCGCCGCCGGGCAGAATGCCCAAGGCGGCGCCCATGGCGGTGCCGCGCACTGTGGCGGGCCAGGCCTCGGCGAACTCTTGGCGGTTGGGGTACAGCGTGCCGATCTTGCTGGTGATTTCGGTGCGTTTGTCTTTAAGCTCAAGGTTTGAAAGGATCTCGGCCAGACCAAATACGCCCATGGCCACCACGGCAAAGTCCAGACTGTCTTGCAGCTCGGGAATGTCGAAATCAAAGCGGGACACGCCCGAGTTGACATCTGTGCCGATCATGCCTAGCAGCAAGCCCAGCAATATCATGCAAATGGCTTTGGGCAACGAGCCCGAGGCCAGCACCACGGCCCCGATAAGGCCCAGCACCATTAACGAAAAATATTCGGCTGCGCCGAACCTGAACGCGATTTGAGCAAGCGGCGGGGCGAAACCCGCCAGCACCACGGTGGCTACGCAGCCGGCAAAGAACGAACCCAGTGCGGCAATGGCCAAGGCCGACCCGGCACGGCCCTTGCGGGCCATTTGGTGGCCGTCCAGGACCGTGACCACAGACGAGGTTTCGCCCGGTAGCGCCACCAGAATGGCGGTGGTCGAACCGCCGTACTGCGCGCCGTAATAGATGCCGGCCAACATGATCAGGCCTGCAACCGGCGACAACACATAGGTGATGGGCAGCAGCATGGCGATGGTTGGTACGGGGCCAATGCCCGGCAACACGCCGATAAGCGTACCCAGCAGACAGCCCAGCAGGCAATACAGCAGGTTTTCTATGGTCAGCGCTACTGAAAACCCCAGTAACAAATGTTCTATGAGTTCCATTGCGGCCTGTGTGATTTGAAGTGAGTGAAAAGGCCGGCTTTAGCCGAGCGCCGGCCAAAGCGGAAAGACAAGCCCCAGCCCTTTGATGAACGCCAGCCAAACGAAAATGGTCAGGCCCAGACCCGTCAACACAGCCACCTTCCAGCTGAACAAGTGACTGGCCGTGCTGCTAAGCACCACCAGGATGAATAAGGTCAGAAAAACGCCCAGATGCTCGAGCAGTACCCCGGCCAAGGCGACCGAGCCAATTAAAATTGCAACAGTTTTGAGATCGATAGGGTCAAGCTTGTTTATGGGCGCTTCGGCTGAAACGGCACGCAGCGCAACGCCGGCGCCCAGTACTGCCAGGCCGATGCCAAGCCAGAACGGAAAATAGCCGGGACCCATGTCGCGGGCCGTGCCCATTGGGTATCGAAGCGAACCGGCTGCGGCCAGTGCACCGATCAGGGCAAACATGATGCCGGCCCAGAAGTCTTGTTGATTTCTGACTTGCATGACTGCGGTGTCTCCCATCGAGCAAAGCTGCTGCATGGTAGTCGACACATCCATCGCTGAAAACCCTGATTTCCCCTGAGTTGGGCGGATTTACTTCATTTCCTCTTTCCAGCTTGCGGCGGGATGGTTTACGATAACGCCCATGTTGCAAGATCTCGATTCCCTCTCGGCCCGTATCGGCCAGCTTGTAAAGCTGGTCCAGCGCCTGCAGTCCGACCGCGCTGCGCTGCAAGCGCGTCTTTCCGGCCTCGAGCAAGAGCACAATGCCTTGCGCGATCAGCTCGTGCGCGAACATGCGGCACAGCAGCAGGCGGCAGAGCACGCGCTCAATCATGCTGCCGAGCTCGAAGCCTTGCGCCAACAGGCCCGGGCCGGCGAAGCCCAGCTGCGCGAAGAGGTGGCCCGTAGCCGCGCCGACTACGAAGCGGTTCGGCAAAGCCTGCAAGCCAGTCAAGACGACTCCGCCCGTTTGCGCAGCGCAGCGGCCGCCGCCCAACATCGCATCGATGCTGTTTTGATGCGCCTTCCGGGCGCGACCCAGGAGTAACTCATGGAACGAATCGATGTCTCCATACTGGGCCGCGATTATTCGCTGGCTTGTGCCCCTTCCGAAAAGCAAGCGTTGCTTGACGCCGTGCATATGGTCGATCAGCGCATGCTGCGAGTCAAAGGGTCTGGTAAAATCTCAAGCAATGAACGAATCGCGGTTATGGCCGCCATTCAGATCGCAGCCGAACTTTTGGCGATGCGTGCGCCCGACGGCCCATTGGGCGACATCGCATTAGGTGATTTCAAGCGTAGAATCGACGACATGAACCACCTTATCGATCAGGCGCTGGGCTCAGGCACCAGCGCCGCAACCTAGACAACTTCCGGGGCGTTTGTATTAAACGCTCTACCGATTGTCCCTGCAGTGTTCGAGATTGACCATACATTCCTTGAACCAATGCTTAGGCATAAAGGTTGCCGGATTGACAAGCGGGAGTGAACGTCTTAACTGACGATCCCGATGCTTGGCTGATGGCGACCACCGTGAACCCTCGGTTCCGGGATGCCGGTCTATACGGCACAGGCGGGGCATTTTTTAAAAAGCTCGTCCACACGGACGAGCTTTTTTTTTGAAAGCTCATACTTCGTGCAATAAAAAGCGGGCGCGCTAATGCTATCGTTGCGCTGATCGATGTCGAGGGTACAAATATGAAGTCCGATTCATTGCCGGTGCAAAATGCGCAGCAGATTCAAGGGGTGCGGCTCGATGATTTCTTCGAGGCAACGCCCATGGCCTTGTGGCTCGAGGACTACAGCCAGTTGTATCGGATTTTCGAGCAATGGCGTGCCCAAGGAGTTAAGAACCTGGCTGCCTGGTTTGCCGAAGACTCCGACCGCGTGCGCCACTGCGCCGCAGCCATACGCATCCAGCACGTCAATCGCCAAACTCTGAACCTGTATGGGGCTGATTCTGTCGCCACACTGGTGTCGCGGCTTGGCGAAGTCATGCGCGACGACACGTTCGAGGGCCTGACTGCCGAAATGCTGCAGCTCTGGAGCAGTGGCGTTTCGTTTCGCAGCACGACGGTCAATTACACCCTTGACGGCCGTCGCATCGATATTGTCTTGCGTGGTGTGGTTCTTGCAGATCGGGCGCAGCCCTGGGACCAGGTGCTGGTGGCGGTCGAAGACGTGACCGAGCTGCAAGAGTCCCGTCGCAGCGCTTTGACCAACGAAACCCTTGCGCGCGAGCTCTTTCAGCAGGCACCGGTTTCTCTCTGGGTCGAAGACTTCAGCCGCATCAAGAGCTTGCTGGACGAAGTGCGCGAACAGGGGGTGGTCGACTTTCGTACTTTTCTTGATGTGCATCCCGAATTTGTCGAGCGCTGTATGTCCGAGATTCGTGTACTGGACATCAACGGCTATACCTTGCAGATGTACAAGGCAAAAAGCACAGCCGATTTGCTTGATCGCCTGGATGAAATCTTTGATGACGAAATGACCGCGTCGTTTGCAGAGCAGTTGATCGACCTATGGGAGGGTCGGCTGTTTCAGCAGCGCGAGGTCCGCAACCGCACTCTGGTCGGTGATGTGTTGCATATCCACATGCAGTTTTCGGTATTTGCCGGCCACGAAGCCGACTGGAGCAAGGTGCTGCTGGCCCTGACCGACATTACCGCCCGCAAGAAAGCCGAGGCCTACCTTGAGTATTTGGGCAAGCACGATGTGCTGACTCAACTAAAGAACCGCTCGTTCTACGTTGACGAGCTCGCGCGGTTGGGTCGCAAGCGGGTTAATCCCGTGTCGTTTATCGCTCTTGATCTCGATAATCTCAAGGCACTTAACGATTTGCAAGGTCACGCAGCCGGCGACGCCTTGCTGCGCCGCATGGGTGAGGTCCTGAACAAGGTGGTTGATCGGCCCGCTTCCGCTGCGCGGATCGGCGGAGACGAGTTCATTGTGCTGTTGCCGGGCATGTCCGAGAGCGACGCTGCCACCGTTTTGACAGACATTCGCCGACTGATAGAGTTGAACAACCAGTTTTATTGCGGGGCGCCACTCAGTGTTTCGGTGGGCGTTGCCACAGCCCATGGACGCGACGATTTTGATCGGGCCCTGCGCGCCGCTGATCTTGCCATGTACGAGAACAAGCGCGAGCGGCGCGCCTTCGGCAAGGTTGACGGGGCTGCAGAATTGTCGTCCGGTATCTGATTTCAGCCGGGCGTCCTGTGCGGGACACCCGGTCTACTGTGCATCAACCAGGAGGCCGTATGTATTTATCGAAGCAGAAACTCAACTGGCTGGCAGGCTTGGCAGCGGGCCTTGCATTGGCTCTGGCCATGCCGGCCCAGGCAGGCGACCAGGGTGACCCGGGCGATCGCGGCAAGCGCGAGCAGCGGCATTGGCCCCAGGCCACGCTTGACGCGCAGGCCTCCAAAGAAATACAACAAGACACCGTAACCATCACGCTGGCCAAAGAGCTTAGCGATCCGTCTCAGGCGAATGTCGTCAAAGCCTTGTCCGAAGCGCTGGATTCAGTCATGAAAGACGCCAAGGGCGAAAGCAAGGTGCAGGCGCACAGCGGCAACTATCGCGTGTGGCCGCATAGCGACGACAAGGGTGCCGTCACCAACTGGAGGGGGCGCGCCGACATTATCCTTAAATCCACAGACTTCGAGGCGGCATCCCAACTGGCCGCCAGGCTGAGCGATCGCATGCCCATCGCGGGTATGGGCTTTTCGGTCGCGCCTGAAACCCGGGCGCGGCACGAGCAAGAGCTTTTGGCCGAAGCCGCCAGAGCGTTTCAAGATCGTGCCCAAGCCCTTGCCGCGGCATTTGGATTTGAGTCGTACTCGATAAAAAGCGTTGCCTTGGGGGGCATGGGCATGCCTTATCAGCCTATGCCGCGCATGATGGCCATGGCGGCGTCCGCAGACGAGTCTGCGCGCATACCGTTAGAGCCGGGCACCGAGCACGTGACCGTCACGATGCAAGGCTCGATTTTCTTGCGCTCCAAATAAAAATAAACACGCCGGCGGCGATCATGGGCAATGAAAGCAGTTGGCCCATCGAAAGGCCGCCGCTTAGCAGCCCCAGAAAGGCATCGGGCTCGCGCGTGTACTCAACCAAGAAGCGCAGCACGCCGTAGCCCATCAGGAACACGGCCCCAACCTGGCCCAACGGGCGTGGTTTGCGGGCGAACCACCACACCAGCGCAAATAAAAGCAAGCCTTCAAGGGCCAGTTCATACAATTGTGAAGGGTGGCGGGGCGCGTTGCTGCCGCTTTGTGGAAAAACCATGCCCCAGGGCATGGTGGTGGCGCGACCCCAGAGCTCTCCGTTAATAAAATTGCCCAAACGTCCGGCCGCCAGCCCCAGCGGAATTAGCGGAGCAAGAAAGTCGCCTACCGCCAGTATGGGCTTGCCTTTTTTGCGGGCGAACAGGCAAAGAACAACCAGCACCCCCAGCAGCCCGCCATGGAAAGACATGCCGCCCTGCCAGACGTAAAGTAGTTCGATTGGGTTGGCCAAGTATTCGGCAGGCTTGTAAAACAGCGCGTAACCCAGCCTGCCGCCAATGACAACGCCCAGAACGCTATAAAAGATCAGGTCTTCGAGGTCGCGTTGGGTAAGGTCTGTTTTGCCGTGCTTGATGCGCCAGTTGCCTAGCAGCCATACCAGAGCAAAACCCACCAGGTACATTAGCCCGTACCAATGTATGGCTACGGGGCCGATCTGTATGGCTATGGGGTCGAATTGCGGATGAACAAACATGGGCGGTAGGGGGTGCGAAGTGAAATATCGTCGATAATACAGGAAGAGCTTTCGGAATTTCGCAGGTGTGTCAGCGCAGCTTTGCCCCGGTTTGAGGCCGGCCCGAAAGCGTGGCCGATTTTTATTGGAGTCGATTAGTTCATTTATGGTGTCGCGTTTTGTATTTTTAGTGTGGATGGCGTCTGCGCTTGCAGGTGTTGCAGTCGCGGCGAGTGCAGCGTCGGCGCAGACGGTTGGGCTGGGGCTGGCTCAAACCAGTAATTGCATGTCTTGTCATCGGGTTGATCGAAAAGTTGTTGGCCCGGGCTTTACGGCTATCGCCGAGCGTTTTGCCGGCAATGCCGAAGCCGTCGACTACCTGGCCCAACGCATCATCAACGGCAGTAGTGGGCACTGGGGTCCGGTTCCCATGCCGCGCCAGGTCCATGTCAGCGAAAAAGATGCGAAAACGCTGGCACAATGGATATTGTCATTGAAGGAACCAGAGGTCCGTCTCGAATAGCAGGGCGTGCTTCTGTAAAGTTAGCTATTTTTGCGAGATACGCCATGGATCAACTGCCAGAGCTCAACACCGAGACCGCCGTTCTGGGCGGCGGCTGCTTTTGGTGCACCGAAAGCGTGCTGCAATCGCTGCGCGGGGTAATCGACGTCACCCCCGGTTACTGCGGCGGCCACGTCGACAACCCTAGCTACGAGCAGGTATGTAGTCAGGAGACGGGCCATATCGAGGTGGTGCGTGTGCGGTTCGATCCAACCATGATAAATTTCACCACCTTGCTCAAGGTGTTTTTTGCCACCCATGATCCCACCACCATTAATCGGCAGGGCGCCGACGTGGGGCCTCAATATGCCTCCGCTATCTTTTGTCAGTCAGAAGCTCAAAAGATCGCCGCCGACCAAATGATCGACCAGGTTGAGGCCGCCCTGAACACGCCCGTCGTCACTAAGGTACTGGGTGCCGCTCACTTCTGGCCCGCCGAAGCTGTCCACTACAACTACTATAAACGCAACCCCCAGCAAGGCTATTGCCAGTTTGTGATCGCGCCCAAGATGTCCAAGCTGCGTTCAGAGTTTTCCGACATATTGGCCTGATTCGGCTCAAGGCCGGCGTCGGCAGCGTGGGCATGTGGGCAGGATAAGTCGCCTGGTGCGATATGAATCCGTATCGTGGCGGGCTGGAGCAGGGCAATGTGTGAATGGGTGGCTGGAGAGGTCATGGTCTGTCAGGGTGCCGGCGAGGCAGCGCCTAAATACGGCGGAACAACGCACTGCGTGCTGTGTCGGCGTCTGCCGCGCTAAGGAATCGCTCCGCGTAAATATCGCGCTCGAACAGACGCCCCTGCATTAGTGTGCCGATGCAAGCCTCTATCATCGACGGAGGGCCGCATAAATATGCCTTTTTGCCCGTAAAGTCACCTTTCAAATGCTGGTGGGCGATATCGTGGACATAACCGCGTGCCCCCTGCCAGTCAGAGTCTTCCGCTTCGTCGGACAACGTCGGGACATACTGAAAGTTGGGGTGCTGCGCGGCCAGTGCCTGCAGTGTTTCATCATAGTAAAGCTCTGCCTGCGTGCGCTGGCCGTAAATCAAGGTGATGGGTTGTTGATAGCCGCTTTGAAGCAGGTCAAGAATCATGGATAACGGGCTGGCCAGGCCGGAGCCCCCCGCCATGAACAGCACAGGCAGGTTGGCTGATCGACGCACAAAAAAACGCCCGTAGGGACCAGTGATAGTAATGCGGTCGCCCACTTTAAGTTGGTGGTGCAGCCAGGTGGTGCCGCGGCCACCGGGGACCAACCGCACATTGAGCTCGATGTGGTCGGCTTGGCCCTGGGCATTGGGCGGGTTGGCGATTGAAAATGCACGAGTGTCATCGCAGTTGGGCAAGTTGACCTTGATATATTGCCCGGCTTGAAACGTGATCGGTGCCTGCAACTTAAGGTGGATGGCTTTGATGGTTGGAGTCAGCGTCTGGATATCTGTAACGGTGCCTAAGAAGTCATTTACCGGAATCACATGTGCATCAGGCTCTTCGTCGATGTCGGCTTCAATGACCACATCAGATAGAAGTGTGGCGCAGCAGGCCAGAGCTTTGCCTCCCTCGCGCTCGAAGTCCATCAGCGCAAACGGGTTGGCGTTGCCGTGGTGGACCTCGCCTTCCAGGACATCGACCTTGCAGGTGCCGCACAGGCCGTGACCGCATGCATGCGGAATATAAATACCTTGGCGCAGGCTGGCATCCAGCAAGGTTTGTCCGTGCTCGACATCCAGTGCCGTTCCTAACGGTTCGATCGTGAGTTGGTACGTCATGACAGGGTCTCCTTCTTGACTTGCGTCCTGTCGGCGAAGACAGTTGCCAGCTGTCTTCGCCAGGGGCGTGTGCCCCGTCAAACAAGAGCACCCGGACGGTGCTATGGTTGGTATGCCAGGATTAGCTGTAGCTGTTGCTGATGCCGGTCAGCCCGGGTGTGCGAAAGCGAATAACCGCCTTATGGCCCAGCCCGTTGTCTTCTAGCGAGGCATGGGGGTCGGGTTGCCAGGGCTGACCCGAACGCAGCCACTGCACCGCGCCCCAGTCGATGCGGCCGAAGTCGGGATGCTGGCCGTAGATTCCGGGCAGTATCTCGGACTGCAATGCCGCGAAGGGTGTTTTGCCCGATACGGGGATGCACACAGGGGAACAAAACATGTGGTGGTCTTCCCAGCCTATGTACAGCAGGGGGGCCGGAAATTTTTCGCGTGCATCGCGTGGCGGAAATCGGTAGTCGCCGAGGGAATGGGGTAAGGTCATGCCATGTCTCCTTATTTGTTTTGCCCGGTCCAGGCGGCAAAGTTGGTTTGATCGGGCGAGCCCTCGAATTCCATGTTGTCTATGTCTTGCTGGATGCCGTACCAGTCCAGTACTGCGGCCAGGGGATTGAAGTCGGGGGCGGTCGGGTCGACATCACTCTTGAAACAATTGCCTTGATAAATCTGATGAACAGGCAGCCACGCTTGCACGAATTTTTTGGGTTCGCGGTCGAAGACGTGTTTGCATCCGTCGCTGCAAAAGTGATACTTGTCTCCTTCGTAGTCGGATTCGCGATAGCAGATCTTGGTCGGGTCGCCGGGTTCGGTAAACGCCATAGGTATTTGGCAGGTGGTGCACAGCATGGGCAGGCTGTTGTTGTAAAACCGCTTCCCTTCTTGCTGCAGCTTGCGATAGTGCAGCAAGCGGGGGCGATACAGGCGGTCAAACGAATCCGGATATTTTTCTGACAGCCAGTCGAGCTCTTCATCGCCGGGAACCCATGTGTGGATAGCGGCGGCACCCGAGTAGTTGTAGAAAATGTTCCAGGCCTGGTGGCTGATGTGGTCTTTCTCTTTGATGGCCTGCTGCCAGCCCATAGGTTCGCGTATGCCGTATCGGGCCAGGTCGCGGAACAAGGCCGTGCCATTGGCTTCGCCGTACATTTCCCAGGCCTCCTTCCAGCTCATCACGCGTTTGGGCAGCATGTAGTCCTGCATCATGGCAACCAGTGTCAGAACCCGATAGCCGCGCCAGAACCATTTGTCTATCCAGGCCTGCACAATAGGAACATTCGCAGGGTCTTGTTCAAGCATGAATTTAATGCTTTCTATACCCAGGGTCATGTGACGCGACTCATCGGATTGCGCCGAAAACCCGAATGTCACCGTGGACAGGTCGCCGTTATGCGCAGCGCCAGACATGAAGGGCACAAACAATAGGTTGGTCAGGACGTATTCAAACGAAAAGCTGATGGCGGTCAGGAATTCGAATGGGCCACCGGTCAGGGCGTCTTCGAAGAAGGACTTGGGTACTGACAAATACCAGACGCGATCAAACCATTGGTGCGAGTTGTGCATGCCATTGAAATACTTGTTGTAGTGCGACAGGGCATGTGTTTCGGTCTGGAAGTGACGTAGCTCGTCGATAGACTGCATCTGGGTGGCCACCCGTGCGGCCGAGCCGGTAAAGTGGCGACCCAGATGGGCAAAGCCGCGATGCGCGTAGTATTCCAGCGGCGTAACACCCTGTATAAACAGTTTTAGCGCGTTGATGTAGCGTGCGTCCGTAACGCCCAGTTGTCCGTTGTTTTGGGCAAAAGCCTCGATCACGGCATAAAGTTTTTTTTCTTTTTCGCCTTGGTATTTCCAGTAGGCTTCCATGGTCAGGCGAAAGGGGTCTTCCCAGGCGTCCCAATCGTGGATTTTGATGCCTTCGTACTTGTCGTAGGGGAACACTTTCTCCATGGGCTGGTAGGTGGTTTCCCAGCCCAGGCCGCGCGTCATGGCAGCGTAACGTTCTTTGAGCCCGAGTTTTTTGCGGATCACTCTGGTGTCCATGGGTGTAGTCTCCTGATGGATGATGGATGGCAAGCGATTGGATGTGGTAGTTCTAGCTGTGCCAGGCCAGCGTTAGTTGGTCGTCGTCTTCGTCGATGTTGCCCGAGAGCGTGACGAGATTGACGTGCAGTTGCTGCAAGTCGTAGGGCTGGCCTGTGTGTTCTTCTATTGAAGCGCGAGTGATGGTCAGGCGGTTTGGGGCATCAATCTTGACAAGACCGGGCGAATAGGCGGCCTGTGCGTGAGGGTTGTCTTGCAAAATGGCATCGACAACGGCACGCGATTCTTCATTGGCCTGAAAGGCAATAAACACATGGGACGGGGATTGGGACATGAGGGTCTCCTCAGGCGGTCTGCAGGCCGATTTTGGTCAGGCGGGCGCACAGGGCGGTGCGGGCGTTTTGCATGGCGTCGTCGCCGGCTTGTTGCAGGGCCAGCCGCGCAATGGGCAATAGGGCTGCCTGGACTGTGCTGACGGCCTGATCTACCCAGCTTTGCACCAGTCTTTTGTTGTCATCGGATTCGGCCGCGATAACTTTGATGACCGCGTCGACCCAGCGAGCGGACTCCCGATGCCACTCGGGCATGAAGGCCATCAGCATGGCGATGGCGCTGCCGCCTTGCAGCATGACGTGGTTGTCGATGTACTCGTCGTAGATCAGCGGAAACAGCAGGCCCTCCAGCGCCAGGTTTTGCCATACAAACAGCTGGATGGGGTCTTGAATGACGAAGCTGTCTTCGAGCGCCTTGCGCAGGGGTTGCCAGGCTTCATGTTCCAGCCAGACTTGTTTGCCGTGGTCCAGCAGATCGGTGCCTTCGCCGGCGGCTAGCCCCAGGCGGGTTATGTATTGCGCAGCACCCAGATGGTCCATGGCGTGCATGAGGGCCGGCGCTGTCAGGGCGGTACCGTAACCGCGACTGCAAATATTGCAGTTGTTCATGTTGCCGCCCCACGAGACATGGCGCAGAGGGATTAGTACCTGGCTGATTTGCGCATGCAGCGCGGCAGGCATTGCCTCGAGAAGATTGCGGGACTCGACGAACTGGTGATTGGCCTCTATGGATTCTTGCTGACGCGCCCGAGTCATGGTCCAGGCAGCGTAGTAAAACTGACGCGGATCGCGCAAAGCGTTCCAGTCGCGCAACTGGATAGCGGTGCGTTTTATGTCGTGCAGTTCGAATTCGGGTTCCCAGGTGGGGCGATAGTGAAAGTTTTCGGTGGACTGCGTGCTTAGCATGGACTCTAAGTAGCGGGAGGCCGGCTTATCGCCGGTATAGGCTATGACGCGATCAAAGGTATGCCGTACCGGGGTGATCTCTTTGGCTTGTAGGTCAATGTTCATGAATAGATGTCTCCGTTTCGTTTGGTCGCTTGTGTGCTGTGGGTTATGGCGACTGGGGGCTGATTAGTCTGCTGGCGGCAGAAACTCGACCTTGTTGGCCGCACAGAACGCGTTAAACGCTGTCGGCGGCAGCAGCAGCTCAACGTTCAGTTCGGGCCAGCCGATGGCAAAGTCGAACTCGATCAGGCCGTTATCGAGGCGGTTGCGCACACGTACGTAGCGCTTACTGACATCGACCGGCGGGAGCTGTGACGGGGCATGACAAGAAGGAAGCACGGTGCTCTCCAGACAAAGGTTTGGTAAGGCTTAATTCGCAACATGCATGCCACTATCTAGGAAGATCGAAAATTTAAGGGTTAGTACTAGTGTGTTTGAATGATTCCGGCCTGAAAAAGGTACGCACGCATAAAATTTTTATTGAGATTCGGATCCGCCATCCGATTTGTTGCGTCGCAACATGATGAAAACATTAAAAAGCACCAAAAAACACGAGTAGAAGCTGCTCAATTGCGTATCAGGGAAAACCTGTGGGTGTAATGAGCCGGGAAAACCCTTGCGCAGCAATGGTCTCTTAGGCACGATAATCAGGTTCAGAAATCTCGATTTTTTGTCATGAACTCCAGGCCTGTTCATTCTTTGCCATCCGACAGCGATTTGCGAAAATTGCTGCGCTTTTCCAGTCCGGACGGCTGTATTTGGCTGGCTGGCCAGCGCATGTTGCTAATGCATGTCGACGCCTTGCAGGCGATGCGCAAAGAAATCATCCAGCGCATCGGCGTCAAGCAGGCGCGCTGGCTGTTAATGCGGGCCGGGCATTCCGCTGGCGAACGCGATGGGGTTCTGGCCCGCCAGATCCGCCCCGATCGCAGTATCTTTGATGCCTTTGCGGTGGGGCCGCAGTTGCACATGCTCGAAGGGGCTGTGCAGGTGGATACGGCATTCTTCGACTACGTTCCCCATCCGGACCCTGCCAAAAGTCGTTTTCACGCCAGTTTCAACTGGCGTAACAGCTGGGAAGCCGAAGCCCATCGCCAAGAATATGGCTTACAAGAAAATCCGGCGTGCTGGATGTTGTTGGGGTACGCCTCCGGGTATTCCAGCGCCTTTTTTCAGCAACCGGTAGTTTTCAAAGAAACCGCCTGCCATGCCTGTGGCCACGAGCATTGCAAAATAGAAGGCCGCTTCTTGCACGAATGGCCGCCCGAAGAAATCGAATCCGGGCAAGAGCCCGCTTCGGTGCTCAACACGATGCAGGCCCTGCAGGAAGAAGTTGAAACCCTACGCGGAGAGCTCTACGAAAGCGCACGCAAGACACAGGTCATTGGCCAGTCGCCTGCCTTCGAACGGGCCTTTTTATTGTTGCAACAGGCGGCCCCCACGTCGGTAACTGTGTTGCTGACCGGCGAAACCGGCGTGGGCAAAGAACAATTCGCCCGCGCGCTGCATGCGTTAAGCGACCGCGCAGCAGGCCCATTTTTGGCCATCAATTGTGCTGCCTTGCCCGCAGAACTCATCGAAAGTGAATTGTTCGGGGTCGAGAAGGGCGCTTATACCGGTGCGGTTCGTGCCCGTGAAGGGCGCTTCGAGCGCGCCCACGGCGGCACTCTGTTTCTTGATGAGCTGGCCGAGCTGCCGCTCGCCGCGCAGGCTAAATTGTTGCGGGCAGTACAGCAGGGCGAGATTGAAAAGCTGGGTGGCACCGAAGTGCGCAAGGTCGATGTGCGCATTGTGGCGGCCACTAACGCCGAGCTTGACAAGGCGGTCGAGGCGGGCCTGTTCCGTCGAGATCTCTTGTATCGCCTTAATGTTTACCCCATCCGCATTCCGCCCCTACGCGAAAGGCGCGAAGACATCTTGCTGCTTGCCCAACACATGCTGCGCCATCACTGCAAGCAGCATGGCAAACATATCGCCGGCTTTACCAACCAGGCCATTACGGCTCTGCGTAACTACGACTGGCCAGGCAACGTGCGTGAACTCGGCAACCTAGTAGAGAGGGGCGTCATATTTACGCAGTCTGAGCAGCTTATTGAAGTCACTGTGTTGTTTCCGCCGTTGGCGGCGCCACCCAGCGACGGTGTGGCGGATTCAGGCAGGCTGGAATCGACAGGGTCCGAGAACGGTGGTCTGCCTGATGTTGGCACAAAGGTTAGCCGGGTATATCAGTTCTTGCACGAAAGTGAGTTGGGCCTAGAGGAACTCGAAGCGCTGCTTCTCCAGGAAGCCGTATCTCAGGCGGACGGCAATATGGCAGCAGCAGCGCGCGCATTAAAAATTACCCGCCCTCAGCTTAGTTACCGGATGGCTCGTATGCGCCAGCAGAAAACCTAAGTTGGTAGGTTGGGAAAGAGCATTCCCCGTCTTTTCCAAGGCACGGGGCGGTATTCCTCCCAGGTTAAAAATATATTTCTTTCCGGTTAAAAATACATTTCCGTGATGGATCAACGGCTTAGGTTAAGTCTGGGTAGATTTTGAGGTGGTTTGCCTTAAATTTGGCCTATTTTTCAGTTGCACGAGTAAAAATAGCTGTGCTATAGTTACGTTCTTTCGCAGCCACACACCTTCGGGTTTACCCCAAGCGGGTTACCGGCAAGGGGCAGCGAAACAACCGCAAGTTGGCCGCGAGGCTG
>NZ_DATJBQ010000152.1:0-6039 GCF_035515275.1 Pusillimonas sp.
ATGACCCAGCAGCAGGAACTCCATCAGTGCTTTTTGCACGTGCATGCGGTTCTCGGCTTCATCCCAGACGACACTTTGAGGGCCGTCGATGACGTCGGCGGAAACTTCTTCGCCGCGATGAGCGGGCAGACAGTGCATGAATAGGGCGGAGGGATCGGCCGCCGACATCATTTCGGCGTCGACGCACCAGTTGGCAAAGGCTTTGCGACGAGCCTCGTTTTCGTCTTCGTAGCCCATGCTGGTCCAGACGTCGGTGGTGACCAGGTGGGCCCCGGCGCAGGCTTTTATCGGGTCGTCGAACTCGCGCAACACGCCGGCCGGCGGTTGGCCGATACGCTTGGGGTCAAGTTGGTAGCCCTTGGGGGCCGAAACATGCAGGGTGAAGCCCAGAATTTCGGCTGCTTGCAGCCACGTGTAGGCCATGTTGTTGGCATCGCCGATCCAGGCCACGGTTTTACCCTGTATGGGGCCCTGGTGTTCGATGAAGGTAAAGATGTCAGCCAGGATCTGGCAAGGGTGATATTCGTTGGTCAACCCATTAATGACCGGTACACGCGAGTGCGACGCAAAGCGTTCGATGCGCGTTTGCTCGAAGGTGCGGATCATGACAAGGTCGACCATGCGCGAAATGACCCGGGCTGTGTCTTCAATAGGCTCGGAGCGGCCCAATTGCGAATCGCCGGTGGTAAGGTGTATGACCGAGCCACCCATTTGGTACATGCCGGCCTCGAACGAGACGCGGGTGCGGGTGCTGGCCTTTTCGAACACCATGGCCAGGTTGCGGTCATGCAGCGGGCGATGAGGCTCGTAGCGCTTGAACTTGTCCTTAATAAGCTTTGCCCGGTCAAGCAGATACAGGATTTCTTCTTTGGTAAGGTCGCGAAACTGCAGAAAATGCCGCAATGGGCCTGTTTGCTGTTGGTGAGACATGTTAAGCCTTGGATCAAAGACGACTATTGTATCTATCATATACAATCTTCGCGCAGGGCTGTATTTTTGACAGCCTCGTGGTTATTTGGTTTTGCGGGATAAGCATGTCGGAAGATCAGCCTCGGAGCCTGCTCAGGCAATTTATTATTTACGGCGTTACCCATTCAGGGCAACGTTTTCGACCCAGTGATTGGGCCGAGCGCCTTGCCGGGGTCATGTCCCGTTTTCGGCCCGTCGGCTCACGAGGCGGCCCACTCAGCTATTCCCCGTATGTCGTACCCATGTTCATTGATGGCGTCCGATGCATCGTCGTCGATCATCGGCTGCGCCAACTCGAGCCTCTGGCATGGAACTTTGTCGAGGAATTTGCCCACGACAACGACTTGCGAACGTCAGAGCGAGAGGTTCCGGAACGAAAAGGCCCGGTCTAACCGGGCCTTTTCATTCGAACGTATCGATCGGGTCAGGCTGCTAGGAGCTGGATCCGGGTACGGGCGTAAGCACCTTGCCGGTGCGTGCGTACGACTCTGCATTCTCGACCATCAGGTTGATCATCGCTTGCCGTGTTTCAAGCGTGGCGCTGGCTATATGGGGCATCAGCACGACATTCTCGAGCGCTTTCAGGGCATCAGGAACATGGGGCTCGGCTTCGAACACATCGAGCCCGGCGGCGGCGATGGTTCCATTTGAAAGCGCTTCGATCAGCGCTGCTTCGTCGACCACCGTACCGCGTGCAACATTGATCAGCACGCCGTCGGGACCAAGTGCCTCGAGCACGCTGCGGTCAATCAGGTGCTGCGTGTCGGCGCCACCCACCGTGGCCACCACCAGAATATCCGCCCAGGCAGCCAGAGCCTTGGGGCTGGTTTCATAGCCCCACGCCACATCGGTGCGGGGCCGGCGGTTGTGATAGCGTAGCTCCATAGAGAAGCCCGCGGCGCGCTGGGCCACAGCCAGACCCACGCGGCCAAGGCCCACAATGCCCAGGCGCTTGCCGGTGACGCGCCTGCCCAGGGGTAGTGCCGCCAACCGGCTTTGCCACTGGCCGCTGCGTACGAAGCGTTCTGCGCGGCCCATGCCCCGCATGGTAGCCAGAATAAGGCCCCAGGTCAGGTCGGCCACACAGTCGTTCAAGACATCGGGTGTGTTGCTGACCTGAATGCCGCGTGAATGGGCCAGGCTCACATCGATGCCGTCGTAGCCCACCCCCAGATTAAAAATAGCCTTAAGTTGGGGCAACTGGTGGATCAGGGTTGCCCGGGCCGGATAAAAAGAGCTTGCAATCAGTGCCTCGACCGTGTGGGCATGCTCTTGCATGAGCAGGTTCGGGTCGTTGGCTTCCCAAAGACGCAGCACGTGGTAGGCGTCTTCCAGCCGCTGCTGGGCCTGGGGCAAAATGGGCACGGCAAACAACTGCAGCAGGGTGGGTTTTTGTTCTGGCATAGCGTGTCTGA
This sequence comes from Pusillimonas sp., assembly GCF_035515275.1. Taxonomy (GTDB): domain Bacteria; phylum Pseudomonadota; class Gammaproteobacteria; order Burkholderiales; family Burkholderiaceae_B; genus Pusillimonas. The sequence goes on from NZ_DATJBQ010000152.1 coordinate 2,385, forward strand.
TTGGCGGGAGTTGCAAAGTAGAGGCCGATGCTTCAGCATGCCGGCCAGGTGCAAAAACTATAACCCGAAAGCAGCAGGGCAGCCGCCTGCCGGGCGCTGCAAAAAAAAACAGGACGCATTTGCGTCCTGTTCTTAATGGGCTAAAGCCCTGTGCCGATTAAACCTGCCTGTTTAGGCCAATGCCTTAACAGCGGCTGCAAGGCGGCTTTTATGACGAGCGGCCTTGTTTTTGTGAATGATTTTTTTGTCGGCCACGCGGTCGATGACGCTGCTGGCTTTTTGCAAGACTTCAGTAGCGGCGGTTTTGTCGCCGGCTTCGATAGCCTGGCGCACACGCTTGATCGACGTGCGAAGCATCGAGCGCATGCTGGAATTATGCTTGTTGCGCGCAACCGACTGACGGGCGCGCTTACGTGCTTGTGCGGTATTGGCCATGGGTTTCTAAATATCGTTTCTAAGTAATCGTTTAATCGGCAAAGACAGTAACTATAGCTTAAACGGCGCGCTTTGTAAAGTGCCTGGGCCTAAATCCAAATGCGAACAACACCCCAAAGTATACGGCTGCCGCTGCAGCCAGCACAACGCTCAGGGCAAGGGCTCGCTGGCCGCCCGAAACGGTGGGGCCCACCCAATCGATGTGTTGGTCGGCGAACCAAAGCAAGGCGCATAGGGCCGCCATGGCCGGCAGGCTGCGCGCCACAAACGCCGCCCAGCCTTTCGACGGCGTATACACGCCCTTTCGGCGCAGCAGAACCAGCAGCATCAGGGCATTGAACGTGGCGCCCAGCCCAATGGAAAGCGCGAGCCCCGCGTGCTGAAACCAGGGCACAAAGATCAGGTTCATGATCTGGGTAAGCACCAGTACGATCAGGGCAATGCGAACAGGGGTGCGAATGTCTTGCTTGGCATAAAAGCCCGGTGCCAGAATCTTGATGGCCAGCAGGCCCAGCAGCCCGACTGCGTAGGCCATGACGGCAAGACGGGTCTGCTGGACATCTTGCGCGCTGAAGGCGCCATAGTTGAATAAGGTGGCGACCAGCCCTTCCGAAAGCAATGCCATGCCCAATGCCGCCGGCAAACCCAGCAGTATCACCAGGCGCAGCCCCCAGTCGAGCAGGGCGTTGTAGCCATCGTGATCCTGGCGTGCGTGCGCGGCCGACAAGCTGGGGAGCAACACGGTACCCAAGGCAATGCCCAGCAGGGCGGTGGGAAACTCCATGAGGCGGTCGGCAAACGACAGCCACGTGACGCTGCCCGACGCCAGCCACGTTGCAATATTGGTATTGATGAGCAAGGAGATCTGCGCTACCGAGACGCCTAGTGTGGCCGGAACCATCAGGCGGGCGATGCGCCGCACGGTCGAGTCGTGCCAAGCGGCGCGCAGCTGGGGTGAAAAACGAGGGCGCAATCCCAGTCGTGAAAGCGCGAGCCATTGCATGGCCAGTTGGGCGACGCCACCTATCATGACACCCACAGCCAGGGCGTAGATGGGTACATCAAAGTAGGGAACCAGAAACAGACAGGCCCCGATCATGCTCAAGTTAAGCAGCACCGGGGTAAACGCCGGCACGGCGAAACGGCTCCAGGTGTTCAATATGCCCGAGGCCAATGCTACCAGCGACATGCACAGAATGTACGGGAACATGATTCTCGTCATCCACACCGCTGCATCAAATGCAGTTTGCCTGGATTCGACGAGCAGGCCGCTGGCCATCGCGCTGACCACCCACGGCGCGGCAATAATGCCCAGCGCCGTTACGCCCATCAGCGCCACCGTCAGCAGCAGGGCGACTCGATCAAGCAAGAGCCTGACTTCGTCGGGCGTGCCTTGGGAGCGTACTTCGCCAAGAATGGGAACGAAGGCCTGCGAAAACGCGCCTTCGGCAAATAGCCGGCGCAGCAGGTTGGGAATGCGGAAAGCGACCCAGAAGGCGTCGGTAAGGGGGCCTGCGCCGAACGAACTGGCAATCAGGATATCTCGGAACAGGCCCGTGATGCGTGAGCACAAGGTAAGGCCGCTAACAGTGGCGGCCGACCGAAGCAGGCTCATGGGTACTTACTTGGGTGCCATGCGAATGGCGCCGTCCAGCCGGATGGTTTCGCCGTTGAGCATCTCGTTCGTGATGATGCTGTGAACCAGCTTGGCATAGTCTTCGGGCCGGCCAAGCCGCGAGGGGAAGGGAATGCTGGCGGCCAGTGAGTCTTGCACTTCTTGAGGCATGCCGAACACCATGGGCGTACCGAATATGCCTGGAGCAATGGGGACGCAGCGTATGCCCACCTTGGACAGATCGCGAGCAATGGGCAGGGTCATGCCCACCACGCCCGCTTTTGAGGCGGCATAGGCGGCCTGGCCGATCTGGCCGTCGTAGGCGGCTACCGAGGCGGTGTTGATCAGGACACCGCGCTCACCGGTGGGCTCGGGCTCATTCTGGCCCATGGCAGCCGCAGCCAGGCGCACCATGTTAAACGTGCCCACCAGGTTGATCATGACCACTTTTTGAAACAGTTCAATCGCATGTGGACCGGTCTTGCTGACCGTACGCGAAGCGGGTGCAACGCCGGCGCAACTGACCAGGCCGAACAGCGGGCCCAGCGTTTTTGCGGCCTCGATGGCGGCCATGGCGTCGGTCTCTTGGGTGACGTCGCAATGCACATAGGTTTGGCCAAGTTCGGCGGCCAATTGCTTACCTGCCTCGTCTTGCACATCGGCCAATACCACCTTGGCGCCTTCGGCGACCAGCATGCGCGCGGTTCCGGCACCCAGGCCCGATGCTGCGCCCGTAACGACGAATACTTTGTCCTTGATCTCCATGTTTTCCCTTTAGTAGAACGGGCGCCGGGCCCGCTCGATGTTCTTGATCAGTAATGCGGATAACGCTATTTATTGAGTGCTTCTGCGATGCGCTGTCGGATTTCATCCAGCGAACCCACACCTGAAATCTGACGGAACGCGGGAGCGCGCTGGTCGCCGGATTTTGCCCAGTCTGAGTAGTAGCCGACCAGAGGGCGGGTTTGGTCTTGATAGACCGACAGGCGATGGCGTACCGTTTCTTCGCGGTCGTCGTCGCGTTGCACCAGAGGCTCGCCGGTAATGTCGTCGACATCGGGTGTTTTGGGCGGATTGAAGCTGACGTGGTAGCTGCGGCCACTGGCTGGATGAACACGGCGCCCGCTCATGCGCTCAATGATGTTTTCGTCAGGCACCACAATTTCAACCACGAAATCCAGGCCGATGTCGGCTTCTTTGAGCGCGTCAGCCTGAGGAATGGTGCGGGGGAAACCGTCAAAAAGATAGCCGTTCTCGCAATCGGGCTGTTTGAGCCGATCACGCACCAGGCCGATGATGAGGTCGTCCGAAACCAGCCCGCCGGTATCCATTATTTTCTTGGCTTCAATGCCCAGTGGGGTTTGGGCCTTGACGGCAGCCCGCAGCATGTCGCCCGTGGAAATCTGGGGAATGCCGAACTTTTCGGTAATGAACGCGGCCTGAGTGCCCTTGCCAGCGCCGGGGGGGCCGAGCAGGATCAATCGCATGACTATCTCCAAAGAATGCTTCTACAGTTTTTTCGCTTATGCGGCAATGCAGCAAATTTTACATCGTACGCCCAGCTTCGAGGACGATTTATAACCGATTTATGAATATGCCGCGCAC
>NZ_DATJBQ010000153.1:0-7530 GCF_035515275.1 Pusillimonas sp.
CAAGACATCGCCCTGGGTGTCATCACCCACTCACCCTATGCGCCCAACCTCGATAACGCTCAAAACAAGCAGTTCGTCGAAGCTTTCGAGAAAAAATACAACCGTTCGCCCTCGTTGTATGCCGCCCAGTCCTACGACGCAGCCAACCTGATCGCCTCGGCCATCAAAAAGCTCGACGGCAAGATGCAAGACAAAGAGGCCGTCCGCAAGGCGCTTGAGGCGGCTGATTTCGCTTCGGTTCGCGGCGACTTTTCTTACAACACCAACCATTTCCCGATTACCGACTGGTACCGTGTTGACGTGGTCAAGGGCGAAGACGGCAAGGCTCAACTGGCTGCGCAGGGCGTTGTGTTTGAAGATCACAAAGACGCTTACTACCAGCAGTGCAAAATGTAGTTATTCTGTTGGTACCGCCTGCCCATACAGGGCGGGCTCCGAACCACTTTAACCGGCTCCCGGCTTCGGCCCGGAGCCGGTTGGTTTTCAACCCTCGTTTCCAAGGAGCGCTGCATGGCCGAAAAAGCCACCACTGAATTCTGGAGAGACATCAAACCCATTGCCAATGTGTTCAAGGCCGACGCCAAGGCCGAGACCTACATTGCCAATGCCCCCACCGACGACGAGCGCTACTACGTGCCGTTTAGCGAAACGGTGTCGTCACGGCCCTTATGGATATCGCCTTCGCAGAACAAATGGGCCGACATCTTAATGGCCAAATCGGCCGGGCTGGTCAACCGCCACTATCACCCCCACGAAGTGTTTGCCTACACCATCTCGGGCAAGTGGGGCTACCTCGAGCACGACTGGACCGCCACCGCCGGCGACTTCATCTACGAGACACCAGGCGAAGGGCACACCCTGGTCGCGTACGAACACGAAGACCCCATGCGCACCTTCTTTGTCGTCAAGGGCCCATTGATCTGGCTCGATGAAGATGGCAATGCCGACGGCTACTTCGACGTGCACGACTACATCAAGCTCTGCAAAGACCACTACGAAAAAGTGGGCATAGGCGCCGATTACGTCGAGTCGCTGTTTCGTTAAGGCCGACGCGCGCGCCACCTGCCCGGCCACAACGGGGCGCTGGTAATACAGCGCCCCATTTTTACGTCTGCCCGCCGATTCAATATGCTCGGTATAAACACTAACGGTACAAACACCCATGTTCGCGGGGTTGACGCTATGGCACTCTTCATTAGGTGCAAATTTCAACTATTGCAATCAGCATTTAATAGCCATGAGCCAACCCAAAAACTTCCCCGCTCCCGTCGACATCAAACTTGATTACGTCACTTTCAAGATAGACGTCGTGAATGAGCGCGCCAAGGCGGTTGCCTCTAAGGTCTACGAAGCACAAGTAGGGCTTTCGCTACGCGAGCTGCGACTGATGCGCTTTATTGCCACGCAGCCCGGGCTCACGGTGTCACGCCTGATCGAACAGACCCACATTGAAAAAACACTAACCTCAAAAGCCATTGCAGGCCTTGTTGCGCGCAAATTGATCTTGCGCGCCATTGACCCCGGCGACGCGCGGCAAACCAATCTTTACCTTACTGCCGACGGCATCAAACGGGTTAAAGACGCCGACCTTATAGGCCGGCAAATGGAAGCCAACATGATGAGCGTGCTTTGCGCCGAAGAAACCACGGTGCTCAAGCGCTGCCTGGAAAAACTGTACGCCTTGCACGAAGACCCGCAGCGCGCCACCGAAGCATTCCTTAAACCGGCTCAAAACCACCCACCTCAGCAAGACCCTATCGCCATGTAAGCATCAAACTCGCATTTCCCCCAACGAGGAGACAACACAATGAAAACAAAACTACTGCGATTAACCGCCCTGGTCGCCCTGAGCAGCGCCGCCGCCCTGGCCCACGCACAAGATGCCGAGAAAGTACTGCGCATGGTGCCGCAGGCCGATCTTAAGGTGCTGGACCCCATCTGGACCACCGCTTTCGTCACGCGAGATCACGGCTACATGATCTACGACACCCTGTTTGGGGTTGACGAGCAAGGCAAGGTCAAGCCCCAGATGGTCGACACGTACAGCGCTGACGCCGACGGGCTTAACTGGACCCTGACCCTGCGCGAGGGCTTGCGTTTTCACGATGGTCAACCCGTAACAGCCGAAGACGTGATCCAGTCGCTTAAACGCTGGGGACAACGCGACAACCTGGGTCAAAAAATGTTTGCGGCACTGGAAACGATTGACGCCTCTGACGCAAAGACCATCAAGCTGCAGTTCAAGCAGCCTTTCGGCATGGTGCTCGAGGCCTTGGCCAAGCCTTCGTCCAACCCACCCTTTATCATGCCCAAAAAGGTTGCCGAAACCCCCGCCGGCGAGCAAATCGCCGACACCACCGGATCGGGCCCATATATCTTCAAGGCCGACGAATTCCGCCCCGGCGAAAAGGTGGTGTACACCAAGAATCCGCAATACGTTCCACGCGCCGAAGCGCCCTCGGGCACCACTGGCGGCAAGCACGTGTATGTTGACCGGGTCGAGTGGTTGATTATTAAAGACGCTCAGACCCAGGCAAACGCCTTGGTCAACGGCGAGATCGACATGGTCTCGTGGGTGCCCGCGGGGCAGTATGCGGCCCTTAAGGCGAACCCCCAGATCGAACTGCTGGCGCCCGTGCCCAAGGGCATGTATGCCATGCATCTGAACCACCACGTTCCGCCGTTCGACAACCCAAAAATCGCCCAGGCCGCGATTTTGACGCTGAACCAAGAAGCCCTGATGCGCGCTCAAATGATCAACCAGGATCTTTACAACCCGTGCACGTCCATTTACCCCTGCGGCTCTGCTTATGATTCCGGCAATACCGGGTACTTCACGGGCAAGCCTCAGTTCGAAAAGGCAAAGCAGCTGCTTAAAGAAGCGGGATACGACGGCACGCCGGTCGTTCTGATGAACCCGTCCGATTTCACGCTGCTTAACAAGTTTCCGCCTGTGCTGGCTCAGTTGCTTAAACAAGGCGGGTTCAACGTTGACATGCAATCTTTGGACTGGCCCAGCCTGGTGGCACGACGAGCCAAGAAGGATCTGCCGAAAGACGGCGGCTGGAACATTTTTATAACCGGCTGGGGCGCCTCTGACACAATGAACCCGCTGTACTTCGCCCCCATGACCGGCAACGGCGAGAAAGGCTGGTTTGGCTGGGCTGTCGACGACAAGCTCGAGCAACTGAAGTCTGAGTTCCTGGCCACCATGGACGAAGCCAAACGTAAAGACCTTGCACAGCAAATTCAGACACAAGTGTTCGAAACGGGCTTATACGGCCCGTTGGGTGAATCGCAGAACTACTCTGCCGTTCGCAAGGGTGTTGTCAGCGGTCTGGTCAACGCGCCCATCAGCGTGTTCTGGAACATCAAAAAGCACCATTGATCCACCGCTGCGTTCTACCGGGCCCTGCCCGCAGCGTCCGGTAGAACGCGCCGCCTTCGTACTGCCCAGGTTTCCGAGGTAGCCATGCTTGCCTTCTTTTTACGCCGAATACTTGCCACAGTGCCGGTGCTGGTCATCGTCGCCCTGATCGTTTTCTTCATGTTGCGCCTGGCCCCCGGCGATCCTGCCGCCGCCATTGTGGGCAACAGTGGCACTGCCGACGACATTGCATTGGTGCGGGCTTCTTTGGGCCTGAACGACGCATTGCCGATTCAGTTTGTCCGATGGGTCGGCGAGCTGGTGCAGGGCAATCTGGGCGAATCGTTCTTCATGAAGATTCCCGTCACTGAACTGATCTCGCAGCGCATTGAGCCCACCATTTCGCTGGCGGCCTTGACGCTGGTGGTCGCGGTGGCGGTAGCGGTTCCGCTGGGTGTGCTGGCGGCCTGGCGCCATGGCGGATGGCTGGATCGAGCCCTGATGGGCTTTTCGGTGCTGGGCTTTTCGATACCCGCCTTCGTGCTGGGCTATGTACTGATCTGGCTGTTCTCGCTGCACTGGCAATTGCTGCCGGTACAAGGGTATGCGCGCCTGGAAAACGGCTTTATCCCCTGGATCAGGCACCTTATCCTACCCTCGATTGCACTGTCGATTATTTATGTGGCGTTGATCGCCCGCGTCACCCGCGCAGCCGTGGCGGAAGCCATGACCGAAGACTACATCCGCACCGCGCGCTCCAAGGGTATTTCAGAGGCCCGGGTCTTGATACGACACGGCCTGGCCAATGCCGCAGTACCCATCGTTACCGTGATTGGCATCGGAGTGGCCCTGCTGATCGGCGGGGTGGTGGTGACCGAAACCGTATTCGCGATTCCGGGACTGGGCCAACTGACGGTGGATGCCGTGCTGTCGCGCGACTTTCCGTTAATACAGGGAATCATCCTGTTCTTCTCGGTGATTTATGTCTTTATCAACCTGCTGGTCGACCTTAGTTACTTGGTGCTCGACCCTCGCATTCGCTACTGATCTTCAAAGACTAAAAAACCGAGGCAAAGCTTATGGCCGATTCGATCATGACCCAGGACACGTCCGCAGCATTACCCGACGCCCCCGCGGCATCAATCAAGCGACGAGCCCTTGCCACCGCCTTGCGCAATGGCTCGGTACGCATAGGCGGGGGGGTTCTTTTGCTGCTGATCATCATGGCCATTTTTGCGCCGTGGCTGGGCACCATCGACCCCAATGCCATCGACCCGGCCAGCGGCAACATGCTGCCCCTGACGCCGGGTCAATTCACCAACCTGGCCGGCGATACGTTCGACCATTATTTTCTGATGGGTTCCGATAGCTTGGGGCGCGACATATGGAGCCGCACCTTATACGGTGCCCGCATCTCGATAACCATAGGAATTGCGGTGGCGCTGCTGGCCTTGACGCTGGGCATGCTGATCGGCCTGTTGGCCGGGTATTTTCGCGCGATCGACAGCCTGGTGATGCGGCTGATGGACGGCCTGATGGCCATTCCGGGGATCTTGTTTGCCATCAGCCTGGTGGCCCTGTTCGGCGGCACGGTTACAACGGTTGTCATTGCCATTGCCATACCCGAAATTCCCCGCGTGGCCCGGCTGGTGCGCTCTGTGGTGCTAACCATACGCGAAGAGCCTTACGTCGAGGCGGCCATTGCGCTGGACACGCCCATCTGGAAAATACTGCTGAAGCACATTTTGCCCAATGCGGTGGCCCCGTTAATCGTACAAGGCACTTATGTCTGCGCTGCAGCCATTCTGGTTGAAGCCATACTTTCATTTCTTGGCGTCGGCTTGCCTACCGACATGGCCACTTGGGGCAACATCATGTCCGAAGGGCGCGCCCAGTTCAATGAGTTTCCACATAACGTCCTGCTGCCCGGCGTCTTTCTTGCCTTAACCGTTCTTGCCGTCAATATATTGGGCGACGGGCTGCGCGACACGCTCGATCCGAAGTTCAGCAAACAACAAGGCTAAACAATGAGCGCAAAAAATATCGCTTCAGGCTGCGCGCCGGTGCTGGACATTCAGAACCTGACCGTCGACCTGCCCGCTTCGGCCGACCGCCCCAACGCAGTAGAGAACATTTCCTTCAGTATCGAGCCGGGCAAAATCTTGTGCCTGGTGGGCGAATCAGGTTCGGGCAAATCGGTTATTGCCAATGCGATAATGGGCTTGCTTCCCAAGCAACTGGGTCCGGCCACAGGCTCTATCGTATTGCAAGGAAGCCACATACTGAACGCCCCGCAAGCGCAATTGCGCAGGCTGCGCGGGGCCGCCATGGCCATGGTGTTTCAAGAACCCATGACCGCCTTGAACCCCACCATGAACTGTGGCGCACAGGTGGCCGAGCTTCTTGCGCAACACACCCAGCTGAATGCCGCCCAGCAACGCAAAGAAATTCTGGCCATATTCGAGCGGGTCAAGCTGCCCGAGCCCGAACGCATTTACGCCTCGTACCCGCACCAGTTGTCGGGGGGTCAGCGCCAGCGCATTGTTATTGCAATGGCGCTGATATTAAAGCCCGCGCTACTGATCTGCGACGAACCCACCACGGCGCTTGACGTGACCACCCAGGCCGAGATCCTGAAGCTGATTCTGACCTTGCAGCGCGAAAGCGAAACAGCGGTGTTGTTCATTACGCATGACTTTGGCGTGGTGGCCGAAATTGCCGACGAAGTGGCTGTGATGCAGTTGGGCAGCATGGTCGAATCGGGGACCAGAACCCAAGTGCTGACGCAACCGGCCCACCCCTACACAAAGATGCTGCTGGCCGCTGTACCGTCCTTGTCTGCGCCCGCACGCCCCGCAGTGCCCGACGCGCAGCCGCTTCTGCAAGCCCGCGACGTGTCCAAGGTGTATCGCATGGGAAGCTGGCCGGGCAAGCGTCGCCAGGTTCGGGCCGCCCTGAACGTATCGCTAACGGTTCGTCCGGGCGAAACCGTCGGTATCGTCGGCGAATCCGGGTCCGGCAAATCCACCATGGCACGCTGCATTGCGCGGCTCATCGAGCCCACTTCGGGCGATATTATCGCGTTGGGCCGCTCGGTGGCGCATGCCGGCAGCCGCCAGCTCTCGCCCTTTCGGCGGCACGTTCAAATGGTCTTCCAGGATCCTTATCGTTCGCTCAATCCCCGTCAGACCGTGGGGGCTTCAATTATCGAAGGCCCCATCAACTTTGGTGTGCCCCGTTCGCAAGCATGGCGTCGGGCAGAGCAACTGATGCAGCTGGTTCGGCTAAGCCCTGAAGCACTTCACCGGTATCCGCACGAGTTCTCGGGCGGACAGCGCCAGCGCATTTCGATCGCCCGCGCGCTCGCCTGCGAAGCCAAAGTGCTTATTGCAGACGAAGCGGTTTCAGCCCTTGACGTCTCCGTGCAGGCGCAGATTCTTGACCTGCTGGCCGACATTCAGAAGCGGCTTTCGCTGGGCATTATTTTTATCACCCACGACTTGCGAGTGGCCAGCCAGATCTGCGACAGCATTCTCGTGATGCACCGGGGCCAGGTGGTAGAGCAGGGCAACACCAGGCAAGTCTTCAACACTCCCCAGCACCCTTACACCGTCAAGTTGCTGGCTTCTGCGCCGGGGCGCGATTTTTGTTTCTAGGTACACATCATGTCCAAACAGCCACAAAACCTTCTTGAATACATGAACCGCAAGGCCGGTGAAATCACCGCCGTGCGCCAAGACATCCACCATCACCCCGAGCTGGGCTTTGAAGAATTTCGCACCAGCGACCTGGTTGCAGAACGGCTTCTGGCCTGGGGTTATGAGGTCGAGCGCGGCTTGGGCGGAACGGGCGTTGTGGGGCGCCTGACACGCGGCAACGGAACTCGCAGCCTGGGCATTCGTGCCGACATGGACGCCTTGCCCATTCAAGAAGAAACCGGACTGCCTTATGCAAGCAAGCACGACGGCGTGATGCACGCCTGCGGCCATGACGGGCACACCGCCATCTTGCTGGGTGCGGCCCAGTACCTGGCCGAGCACGGCGAGTTCTCGGGTACGCTCAACCTTATATTCCAGCCCGCCGAAGAAAGCCTGGGCGGCGCCAAGCGCATGATCGAAGACGGGCTGTTCAAAAAATTCCCTTGCGACGCCGTCTTTGCCATG
>NZ_DATJBQ010000154.1:0-4699 GCF_035515275.1 Pusillimonas sp.
TACGAGTTCCGCACGCTGATGCCCGTAGGCTATGGCTGTCCGCCCCAAGGCGCCACGCAGCAACTGCTGAACGGGCTGGGCCGCCACGGCAACCGCCCCGCCCACGTGCACTTCTTTGTCAGCGCCGACGGCCAGCGCAAGTTGACCACGCAGTTCAACATTGAAGGCGACCCGCTTATCTGGGACGACTTTGCCTACGCGACTCGCGAAGACCTGATCCCCCCCGTTACCAACAAAACCGGCGGCAAGGCCCTGGGTTTGAAGGCCGACGAATACCAGGACATCGAGTTCAACTTTGTGTTGACCCCGCTGGTGGAAGGCAAAGACAACCAGTTGGTACAGCGCCAGCGCGCGGCGGCTTAAAGTTTAAGGCTTTAGGTTTAACCGCCTGGTACGCGCACAGGCCACTGTACGCAAGCGTAGTTCGTGCAGGGGCTAGTGCGTAGAGCTACAACGCTTCAACCGCGGGGTAACACCCGCGGTTTTTTTGTTCAAACCGCGCGTACGTCTAGCTGTTTGCCCAGCGCCCGTAAGGCCGCTTCAATCGCCTCGATTTTTGACGAATGGCGTAGGTCAAGCAGTCGGTCGACCTGCGGCATATGCACATTAAGGCGTCGGGCGAGATCGGCCTTGCGTACACCTTGACTGACCATTTCGTTGGCCAGCAAGACTTTGGAAGCCACAAGCACCGGCAAGGTTATGCACGGCTGCCCTTTGGCAGGCGCAGACGGCGCGGGTATGAGGCGCTTCTCGTCGAAATAGATCTCCAGAGCAGCTTCCAGAGCTTCCCGCCCATTAATCGCCGCCTCTGATGCAGAGTCAGCCACAGTAAGCGCTTCGGGCACATCGGGAAACTGAACCAAGAATGCACCGTTTGTGTCTCGGGTAAGGGTATAGGGATAGCTAAGCATAAGTCCTCACATTTAGCGCGAAAGCCTGTTCGCCGCTAAAACTTCAGTCTTTGATTCCGAGCTGCTTTTTTATTTCTTCGACCAATCCCTTACCAATTTCGCGCGAACCGTGATCAGGGAAAACAGTGGATTTCCCGTTTAATGTAACTCGGTAATGACTGCTACCAGATCGATGCCGCTGAAACGTTGCACCCTTCTTGCTCAGCCATCTTCTGAATTCGCTGTATTTCATTTCGTTCCTGAAACGAATACAGCTAAATTATACAACAAAGATGTTGTGTTTTCATGGTGCTCGACCTTGACCGAAATGGGCGATCGTACGCGGAAACAGTGGTCTTGGGCAGGTAGAGAGGACTGAAATGCCATCGTCCAAAGAACCATGGCAAATGGACCACGCAAGTGGTGCTACAACAGTATGGCGCGCACCACGTCCGGCAGGCTTTGCATCAGTTCTTTAGGGGGAAAGCCCAGCGCGGCCATTTTGCGGCAGTTCAGCACCGAGTAAAGTGGCCGGGGGGCGTCTGTGGGGTAATCGCTGGAGGCAATGGCGGTAAGCAAGCCGGCGCGGTTGCCGGGGTGAAGGCGGTCCGCGGTTTCCAGGATGGCGCGGGCGAAATCGTAGCGGCTAAGGGCGGTGGCGCCGCTGTAGTGGTAGATGCCGCCCGTGGCGCGGGGGTGGTTAAGCAGGCCGATTATGGCTGCGGCCAAATCGCCCGCAAAGGTGGGGGCGCCGACCTGGTCGTTAACCACGCGCAGGGGCTGGCCGCGCCGGGCGGCGTCCAGCATGGTGGTTACGAAGTTCTTGCCTGTGGCGCTGTAGACCCAGGCGGTGCGTATCACCAAGGCGTGGGGCTGGGCTTGAAGCACCCATTGTTCGCCTTGCAGCTTTGATTCGCCGTAGATGTTTAATGGGCTGGTGAGCGCGTTCTCGTCGAAAGGGCCGAATGAATGCGCGGCTCCGAAAACATAATCGGTTGATACATGCACCAGACGGGCGGCTACCTCGTTGGCGGCTTGCGCCAAATTACGGGGGCCGTATGCGTTGACGGCGAAGGCTCGATCAGGCTCGTGCTCGGCGCGGTCGACGGCGTTGTAGGCGGCTGCGTTAATAATTACTGCGGGGCGCAGGGCTTGTACTTGCGCGTGAACTGCCTCTGCGTCGGTAATGTCCAGCTGCTTCGAGCCCAATGCGGTCAGGCGCCAGTCTTCAGGCCGAAGCTGCCGTATGCTTCGGCCAAGCTGGCCGTCGGCGCCGGTAAGAAGTACCTTCATCGCGCTGGACACCGCCCCGCATCAAGCAGCTCTTTCAGCGTTTGGCCCTGTGCGTCTTTGTCGGAAAGCTGCGGCGCATCGCAGGGCCAGTCTATGCCCAGGTTGGGGTCGTTCCAGCGCAGACACGCTTCGCTTGCCGGGTCGTAATAAGCGGTGCATTTGTAGTCGACCAGGGCTTGCTCTGAAAGCACCAGAAATCCATGCGCGTACCCGGGCGGAATCCATAGCTGCTGAGGATTTTCTTCGCTAAGCGTCAGGGCCTGCCACTGGCCGAAAGTAGGCGAACCCAGGCGCACGTCTACGGTTACGTCGTAAACACTACCCTGCACCACACGCAGCAATTTGCCCTGCCCGTTAGGGTGCTGAAAATGAAGCCCGCGCAACACGCCGCGCACAGAGCGCGAGAAGTTGTCTTGCACAAAAGTCCCGTTCTGCCCCGGCAACTGCGTATAACGCTGCGCCCGAAACGTTTCCATGAAACAGCCACGCTCGTCGGCAAAAACCTGGGGCGAGATCAGCTTGATGTCCGGGAACGCAGTGTCGGTGAGTTTAAGGGGCACGATTAAAACGGCACGTTGAAGAAACAGCTAACCGTTGAGCAGTTTAAAGCATGGTGACTACAGCAATGAAACTGCACCCGATGTTATTTGGCAGTATGATGAATTGTTCCCGGCAGGCTTGCCCTTTTTACTCAGAAACATTAGCCTCAACGATATGAGTACGCTGAACATATCACTTACCGAATCGCTGCAGGGCTTTGTCGATGAGCAAGTTCGGCAGCGTGGCTACAGCACCAGTAGCGAGTATCTGCATGAACTGATCCGTCAAGATCAAGAAAGGCAGCAGCTACGCTTGTTGCTGCTGGAAGGTGCCTCATCCGAAGCGGCCGAAACCGTGAACGCCAAGTATTTTTCAATTTTGAGGCAGCGCGTCAAAAACTATAAAACCGGCAACTAGCGCTGTGTCACCGGCTAAACCCGTCGTGCTGCGCGCAAAAGCCGCCAACGACACCGACGAAGCCATTACCTACTATTTGGAAGCCGCCTCTAAGCGCGTCGCCGCAGGCTTTATTCAAGAATTAGAACAAGCGTACACACAGATCAGTCGTCATCCCAACATTGGATCCGCACGCTACGCATATGAGCTGAATTTACCGGGTTTGCGTACATGGCCCCTAGGCCGATACCCATACTTGATTTTTTATATTGAAACCCCCAGCGAAATCGATGTTTGGCGCATTTTGCACCAGCAGCGAAGCATTCCATCGTGGCTAGTTGCTGGCAACTAGCACCGACACCACAGTTCGCTATTTCTGCACACAGCTGCCGCGTCAGCGGTCGGGTCGATCTAGCGCGATTCGACCATGTTTTCGCGGATGCGGTTAAGCAGGTAGTGCAGGGTTTGTTGTTCTTCCATGCTCAGGTCTTTTACAGCGCGGGTGTAAATTCCCCAGGCCAGCGGCAGTACGTGGCGAAATTGTTCTTTGCCTGCGGGCAATATTTTTATGGCCACCATTCGGTTGTCGTCGGGGTTGGGCAGGCGGGCCACGTAGCCCGATTTTTCCATTACGGTCAGCGCGCGCGAAAGCGTGGCCTGGTCGACGCCGGTGTAATGGGCCAGGGCGCTGACGCCCAGGCCGTCGGTTTCGGTTAAAAACGCCAGTACGCGCCAGTGCAGCAGGGTCATGCCCTCGCTGCGCAGCACCTGTTGAAAGTCGGCGTTTAGCGCGGCGGTGGCCTGGTTAAGCACGTAGGGCATGAAGGTGTCGTGGCCCAGGTAAGGCGGTGCGCTTTCGGCGCTTTGCCGCTGCGATGTTAACGATTTAAGGTTCGCCGCATCCATGTGTTGCCCTTATCTTCCTATTGTATGAATACGGCACTTGCCGTTGTTGCACGCTTATTGCGTTGCCGGTGCCACGCCGCCCCCGGCTGCACGCATCTGGCCTGGCATGTTTTCAGTCGACAGGCTTACGCCGTCTGTGCCTGTATTGTTCCTGCGCACCTGTTCTGTTCCCACTTATCCGGAATGATCCACCTTGCGCTGAACGAATCCAATGAAACTGTTCAGCGCCAGCCCCACCGCGCAGATCCAGACCAGCGGTACGAACATGTCGAGCGTGCGGTAGGCGCGGGCGGCGACCGTCAGCATGTGACCCAGGCCGTCGGTCGAGGCGATCATTTCGGCCAGAAACACCACCACGCAGGCAATGACCCCGGCCACCCTTACGCCCGCCAGCACGGTGGGCACGATGGCGGGCAGCGTTACCTTCCATAAGCAGGCGGCGCGACTGGTTCCAGCGGCGCGGGCCGACCATATCAACTTTTGGTCTACGGCACGCGAAGCCGCCCAAGTGGCCATCAGCACCGGAAACAGGGCGTCGGCCACAATCAGCGCAATTTTAGACATGTTCTCGAAACCCAATATCAGGATAAAGGCCGGATAAAGGGCTATTTTCGGAATGGGCGCCAACAGGCGCACCAGGGCGTCGAGCACGGCGGCGCTTAGGCGCGACAGCT
>NZ_DATJBQ010000155.1:0-20231 GCF_035515275.1 Pusillimonas sp.
CATAAGGCTTGCGGGGAACCAACTGACGCACCTCGCCGACCTGCACGCTCTGCCCCCGAAATAATGAGTGGCCAATGGCCAGGGCCGACGCCGCAGCGATCAGGTCAGTGTTGTCGCGACCCAGGATCAACAGCATCTTCAGAAACGAGTTGTCGGGGTGGCTGACCATATCCACAGTGGGACCATCAACGCGTGGGTATCCGGATAGAAAATGGGGACGCGTCTCGTTCGTTGCAAACACCACGGCATGTGAGTTGGGCAAGGCGTCGTAATGCACAGGTAGCTGCGCGCGCCGCCATCTGGATAGGCTCCCGAAATATGACGAAAGAATGGCGCCAGCTCGCAACTCGTCTCGTGAAGGAGCGGCCGCAAATACAAAGGGAATACTCTGGGGCGTCATGTCCTGTGTATCAAAGAAGGGTTCGGGCAAAAACGCAAGATCGTTCGCGATGGGCAGCATTTGCTGAACCAATTGAATGCGGGTGTCACGGCTGATGTCCAGCCATAAAGCACTATGGCTCTCGTCCTGACAGACATCGGTGTAATGACCGACAAACTCCAGACGCACCCGATTGAACCGCGTCATTACCCGAGGATCCAGTGCGATACTCTTCTGCTGCCGGGCACCGGGCTGCTCGACATCCACCGGAATCACCCCCATCAGCTCGTCATTCAAATACACCCTCAGATGAGACACACGCGGCAACAAAGCCGGTGACGGCGTAAAGAACAAATTCAGTTCGGCGGTTTCAACCACCTGGTCGCGCCGCAACGTGAACTCGAGCAACTGAGTGTTGCGTTGCCCCAGCAATCGAAACACTTCGCCGTACGCCATATCCGTCAGATACAAGGTCTGAGTTGTACGAGGCGGCTGCCGGTCCGGCGCAACAGGCCGGTTCAGCACCTGTGGGACCCCGCCGCTCAATTGCGCGGCTGCAGCGCTGCAAATAATTGCCAGACACAAGGCCACGAGCCATTTAAGATATGGATAACGCATGATTCAAGCCCTATTTTTATGCGGAAAGGGTGTGTGCGGCACAAATGACCACAACCACTTCATGAGGTAATGCGGGCCGTTGACCAGCCGCAGGAACAGTGACGGCAAGCTGGTCAGCATGCGCCAATAACCGCTCAGCCCTATTCTGGCAACCCCAAGGCCGCTTTTCAGCGGCTGATCCGACAAATATCTGTTCTGGCTCTGTATCCAGGTATCGCCGCGACCGAACGTGCAACGCAAGAACTCGACCTGCTGTCGAGGCGTACTAAGATCGAGCCCGATTCCCACCTGCGCTTCCTCGCACGAGCTGATATGCGCCGGAAAGCTGAACACTTTGCCGTTTTGCACAAGCCGAACGAACACCGGTTCACGTGGCTGAAATTGCTGTGGGCGGTGCAAGCGAACCCCAACTCCGCCACTGGAAAAATCCGTCAGCACAGCCGGAAAGAAACGCCCGTCTCGTGTTCGCACCCCCGCCTCCATCGACGACGGAACCCTGTGGCTGCGACGAAGCTGCGTGGTTTCGGCTGCCACAGCGATGGCACCGCCCAGCAACACCAGGTTGTAAAGGGTCCACAACATGGTCAGCGCCACCGTGCCGACCTCAGCGGAGGGCCCTGTCGACAGACGCCAGACGCCGAACCCGAGGCCGCCGACATTTGCCAGAGCCAGCACGACGTAAGGCGTTGCCATCTTCCAGTCGAAATAGGGCTGTTCGATCAGGCCCCCTTTGGCGGTGACATTGAACGCTCCTTTGGACGGCCAGAACAGAGCTACGGTGGTAGGTCGGGCGATGTACCACGACAAAACCGTTTCGTAGATTTCACCCCAGAACGTACGCCGATACGCACCTTGCATCCGGGAGTTCGCCACATTGGCATGCACCATATGAGGCAATACAAACAGCACCACCATCAGGGCCGGGGCGTAAATAATGTAGGCATGGGCCACCAGGAACGCCAGCGGTGCGGTCAGGTAGATGAGCCGCGGAATACCCGCTAAAAAATGCAGCATGGCGTTCAGATAGCAGAGGCGTTGCGCCAACGACAAGCCCGGGCCCAAGAGCGGGTTATCGGTGCGAAATATCTGGATCATGCCGCGCGCCCACCGTATTCGCTGGCCGATGTGTGCAGCTAGGTTCTCGGTGGCAAGCCCGGCTGCCAAGGGTATGCGCAAGTAGGCCGAGCGGTAGCCGCGGCGATGCAATCGCAGGGCCGTATGGGCGTCTTCGGTTACTGTCTCTACAGCAAAGCCACCGATGTCTTCCAGCGCGCTGCGGCGCAGCACCGCACAAGAGCCGCAAAAGAACGCCGCGTTCCATAAATCGTTTCCATCCTGGATCAGGCCGTAGAACAAGGTGTTTTCGTTGGGCTGTTTGCCGAAGTGATCCAGATTGCGTTCGAATGGATCGGGCGAGAAAAAATGATGCGGCGTTTGCACCAGGGCCAGCTTGGGATCTACCAGAAACTCGCCTACCGTCATTTTCAGGAAGGTCTGCGAAGGCACATGATCGCAATCGAAAACAGCAATCAATTCGCCGCTTGTCTCTTGCAGCGAATGGTTCAGATTGCCCGCCTTGGCGTGCTTTCGGTCGGTACGCGCCGTGTAATTGACGCCTGCCCTTCTGGCAAATTCTTTGACTTCAGGTCGATTTCCGTCATCCAGCAAATGAATGCGCAGCTTGTCGGCCGGCCAGTCGAGCCCGACGGCGGCGTAGACGGTGGGTTTCACTACGCCCAGGTCTTCGTTGTAGGTCGGTATGAAGACGTCGACCGTCGGCCAGGCACTTGGGGTTGGCGGCAATGGCTGCAGCGTGCGCCTCAGCGGCCAGGCGGTCTGCATGTACCCCAAAACCAATACCAACCACGAATACGTTTCAGCCACCAGTAAAGTCAGACCAAAAATAGCGTCTTGCGGTGTGTTCCAGTACAACGTGGCGGTGTATCGCCACCAGATATAGCGACCGGATGCAACCAGCGAAAGCACAATAAGCACCAGAATCGCGAAACGCCCAGGAATGCGCCGGATGATCAATGCAACCGCGAACAGCAGCACGACGAACAGAGTTTGCGCCCATGGCGTCAACGGCTGGGTAATGACCAAAGCAAAGGACACGAAAGCAAGCGCAAGTATGGCAAGCACCGCAGCAAGGGGGGGTGGCCGCCGCGTGCGCTCTGTGCCTCGAACGTGGTGCTCTACCACGCGCTGCATACGCGCGGATGCGCGCCTGACGAGTCGCAGCGCCACCACCCGCAAGGTGCGGGCCTGCCTGATTACCCATTGGTAGGCGCGCGGACGCGACGTTTCGTGCCCATCCAGACGTAGCAACAACAACGCGCCGATCACCCACACAGCCTGAAGGAGATAACGCAATGGGTCCCCAAACTGATAAGGCTTCTGGTCAAGGTGGGCAAACCACGGTTTTGAGCGTAAATGCCAGCGCTGCCAGGCCTCTCCTTCCAACGGAAAAAACACATGTGCAAGACCAACCAGGCCAAGCACCGAGAAGGCAACCAGCGGCCCCATTTTTCGTTCGCGACGCAAACGGCTGTAGCGACGCTGGCTCGCCGCATATAGATCTGGAGCAAGCAACAAACGTAAACCCCGGCCCATGCCAATCCCCCCGGTTTCCGATGCCCAAAATTTCTGCGAATAATTTCTTGCGCTACGCCGCTCTTAACGACGATATTGAATCCAGTCTCTTTGCCCCAGGCGTACGTAAGGCACGTTGTCATGGCTCAACAACACCGTGCCGGAGTTTTCAGAGACGGCGCGCGTGAGCGGCAAGTCGGCGGTCAGCGCATCCCAGTCGACCACCTCTTCATCAAACACAGGTCGCTGCACCATACGGGCCAACAGCTCTGACAGAGCCAGATAGCTCGTACCTTCTGCAATGCGCCGGCCTGCGGGCGCCGCTTTAGCGGGATGACCGATCAGCTTCACGCCGACCGGCACATGAGTGATGTCGGGTGTCGGAATCTCTCGCATGCCCGCAATCTGCATCATGTCGCCCTTCAGCGCGGCGCCGTGCTCGGGAACCAGCACAACGATTGCGCGTTGTCCGCTGCTCTCCAGCTGTTTGATGAAATGATGCAAGTCATCCAGCACCACCTTTCCCCGCGTCGCATACGAAGCAGAACGTCCACCCCCATCGGCCGTGGCTTCCCGGTTGCCGTCGTGCAGGGTGACCGAGTTGTACAAGACAGCCCTGGGCGAAGCGTCGTGTCCGCGCCCCTGCCACCAGTGGTTCAACGTTTCGTAATCGCCCCAGATCGGCGATCCGTCGAACGCCGTCCATCGGGGAGGCAACGCTGCCGGTACGATCGGCGCAGCCAAACTGGGGTGCAGGGTCAGATCACTGATAAAGTCCTGAAACTTGCCGTTGTGGTTCAGCACAGCCTGGGTCTGAAAGCCCATCTGCTTAAGGTTTTCAAACAGATGGCAGTGCGACGGCGCGGTATCGTACAAGGCCGAATGTGAAGGCTGCCCGCAACTAGCGCGAAGCAGTCGCCGTACTGCGGGGCCGCTATATGCGGTGGCCGCGTTGAATTCGTCAAAGATCACATCCATGCTTTTGATGAGTGGATGCTGATCAAGCTGCGTCGACGCCAGATCCGACCATGCCAGCGAGCAAATGCTCAAAAAGATAATGTCAAAATCGACGGCACCGGCAGAGTCAGGCGATGGATTGAACGCTGTAGCGCGAGCCGCCTCGGTGTCATGAAAATCGGCCAGCTCCAGGTTAAGGGTTTCCGTCAGCGACATTTTTGTTTCCGGCTGGGGCGCCGGTACATCCGAGTCGGCAACATGCGCAGACTGCGCCTGAACGTCGATAGCGGTCGTACGCCCGGCATACAGGTTCTGCAATAGCTGTTGCGGCCCATAATGGTCAGGTATCGCAGCGACCATCAGCGCAGCTACGCTCAAGACGGTGATACGCAGCCATTGCGAAAGAAACAAACACGCCACAATCAATAGAACTCCCGCTCCGACCATGTCCCAATTGATGAAGCGATTCAAGAGCTCCAACAGGTAAGGCGCAGAGAACTGCAGCACTTCGGGCTGCTCCAACAGCCGGCTGAAAGGCGGTAGCCACGAATCGTAATACAACAGTGCGATGCCCCCGGGCACAGCCAGAACGTGGCGCAACCGGTGCAGCCACAACGGCGGTAACGGCAAAAGCAAAATCGACGCAAACACCAGGTTGTAGAAGGCGTGGAAATTCAAATAGCCGGCCCAATACAAGATCAGCTTGGCAATAAAGTAAATGTTCCACAACCCCAAACCACGCCAGTAATCGCGCACGCTTGCAACGGAATCGCTTGTCATATTTAATTTCCAGCAAGTCGAACGAACAGGCCCAAGGCACTAACCATGCAGGTAGGACCAAAAGTAAATGAATCCGACAGTTCTCAACACTATCGAAACAGCCGGAACCAAAAGGCCTAAGGCGTTCACCCCAGCGCATTCATCGGACTGCTTCACCGGACCAGGGGCTGAACGTGTTATTATCTTGCGCTCGGAAGGTTGGCAGAGTGGTCGATTGCACCGGTCTTGTTAAATCGAGCGCTGTCGTGGAAACACGGCAGATGTAAGGAGTCAAATTCGGCGAAGCCCCTGGTTGCAAATACCGAGGTAATGCCGAGCGAAGCCTGACCATGTCAGGAACGTGTAGAGACTTGACGGCTCCCACCTAAAGCTAAATACCAGGGTGAAGGCAAAGTCCAGACTACAAACAAGCTTGGGCTTGGTAGCGAAAGCTATAGTGGTACGGAAAACCGGCAGGGGTTTGCGCCCCTCCAGGGTTCGAATCCCTGACCTTCCGCCAGACTTATCACCCACCCGCACAGGGCGTTTCGCCCATCGTCTGTGTGGCCTGGGCAAGTACGGGTAAAGGTTCGCGTCCATGGCGGAATTGGTAGACGCAAGAGACTTAAAATCTCTCGATCATTGATCGTGCCGGTTCGATTCCGGCTGGACGCACCATAGAAAAACGACCTAGCCCATTTGGCGAAACAGCCCGCCGGGTACGAAATATGCTTGTTCTCCCTGCCGCGCCTTTTGGCGCAACGCCAGGCAGATTCCTCGGAGAACACCATGAGACATTTCATCGCCTTTTCGCTGTGCACAATGGCCCTTGCCTGGACGATTCCAGGACAAGCCCAGGTAAGCCCCGCACCCGAAGCCGGGACGGCAGGCGCCGTCAGTGGCGGTAGTGCTGCCGACACTGGGGCAACCGGCAATGACGGCAGCGCCGCAGGCTCAGACGGCAGTGACAGCCGATCAGACCGGACCGAGACTTCAGATTGGGATGAAAAGAAACCCAAAGATGGTCAAGTCGGTGACAAAACGGATTTCAGCGGCAACGAAGGCGCAGACGACAGCCCTGAGGCCACGAACTCAGGGCGAGGCACGGGCCATGGTTCTGCCACCCTGGATTCGGGTTCGCCCGACAGCGGCGCGTCTGACGACTCCAGCTCGCCGGCCCGCAGCCCATCCAACGATTCAGGTTCGAGCACCAGCAATAAATCCAACGACGCCTCGACCCATCAGAACTGAGCCTCATACCACGCCAAAAAATATCCCCTTGGGCCTTTGCCCAAGGGGATATTCGTTTGACTGTCCTGCTGCATACCCCGGGCCGTCGAACGACGACCCTGATGGGGATGTGTTAGGAATCGATCAGGCTTCTGGCGAAGCTTCAGGCGCCGAGGTAGGACCGCCCTGAGCCTCGATACCGCCGATTGCCTTCATGGACAGACGCAGGCGACCCTTGTCATCCGCTTCGATGACCTTGATGCGAACGACCTGGCCTACCTTGAGAACATCATTGATGTTGTTGATGCGGTAGTTGGCAATTTCAGAAATATGCAGCAAGCCGTCGCGGCCGGGCAGCACCTGCACAATGGCGCCAAAATCAAGCAGACGCAACACCGGGCCTTCGTACTCTTGGCCCACTTCAACGTCGGCGGTAAGTTCTTTGATACGACGCTCGGCCTCGCGGGCTTTGTCGAGGTCAGCACTGGCAATCGTAATGGTGCCGTCGTCGCCAATATCGATTTGCGTGCCGGTTTCTTCGGTTAGCGCGCGAATGGTTGCGCCGCCCTTGCCGATGACATCACGAATTTTTTCAGGGTTGATCTTGACCGTCAGCATGCGCGGGGCGAACTCGGAAAGCTCGGTGCGCGAGCCATCGATGGCCTTGGTCATTTCACCCAGAATATGCAGACGACCTTCGCGGGCTTGAGCCAGCGCAACCTGCATGATCTCTTTGGTAATGCCCTGAATCTTGATGTCCATTTGCAGGGCGGTAATGCCCTGTTCGGTACCAGCCACCTTGAAGTCCATATCGCCCAGGTGGTCTTCATCGCCAAGAATATCGGTAAGAACCGCGAACTTGCCGCCTTCTTTGATAAGGCCCATGGCAACACCGGCCACGTGGTTCTTGATGGGCACGCCGGCGTCCATCATGGCCAGTGAGCCGCCACATACCGACGCCATCGAAGAAGACCCGTTGGACTCGGTAATTTCAGACACAACGCGAATGGTGTACTGGAAGTCTTGTTGCTCGGGAAGCATGGCGACCAGTGCGCGCTTGGCCAAGCGGCCGTGACCGATCTCACGACGCTTGGGCACGCCGAAGCGGCCGGTTTCACCCGTGGCAAACGGCGGAAAGTTATAGTGCAGCATGAAGCGGTCGCGTGATTCGCCCATGATCGAATCGATGATCTGCTCGTCTTGCTTGGTGCCCAGCGTGGCTACCACCAAAGCCTGGGTTTCGCCGCGCGTGAACAAGGCGCTACCGTGAGCCCGGGGCAAAACGCCCAGGCGAATACTGATGGGACGCACCGTGCGGGTGTCGCGACCGTCGATACGGGGCTCGCCGCCAAGAATCTGGCTGCGCACCAACTGCGACTCAAGACCGAACAGAATGTCTTCGATCTCGACATTATCGGGGGCGGCTTCGCCACGCGCCGTAGCGTGCTCAAGCATTTTAGCCTTGACGTCGGTGTAGATCTCGCGCAACCGGGCTGTGCGCTGTTGCTTCTCGCGTACGCTGTAAGCAGCCTGCAAACCTTCGAGCGCGGCCGCCTTGACAGCGGTGATGAGAATTTCGTTCTTGGGCGCTGGCTGCCAATCCCACTCTGGCTTGCCGGCTTCGGCAACCAGTTCGTGAATCGCATTGATAGCGGCCTGCATCTGCTGGTGGCCGAACACCACTCCACCCAGCATTACTTCTTCGGACAGCTCTTTGGCTTCGGACTCGACCATCAGCACGGCGGACTCGGTACCTGCCACGACCAGGTTAAGCTGCGACTCGCCTAACTGGCTGGTGGTGGGGTTAAGCACGTACTCGCCGTTGACATAACCGACGCGGGCCGCGCCAATGGGGCCGTTGAACGGTATGCCCGAAATGGCCACCGCAGCCGAAGCGCCAATCATGGCAGCGATGTCGGGATCGATCTCGGGGTCAACCGACACGGTGTGGATGATGACCTGAACGTCGTTATAAAAACCTTCGGGAAACAAGGGGCGAAGGGGACGATCGATCAATCGGGATGTCAGCGTTTCTTTTTCGGAGGGCTTGCCTTCGCGCTTGAAAAAGCCGCCCGGAATACGGCCGGCAGCGTAGGTTTTTTCGATGTAGTCGACGGTAAGCGGGAAAAAGTCTTGTCCCGTTTTGGCTTGTTTTGCCGCAACAACAGTTGCCAACACTACAGAGTCTCCGATCGAGGCCAGCACAGCGCCGGACGCCTGGCGCGCAATTTCGCCGGTCTCGAGAACCACCGTATGCTGACCGTACTGGAACGTTTTGGTCACTTTATTAAACATTACGGAATATCCTTACAATAAAAAAACCGTGCACACGGCGACGAAGGTCGCAATGTGCACGGTCGTACAAAATGGGGAGCTTGCCCCGGGTATCACTTACGCAGACCGAGCTTTTCGATCAGGGCGCGATATGCATCAGGGTTGCGGCCCTTGAGGTAATCAAGCAACTTACGGCGGCGGCTGACCATACGCAGCAACCCGCGGCGCGAGTGGTGATCTTTAAGATGGGTTTTGAAGTGATCGGTCAGTTCGTTGATACGTGCAGTAAGCAGCGCAACTTGAACTTCGGGGGAACCGGTGTCGCCTTGAGCGCGTTGAAATTGCGCAACAATATCGGATTTTTTGATGTCAGCAGCAGACATTTTTAGCCTCGTAAACATGCGTCAGGGCCGAGGTGCCCAGACGTGGTGAATGAAAAACATAAGGAATCGTAAGAGTAGTGCCATGCCCTTTGGCATGAGGTAATCTTAAGACTTCGGCATTATAACGGATTTGGGGCACGTCATGATTCCCACCTTAATGCGCCGCGCGTGGCCGGCTGTATTGTCGTCGTTTCTTTTACTTCAGGGCTGCACCTCGATCACTACGGCATCTCCCGGCACGCCGCTAACCCAGGTCGAAGCCGAGTTTGGGCGCCATAATTATTCGTGCCCGCTGCCCGACGGCGGCCGGCGCGTCATCTGGAGCCGTCAACCGTTCGGTCAATTCGCCTGGGGCACCAATGTCGACGCCCAGGGGCGCGTGGGCCAGATCACCCAGCTACTTACCGATCAGCATTTTCGTGTATTGAATGAAGGAAGCTGGACCGACGAACAGGTGCTATGCGAATTTGGCCCGCCCGCCGAAATCGACGCTGTGGGCATGCCCTCGGTACGGCAGGTTGTCTGGAGCTACCGCTACCAGCAAGACGGGGTCTGGAACTCTTTAATGTATGTATACATGGGCCCCGACGGCAAGCAGGTAACCCGCTTTCATCCGGGGCCCGACCCCATGTATGACCCCGACCGTTTCATGCCTTTTTGGTAAAAAAGCTTGCGCCCCCGTTAGCACGACAGCGCCGCTTAAGGCTGACCGCTCGGGTCGTCGTCACGCGGGGGGGCAATGGTATGGGGGGCTGGAGGCTCTGGAAACGGCGCGGCATCGCCCCCGCCCTCTTGGCGTTGCCGGCTCAAGTGTCGGGCACGGCGCCAGCGCCACAGCATAATCACCCACCCCGACAGCCCATAAATCACAAATAGCCCAAACAGCATCAGCGGCGGGTCGCTGGAAACAAACACAAAAACCGCGACCAGCACCAGCATGACCCAGAACGGCACGCTATGGCCAAGGGCGAATGACTTGCCGCTGTAAAACGGTGTGTTCGTCACCATGGCAATACCGGCGTAGACGGTAATAACAAAAGCGCACCAGGCAATGGTGGCCGTGCCCAGTTGCAGGCGGTTGTCTATGGCCACCCAAATAAAACCGGCCAGCAAGGCCGCCGCAGCGGGGCTGGGCAGGCCCTGAAAAAAGCGTTTGTCGACCACCGCAATATTAGTGTTGAATCGCGCCAGCCGAAGCGCTGCGCCCACCACATAGATAAAGGCCGCCAGCCAGCCCCAGCGACCCAGGTCTTGCAACACCCACTGATACATGACCAAGGCCGGCGCTATGCCGAACGAAGTCATGTCGGACAGCGAATCGTACTGCTCGCCGAAAGCCGACTGGGTATTGGTTAGGCGTGCCACCCGGCCGTCCATGCCGTCGAAGATCATCGCCACGAAGATGGCAATGGCGGCGATTTCGAAACGCCCGTTAATCGCCTGCACCACTGCATAGAAGCCGGCGAAAAGATTCGCCGTGGTAAAGACATTGGGTAGCAAATAAATGCTGCGCCGACGCCTGCTTTCTTCGGAAAAATTGGGCATAGTGTCTTTCTCTGTCATATGAAGCGGCTGCAGCTTGCCGCTTAACTTTCTTGAACGTCGACCATAGGCGGCAGTTCGGCCAGTACGGTGCTGGTGGCACTGACCTTGTCACCAATGGCCACGCGCGGGCGAGAACCAAGGGGCAAGTAAACATCAACCCGGGAACCGAAGCGAATAAACCCATATCGCTGGCCGTGATGCAGGGTATCGCCCACCTTGGCGTACGACAAGATTCGTTTGGCCACCAGGCCGGCCACTTGCACTGCAGTTACTACGTGGCCCTGTTTGGTCTTAAGCACCATGGCGTTGCGCTCGTTCTCGAGCGAAGCCTTGTCAAGCGCGGCATTGAAAAACTTGCCCGGAAAATATTCGGTGGAGAGCACTTCGGCATCGACCGGCGAGCGGTTGGAGTGCACGTTGAATACGTTCATGAACACGCTGATTTTCAATGCGTCGCGGTTGTTATGGTAAGGGTCTTTTGCTTCTTGAACGACGACAATGCGGCCGTCGGCCGGACTAAGTACGTTCAGCTCACCGTCGGGCGCCACACGTGCGGGGTCGCGAAAAAACTGCAGCACGAACAGCGACAGCAACCAGAACGGCAGGCTCGCCCAACCGGACCAGAACGTGACCAACAGCGAAATAACAACAATACCGGCCAGAAAAGGCCAGCCTTCGCGGGCAATGATGGGGTGAGGATAAGAAGGTTTGTTCATCGTAAGTGGAAGAATAACCGAAAATGGGAACAGATCCGCATGCAGCCGCCCGGTCAGGCCGGGCCTTGCCGCACTCAGGTAAAACAACACGCCCCGCAGGGGCCGGAACCAGTCCGGCGTGCGGGGCGTGTTGTTGGGCGAACTGAAGCGATTAGTTCTTGCTCTGGTCGACCAGCTTGTTGGCGGCGATCCAGGGCATCATGGCGCGCAGCTGGCTGCCCACCTGCTCGATTTGCGACTCGGCATTGATGCGGCGACGCGAGATGATGCTGGGAGCGCCGGCGGCGTTTTCCAGAATGAAGCTCTTGGCGTATTCGCCGGTCTGGATATCTTTAAGCACATCACGCATGGCTTTCTTGGTCTCGTCCGTAACGATGCGGGGGCCCGTTACGTACTCGCCGTACTCGGCGTTGTTCGAGATCGAGTAGTTCATGTTGGCGATGCCGCCTTCGTAGATCAGGTCGACGATAAGCTTGAGTTCGTGCAAGCACTCGAAATAAGCCATTTCGGGTGCGTAGCCGGCCTCGACCAGGGTCTCGAAACCCGCCTTGATCAGCTCGACGGCACCGCCGCACAGAACAGCCTGCTCGCCGAACAGGTCGGTTTCGGTTTCTTCGCGGAAGTTGGTTTCGATGATACCGGCGCGGCCACCGCCGTTTGCCATGGCGTACGACATGGCCAGGTCACGCGCCTTGCCTGTGACGTCTTGATGAACGGCGATAAGGTGAGGCACACCGCCGCCTTGGCGGTAGGTGCCACGAACCGTATGGCCCGGTGCCTTGGGAGCGATCATGATGACGTCAACGTCGGCACGGGGCTGAACCTGGCCGTAGTGCACGTTAAAGCCGTGGGCGAAGGCCAGTGCGGCACCGGCCTTGAGGTTGGCTTCGACGTGGTTGCGGTATACCTCGGCGATGCTCTCGTCGGGCAGCAAGATCATGACAACGTCGGCGGCTTTCACAGCGTCGGCCACTTCCTGAACTTTCAGGCCGGCGTTCTCGGCCTTGCTCCACGAGGCGCCGCCCTTGCGCAGGCCGACCACCACGTTCACACCCGACTCGTGCAGATTGAGCGCGTGTGCGTGACCCTGCGAACCGTAGCCGATGATGGCAACCGTCTTGCCCTTGATCAGGGACAGGTCGCAGTCTTTGTCATAGAAAACTTTCATTAAATGCTCCAAACTAAGCTTGACGGGCCGCCTATGCCGGCCCGGATTGGATAAGTGAAATCCGTCGGTTGAATTGGGGCTGAGTACAGCTGCCAGACCCGTGATTTTAATTACAATTTCAAAATACGTTCGCCACGGCCAATACCCGAGACACCAGTACGCACCGTTTCAAGGATCGAGCTGCGATCCAGGGCACCCAGAAAAGCTTCGATCTTGTCTTGATCTCCGGTTAATTCAATGGTGTAGGCCTTGTCGCTTACATCAATGATGCGGCCCCGGAATATATCGGCCATGCGCTTCATTTCGTCGCGTTCTTTGCCCACCGCCCTGACCTTGACCATCATCAGCTCACGCTCAATGTGCGGGCCTTCTGAGAGGTCGACCACCTTGACCACGTCGATAAGCCGATTAAGGTGCTTGGTAATTTGCTCGATGACGTCTTCGGACCCTTTCGTGACGATGGTCATGCGGGACAACGTGGCGTCTTCAGTGGGGGCGACCGTTAGGGTTTCAATATTGTAGGCGCGCGCC
This sequence comes from Pusillimonas sp., assembly GCF_035515275.1. Lineage (GTDB taxonomy): Bacteria > Pseudomonadota > Gammaproteobacteria > Burkholderiales > Burkholderiaceae_B > Pusillimonas. Next base: position 13,153 of record NZ_DATJBQ010000155.1, read on the forward strand.
GAGAACAGCCCCACCACGCGCGACAGCGCGCCCGGCTCATTCTCCAGAAGAATGGAAATCACGTGTTTCATTGTTCTGTCCTTATAGATCTTCGGCGCCGAGCAGCATTTCGGTCAGGCCGCGACCGGCCTTGACCATGGGCCACACGTTTTCGGTCTGGTCGGTGATGAAATCAAGAAAGACCAGGCGATCTTTGTACTTGCCGAAGGCCTCACGCAGCGCCGGCTCGACGTCAGCGGGGTTTTCGATGCGTACGCCCACGTGGCCGTAGCTTTCGGCCAGCTTGACAAAATCGGGCAGCGCATCGACATAGGATTCGGAATAGCGCGAGCCATAATCAATCTGCTGCCATTGGCGCACCATGCCCAGATAGCGGTTGTTCAGGCAAAGCACCTTGGGCGTAAGGTGATACTGCTTGCAGGTAGAGAGCTCTTGAATATTCATCTGAATGGAGCCCTCGCCGGTAATGACCGCCACGTCGGCATCAGGGTTGGCCATTTGCACACCCATGGCATAGGGCAGCCCCACACCCATGGTGCCCAGGCCGCCCGAGTTGATCCAGCGACGCGGCTGGTTGAAGCGGTAGTACTGCGCCGCCCACATCTGGTGCTGACCCACGTCTGACGTAACAAACGCGTTGCCGCCGGTAACCTCACACAAGGTTTCCACCACGTATTGCGGCTTGATCAAGGTGTCGGAGTTGGCGTAGACCAGGCACTGCTTGCCGCGCCAGGTTTCTACCTGCTGCCACCATTTTTCAACCGCGGCCTTGTTGGGCTCGGTTTCGACCGCGGCCTGCATATACAGGGCGTTAAGGTCTTGCAGCACATCTTTGACATTGCCCACAATAGGCACGTCGACACGAACCCGCTTGGAAATGGACGACGGGTCGATGTCGATATGAATGATCTTGCGCTGGTTCTGGGCAAAATGCTTGGGGTTGCCAATGACTCGGTCGTCGAACCGGGCCCCTACCGCCACCAGCACATCGCAATTTTGCATGGCCATATTGGCTTCGTAGGTGCCGTGCATGCCGGGCATGCCCACAAAACGCTGGTCGTCGGCGGGGAAGGCGCCCAGGCCCATCAGGGTGTTGGTGCATGGTGCGTTCACCAGCTCAACCAGCTGACGAAGCTCTTCGGCCGCGTCGGACAACACTACGCCGCCGCCTGAGTAGATCATGGGGCGCTCGGCCGCCAGCAGCATTTGAACGGCTTTCTTGATCTGGCCGTGGTGCCCTTTTACAACCGGCGTGTACGAGCGCATGGACACCTCGCCTTTCTTGGCGGTGAACTTGTACTTTGCAACGGTAATGTCTTTGGGGATATCGACCAGCACCGGGCCGGGGCGACCGGTTTGCGCAATATAGAAGGCGCGGCGCATGGTTTCGGCCAGGTCTTTGATGTCGCGCACCAGGAAATTGTGCTTGACGCAAGGGCGCGTTATGCCCACGGTGTCGCATTCTTGGAAGGCGTCGGAACCGATGGCGGTGGTAGGCACCTGACCGCTAAGTATGACCATCGGGATGGAATCCATATAAGCCGTCGCAATACCGGTAACGGCATTGGTCAGCCCTGGCCCGCTGGTTACCAGCGCCACCCCGACCTTGTTCGAAGACCGCGAATAGGCATCGGCGGCGTGCACGGCAGCCTGCTCGTGGCGAACAAGAATATGCTTGAATGAATCTTGTTGATAGATGGCATCGTAAATGTACAGCACTGCGCCGCCGGGGTAGCCAAATACGTGCTCTACACCTTGCTCGGCCAGGCATCGTACGACGATGTCGGCACCGTTGAGTTCCATGTTGTAGTCCTTTCGTAACCAGTACGAATGCCCTGATCGACCACCAAAGGCCTAAGCTGCACCGGCCACGACAGGATGCTCTGAGGCTTGATGGCTCACGGAGCCACTCCGCCCAGATACCGTGTCGTACCCATGCCCACTCGTCAAGACAAAGTACGAGCGTTTATTAAACGCGGGAGGTAGAAACGGATGCCGTGGCGACACACGCTTGTGGCGCGGCCCTCGGCCAATTTTGATACAGGCGTAAAAAACGGGCGGATGGCCCGAACAATAGTGCCCACAGAGCCGAGCAACGGATATTGCGCCCGGCCAAGTACACCACTTTACTGCATTGCACAATGCAAATCAATCGAAAACGGCTCACCGTGCCGCAAATGTCGCAGACAACCCACGGCGCGGCTTTATCGGCCGGCAAGGCCGACGCGAGCGTTAATGCACCGCCCCCATGCTCGCCCGACAGGGTAAGATACCAAGCTATCCGACCCACCTGATGTTCTTCGCCGCCACATGGCCACGCGCATTCCGCAACTACAACGTTTCTTCTATAGCCATTACTTTTTTGGCGGGCTGCGTCAGGCCCTGGGGGTCATGATGCCGGCCCTGCTGATCGGGGGCTTGTGGCAAGCCTACGATATCGGCATGATCGCCGCCATTGGCGCCGCCTGCGTGGCTGTCATCGACCAACCCGGCAGCCCCCGACGCTACAGCGTAAACACCATGCTCGGGGCCGTGCTGTTGGGCACGCTTACCGTGGCCATTACCGGCCTGGTCTCCAGCCACCCCATTGCGCTGTGGCTCACCATACCGCTGCTGGGCTTCGCTTTTTCCATGCTTACCGTTTATGGTCAGCAAGGCGGGCTCATGGCCTTTGCCTGCCTGCTGATCATGACGCTGACCATGCGCACCCCGCTAAGCGGTCAACAGTTGCTATTGCATATTGGGTATTCGCTGGCCGGCGGCCTGTTCTACTTTGCCTACAGCTCGGTGGTGCGCCGGGTGTTCTGGCTACGCGAAGAGCAACAAGCCTTATCGGTGGCATTGTTTGCAACCGCCGATTATGTCGAGGCGCGCTCGCGCTTTTACGACGTGCACACCGACCTGGACACCACGTATCGGCAATTGATCCGCGCGCAGGCCGAGATGATTGAAAAGCAGCAGGCCGCCCGCAACACGGTTCTGCGCGAACAGCCCAGGGGCAGCGGGCGGGGCGACCGCCAGCGCATGAAGGCACTGAACCTGTTCATTGACATGGTGGCATTGCTGGATACGCTTATCGCCACCCACACCGATTACGCTACGCTGCACCGCGAGCTCTCGGACAGCGACGTTCTGGTGTTTGCCCGTGACACCTTGGTGAAACTGTCGGACAACCTGCAACAGATTGCGCTGTGCACGGCCCGCAACCAGGCCGCCCTAAGCCGCCATAGCGCCAAGGCCGAGCTGCGCGCAATCGAGTACGAACTTGAACAGTACCGGCAAAATGGTTTTGCCCAAGCCCACCCCGAGGTTTATGCGCTGCTGGTTCAGGTGTTAAGACGACTGCGCAACGGTTCACGCATTGTCGAGCGCATGGCCACTCATACCCAACCGGGTGCGGACACCACACTGGTCGACCAGCGGCTGCACAAAGCGCTGGACCGTTTTATTTCGCGCAGCGAATTGCGGTTCGGCATGATCACATCGAACCTGCGCCTGGATTCACCCCACTTCCGTTACGCCTTGCGGGTGGCAATCGCCATATTGATCACACTGGGCGTGGTCACCCTGATCAACGCCGGCCTGACACGACAGCCGCTAGGCGCCGACCTGGAGCTGCATGGCTATTGGGTGATTCTTACCGTTATAGTGATCATGAAGCCGGGCTTCGCGCTGACGCGGCAGCGCAACGGGCTGCGCCTGGCGGGCACCATCATAGGCTGCCTGCTAACCTTGGTCTTGTTTGCGCTTACCGATAACGCCGACGTGCTGCTGGCGGCGTTGATCATGTCGTGCATCCTGGGTTACAGCCTGGTGCAGGTCAGCTTCATGGGCACCGCAATATTCAAGACCGTCATGGTGTTGCTGGCTTTTCACTTAATTTCACCCACGACAAACGCCTTGATCGGCGAGCGCCTGATCGACACAGCCTTGGGCTGCGCCATTGCGCTGATCAGCAGCTACATACTGCCCTGGTGGGAACACAACTACATGGAATCGCTGGCCAAGGCATTGCGCACGGCCAACCACCGGTACTTCAGGGCCGGCTTACATTATGCCGAGCTGATCCGCGCGGCGCGAGGCAACACTGTGTCGCCCGAACTGCGCGACAGCCGGGAAGCCGAGCAGCTGGAAGCCGACATGGCCTGGCGCCTGGCCCGAAAAAATGTCTACATTGCTTTCGGCAATTACGCTGCCGCCTTTTATCGCATGGCTGCCGAACCCGCGCGCCGACAAAAAAACGTACCCGAGCTTAACAACCTGCTGGTTCAGAACCACGTGCTGACTTCGCAGATAAGTGCTGCCGTGCCTTTGCTGGCCACGCTACTTGCCGTACCTGCGGGCATCAATCAGGCACTTGAAACGGTCGAAAGCTTGCTTCAGGGTAAGGACGCCACCCCGCCAACCTCGCTGGAAACTGAAGGGGAACTGGCCACGCTGGCCTACCCACTGCGCCAGATGATGACGGCAGCGCAACTGATACGCCACGAAATGCAGGCGCTGGAATCGCCCTGCCCCGAAGATGCTACGCCACCAACCATAACAGGATTGCGCAGCGAAGCCGGGGGCTGACGCCCTCTTGCCATAATCACGCTGCTTCAGTGTGTACCGGCTGCCGCAAGCCCTCGGGCCAGAAATACCAGACGGCACACAAGGTCTGCACCGCCAACATGGCTATCCAGGCCGTCAGGTGTGCCTGCGCCGGATAAACTCCCTGAGCGATGGGCGGCCACAGCTCCACGATCCAGCCGATGGCGTTTTGCACGGCGAAGATCATGAAGAACACCAGCATGTTGAACGTGGTGTTGACCCGTCCCCACATGGCAGGCGGGTATCGCACGACAAAAATGGCAAAGACCAGTACGCAACATGCGCCGAACAGCCCGAAGCTGCCCCAAAGCACGCTTTTTGGAATGGGGGCATCGAGCATGATAAGCCCTTGAACCCCCACAAAGACGGCCAGGCAAAGGCCGCAAAACATGGTAAGGCTCATGCCCAGGCGTTCGACTCGCCGGGCCAGCACCCCCGACACCAAGCTGCCGCACACTGCCGAGAGCCCCACCAAAGAAACCAGGGCGTCGGTCTGTACCAGCCCAGCCTGGTTCACATCGAGCAGATAGGGTTTCATCCATAAAGACTGCACGGCGTAGAACATGCCGCCGCTGACCGAAGGAAACAGCGACAGCTTCCAGAACCGCGAACTGCAAAGCAAATGCCAGGTACCCCGAAACTGCGCCCATACCGAAGGCCGGACAGATTTGGACGCCGCACCTTTCGGTTTTTGGGCATCTACCGCGCCAAACCACAGCAGGCCCGCTACGACCAGCGTAAGCACGGCCATACCAATGCTGACACTGCGCCAGGTCGCCACCTCTAGCACCAAGGCCAGCGGCGTTCCTACCAGCGCCCCGCCCAGGCCGCCAATGGCGATCAGCGCGCCATTCAGCATCGCTACCCGATGGGCCGGAAAGTGCTGCGCCAGCGCCTGCAGCGCCGCGCCCATGCATACAGCCACGCCCACGCCTATAAGAATGCGGCCCACCATGAGCGGCACCAGTCCATCGCCCAACGCAAATACCACAGACCCCAGGGCGGCAAGCACCATCAAGGCGGCAGTGACCCTTCGCGGCCCCCAGGTATCCAGTGCTGCGCCGGCTGGAATCTGCGTGACGGCAAACCCCAAAAAGTACAGGCTGGTCAACGTGCCCAGGTCGCCCGCAGACAGGTTGAGTTCATCGATCAGAAACGGCGCAAAGCCGATATTCAGCCCACGGAATATATACGAAACAAAATAGCCCGCCGAAAAGAAAATAAATACGCGTACTGCTGCGTTCATATGTCCGATTCCAAGTAAAAAGCGGGCATCCGGCCCGCCGGTGAAACGTAAAAGCCAGGTCTTGACCGGCTGATATCAAGCTTGCCGGCTAGGCGGACTGTTTACGCCGAAACACCAGCTTGGTTTCGGAGGATGATTGCTTGTGATAGGAGTAGCCTTCGGACGCGAAACCCGTTAACGCATCCGGGGCATCGATTTTGTTTTCAATGACAAAGCGCGCCATCAGTCCGCGTGCGCGTTTGGCGTGAAAACTGATGATCTTCCAGTCGCCGTTTTTATAATCCTGGAACACGCACTGAATCACCCTGGCCTTCAGCGTTTTTAGATCAACCGCCTTGAAGTACTCTTCGGAAGCCAGGTTCAGCACCGTGGGCTCGGCCTGGCCTTCAAGGCGCTTGTTCAGGTATTGCGCAATTTGCGGGCCCCAGTATTCGTACAGGTTCTTGCCTTGCCCGGTGGCCAGACGGGTACCCATTTCAAGGCGGTAAGGCTGCATCAGGTCTAGCGGACGCAATACGCCATACAGCCCGCTAAGTATCGCCACGTGCTCTTGCGCCCACTGCAATTGCTCGTCAGACAACGAAGGCGCGTCCAGCCCTTCGTAGACATCGCCGTTGAAGGCCAGGACGGCCTGGCGCGAATTTGTCTGGGTGAACTTGGGCTTCCAGGCCGCGTAGCGTTCGACATTCAGCTGCGCCAATGCATCGCTAAGTTTCATCAGCGCGGCAACTTCGCTGGCCGATTTTTCTTTGAGCACGTCGATCAGCCCGGCAGCCTGTTTCACGAACAGCGGCTGGGTGTGCAGCGTGCTGCGTACAGAAGAATCGTAATCAAGTTTTTTCGCGGGAGACAATAGCAAGAGCATTTCGTTTACCTGTTTTCATCCATGTGACCGCGGCGTGTACCTGGGGCAGCCTTGAGTTAAAGCATGCCCGCACCGATAGGTTGGTACGCCTTTATCGGCCTACACTATACGCGATACCTGCATCGCCAAAAGACAACGTTGGGTAGCCCTTAGCGAGCTGTCCAGCCGCCGTCAATCGACATGGCCGAGCCCGTCATTTGCTCGGCCGCCTCTGAAGCCAGAAACACCGCCGCGCCTCCTAGTTGCTTGGGCGTGACAAACTGCAGCGAAGGCTGTTTTTCACCCAACAATCGCCGCGCCGCGGCATCAAGGTCGATGCCCTGCTCTTTGGCGATGGCTTCGATCTGTTTTTCGACCAGCGGTGTGCGTACCCAGCCG
>NZ_DATJBQ010000156.1:0-13545 GCF_035515275.1 Pusillimonas sp.
CTACACCCGAAAGTTCTACGAACTGCTGCTTACCTTCAAGATCGAAGCCACGCTTAGCAAGGACCAGATTCTTGATCTCTACATGAACCAGATCTTTCTGGGGCACAGGGCTTATGGCTTTGCAGCGGCAGCGCGCACGTACTTCGGCAAGCAACTCAGCGACATCACGCCTGCCGAGGCAGCCATGCTGGCGGGCATTCCCAAGGCGCCCTCGCGTTTCAACCCTATTGCCAACATGCCGCGCGCCAAATCGCGCCAGGCCTATGTGCTGGGCCGCATGCAGCATCTGGGCTACCTTACCGAGGCCGAGTACCAAGAAGCCATGCAGCAGCCCATTGTGCTTAAGTCGGCGCCGGGCACGCCTGCCGGCGGCTACGCCATTCATGGCGAATATGTCGCCGAGCTGGCGCGTCGCCTGCTTTACAGCGTCTACCAAGACAACGTGTATTCGCGCGGTTTCAACATTTACACCACCATTCATTCAAAAGACCAGGAAGCCGCCTACAACGCTGTACGCGAAGGCATACTGCAATACACGCGACGCGCCGTTTACCCGGGCCCCGAAGAAACCGTGCGCCTGCCCGACGGGCTCGAAAACGACGCGGCGGCCCTTGACACCCTGCTCGACGAGCTTCAAGACAAATACCCTGACAGCGGCGACCTGATCACCGCATTGGTGCTCTCGGCCAGCCCCGAAAAAATCACTGTGGCACGAAGCTCGCAGCAGATCATCGAAATCACCAACAAGGACGCCCTGAAGATTGTCGCGCGCGGCTTGGGCAAAAACGCCAAAGAACCGCACCGAATCTCGCGGGGCTCGGTGGTTTATGTGCACAAAAACGGCGATCACTGGGAGGTCCTGAACCGGCCCTCGGTACAGGCCGCCTTTGTGTCGCTTCGCCCCCAGGACGGCGCCATACTTTCGCTGGTGGGCGGCTTTGACTTCGAGGAACAGTTCAATCGCGTCACCCAGGCGTGGCGCCAGCCCGGCTCGGCCTTCAAGCCGTTCATCTATGCTGCGGCGCTTGAACGCGGCCTGACACCCGCCACTCAGGTGTCTGACGAGCCCTTCATGCTTACGGCTGCGCAAACCGGCTCAAAAGCCTGGAGCCCCAAGAACTACGGCGGCAACTACGAGCCCATGCTAACCATGCGCCAGGGTTTGTATAAGTCCAAGAATATGGTCTCCATACGTATCATGCAGGCGGTGGGCCCCAAGTACGTTCAAGACTACATCACCCGTTTCGGGTTCGACCGCTCGCGTAATCCGGCCGTGCTGCCGCTGGCGCTTGGCGCGGGCGGGGTTACCCCGTTGCAGCTGGCCGGGGGCTTTGCCGTATTTGCCAACGGCGGCTACCGGGTTCCGCCCTACCTTATCGACCAGGTCACCGACGCCAGCGGCAAGGTGATCATGCAGGCACGGCCCACTGTGGCCGGCGATGCGGCAGCACGCGCCATCGACCCTCGCACCGCCTATGTCATGAACGACATGTTGCGCGGCGTCGCCACCTCGGGAACAGGCGCACGCGCCTCGGCAACGCTCAAGCGCCGCGACATCGGCGGTAAAACCGGCACCACGAACGATTCACACGACGCCTGGTTTGCCGGCTTCACACCCAAGCTGGTGGGCGTGGCATGGATGGGCTTTGACCAGCCCCGCTCGCTGGGCTCGCGTGAAACCGGCGGCGGCGCCTCGATGCCTATCTGGGTCGACTATATGCGTGTCGCTCTCGAAGACACGCCGGAAATACCTCTTGGCGACCCGCCTGCAGGCCTGGCTCGAATCGACGGCGATTATTACTTTTCGGAATTTCCGCCGGGGCAGGCCGTGGCGCGGGTGGGCTTGCCCACCCCCGACGAGTTCATACCCTTTGACAATGGGGGTGGCGGCCTTGACGGTATCGGCAACTTGCTCGAGCAGCTTAGCTCGGGCGGCGCTGCGGGCGAGGCCGCCCAGGTACAGCGCGTACAGTTTTGAACTAGGCTACGCGTACCTTAATGGCTTGGCCGGTGGCGTCGGATACGATCTGCGACAGCGTCTCGGCCATGTCCGGCCCGCCGCGCGTATTTGCCCAATACTGCCCGTCAAAACGAAAATGAAAACCACCGCTCGGCGCCGCGACCCACATTTCGCGCATGGGCGCCTGGCTATTGACCACGACCTGTACGGCGTCGTCAAATACCAGCGTCAGGACATTGCCACTACGATGGGCCTCGATGTCGAGGTCATACAATGCCACCCAATCGTCCGACTGGCTTTCAAGTTCGTCTAGTATGGCTTTACTTCGAGCGAGAAATTCTGATTCGTTCATATCGCAGTTCACCGTTTTGGAGTTAGTCAATGCAAGCGTCCCGCCCCAAGGCATCCGTTTCGTACAAGTACCGTATTGTAGCCAGTCTGTTCATGCTGCCCCTGCTGGCCGCCTGTGGCTATAAGGGGCCGTTGTATATGCCGCCTCCGCCGCCGCCGGAAGAATCGCTGACCACACCGCCACAGGCCCCGATGCCCTCTCCGGCTTCCGGGAACGACGCAACGACTACTCCTTCAGCAGTCGAATAATCAACTCTCTAAGCCATGTATTGCTGGCATCGTGCTCGTAACGACGATGCCAATGCACGGCCACATCGCTCGACGGAATGCTGATGGGCAACGGGAAAATATGAAACCCACCGTGCCGATTGAACTGCCGAGCGATACGATGCGGTATGGCGCAAACCATGTCGCTGCGCTCAAGAATATCTGGAACGACCGTGAAGTGCGGGACCTGCAATGCCACATCACGATGCACACCCTGCACCAACAATAAGTCTTCGAACAAATGATGAGCGTTGGAGTTCGAGCTCACCAAGATATGTGGCATCGACAGAAAGTCTTCACGCGTGACCGTCGAAAGACGGGCCAATGGATGACCTGCGCGGACCATGCCTACATAAGCCTCGCTGAACAAGACCACGTGTTGAGTCATCGGATTGAGATTGGCCATATGGCCAATGGCCAGGTCCAACACGCCCTGGCGTAGCGCGTCAACGGTCTCGCCCATTGAAACGGGGTCAATCTCGATGCGCACCTGAGGGGCGTGGCGCGCGAGGTGCTCGCATAAAGGCGGCAAGAACGCCATTTCACCCAGATCCGACATACTCAGCCGAAACGTGCGGCGGCTATTGGCTGCGTCAAAAACAAGATGGCTTTGAACCGCGTTGTGCATCAGGTCCAATCCATTTGAAATCGGTTCGAATAATCGCATGGCCGCCGGCGTCGGCTCCATACGGTGTCGAGACCGGACGAAAAGAGGATCGCCGAGCAATTCACGCAACCGTCCGAGCGAATAACTGATCGCCGGCTGGGTCAGGCCGAGCTTATCCGCCACAACAGTAAGACTGCCTTCTTCGTAGATAGCGCGAAATACACGCATCAAGTTCAAGTCCATCTCACGAGGCATGGTCATTTCAAATAAGCCCCACTTATTTAAATTATAAACTCCATTAGATTGACCCATATTAGTCCGCGAATCATACTTTCCTCAACTATCTGGAGGACACGTTGGAAAAAGCAGACTACATATGGATGGACGGCCGGATCGTCGCATGGAGCGATGCTCATACTCACGTCATCAGCAACACTTTGCATTACGGATTTGGCGTATTCGAAGGGATACGTTGCTACAAGACTGAAAAAGGGCCCGCTGTATTCCGGCTGCGTGAACACATGACACGCTTGAAGAATTCGGCCAAGATCCTGGGCTTCGAAGTGCCTTATACGCTGGATCAATTGGTCGAGGCCACTCGATCCATCATCAAGGCCAACGGATCGGACCAGTGCTACATACGTCCGCTGGCTTACATCGGCGACGGCGGCATGGGCTTGGCTTATGAGGGCTGTGACATCAACCTCACGATCGCCACCTGGCATTGGGGCGAATACATCGGCCATGGCACGCTGGAAAAAGGCAGCCGCGCCAAGACTTCAAGCTATATCCGCCACCATATCAATTCGCACATGTCCAAGGCCAAGGCCTGTGGCAACTACATGCTGTTCCAGATGGCAAGGACCGAAGCGCGACGCGACGGCTACGACGAAGCCCTGCTTCTTGACGCCAATGGACATGTCGCCGAAGGCTCGGTCGAGCATATGTTTATTGTGCGCGACGGCGTCTTGTATACACCTTCTTTGGCCCATCTTCTGGACGGCATCACACGCGCAACCATCATCACACTGGCTCGGGACAAAGGGCTGGAAGTGCGCGAAGAATTATTTTCACGGGACTACGTGCTGACGGCAGACGAAGCGTTCTTTGTTGGGACGGGCGCCGAAGTGACGCCGCTGGTCGAACTGGACCGGCGCACCATTGGTGATGGTCGAAGGGGGGTCATTACCAAGCAGCTTCAAGAAGCGTACTTCGATCACGTCTATGGGCGCGCATCCACCCATTCTGACTGGCTGACCTTCGTTTAAGTAGCTGCCCAATGGATACTCATCTAGCGATGCCCATCAAACTACTCAGCCTGGACGATGTAAGGGCCGCGAGCCCTTCGCCCCAGGAGATCTTACGGCACGTTCGCCGAACTTACGCACTGGAAGCAGAAGGCCAGGTCGATGTCCCACTGAAAATGGGCGTGCGGCCTGACAACGCACAAAGCTTCCTGGATGCCATGCCCGCCTGGGTCGGGGGCAACTCGCGGTCGCTTGGCATGAAGTGGGTTTCTTACTACCCCGATAATGGCCAGCGGGGCAAGGCCGACTCCTCGGGTCTAATCGTGCTGAACCATCCCGACCACGGTCATCCCGTGTGCATCATGGAAGGCATGCTGATTACTTTCATGCGTACAGCGGCCTGTGCCGCCATTATGGCCGAGCCGCTTGTGAAGAAGCCGCCACGCACGCTCGGCCTGATCGGCTGCGGCGGTCTGGGCCGGTGGGCGCTACGGATGTTTGGTGCAGTGTTTCCCACACTCGAAACCGTCTACGTATCCTCATTAAGCAACGAATCGCGCGAGCGCTTTTGTCGTGAAATGAACGCAGAAGGCGACTGGAAGCTGATCCCCGTCGCCGAACCATCACAAGCCGTTCAAAGCGCCGACATTGTCATCACGTCGGTTCCGCCGTCATCGACGCAACCCGTAGAGCCGGGTTGGCTGCAACCGGACGCCCTCTTTATTCCATTGGACCTGCTCAACTCGTGGCATGACGGCGTGTTTGTCGAAGCCGGGCTGCACGTGGCCGATTCCCCCGCATTTTTGGACAGACTGCTGCGCGGCAACCGACCGGGTTTGCCACCGCGTGAGATCGTACGCTTTCAAGACCTCGACGAAAAATCATCGCCTGACGCACACGGCCCGACTTTCATCAGCGTTTGCGGGATAGCCAGTGTTGACGTCGTGGTCGGGTGGGAAATCTACCGGCGAGCGTGCGAAGCGAAAGTGGGATCCCACTTCGACATGAAGGCTTCGAACGCCGGCATGAGCCGAGCCGCCTGACATCATTAAAAGGACACACCATGCAGACCGATGCACTACGCACCTACTGCAACGCCCGCATCATCGACGGCACGGGCAGTGTGCGACACGGATACCTCGCAGTTGAAGGCGCACGCATCATCGAAGTAGGAGAAGGCGATCCCCCAAAAAGCTTGTCTTCGGGCGCTTCGATCGACCTGCAAGGGCGCACCATCGTGCCCGGCATGATCGACTGTCATGTACACCTTTGCATGGACGCCGAGCCAAAGCTGGATCCCCCGCTGACGCCGCAGGACCACATGCTGGCTGTCCTGCGGGCCGGTCGCAACGCTTTGCAGACTCTACACAGTGGCGTCACCACGGTGCGCGATTGCGGAACGCCGGGAGAAGTAGACTTCGCGTTAAGACGCGCCGCCCAAGACGGCCTGTGCATCACGCCACGCCTACTGCTAAGCGGACAGGCCCTGTGCATGACCGGGGGTCATGGCTGGCAGTTCCTGGGTACTGAGGTTGACGGACCTGATGAGGCCAGGCGCGCCGCTCGCCGACAACTGAAGGCCGGGGCCGACAACATCAAGTTGATTGCCACCGGAGGCATTCTGACACAGGGCAGTCAGATCGGTAACGCAGAGCTCTCTATCGAAGAAATGCGCGCGGCAGTAGAAGAGGCACACAATGCCGGCAAGATCGCAGCTGCCCATGCCCATGGCGGGCAAGGCATCAAGAACGCCATCCTGGCGGGCGTCAACTCGATCGAGCATGGCTACTTCATCGACGCCGAAGGCATAGACATGATGCTCGAGCGTGGTACGTGGCTGGTGGCCACCTCGACCCCTGTACGAAATGTGGTGTTGCACGGTACCGAAGCAGGTATTCCCGAACCCGCAGTCGCCAAAGCCCGCAGCGCCATCAACGCGCACGTAGCGTCTTTCAAGGCCGCGCGCAAAGCAGGAGTGGGCCTTGCCATGGGCACCGACGCCGGCGTGCCGTTTACAGGGCACGGTACCAATCTTGACGAGCTGCACTATATGGTTGAAATGGGCATGACGCCCATGGAAGCGATTCTTGTCGCCACACGTGACAGCTCTCGGATGTTGAAAATGGATCATCTCATCGGCACGCTCGAAGCAGGCAAGTACGCCGATTTTCTGGTGCTGGATGCCGATCCGTTACAGAACATCTCATTGCTCCGGAACCCCGACCATATTCGCCAGATCGTTCTGAACGGACGCACTGTGCTGGACCGGGATACCAGCCATGTCCTGATGGGCGCGGCCTTCAGCAACGTCGGTGTGGGCGCTCCTCCGAGACCCTCCTGACCCGCGGCGCAAGCCGTACACTGCGGCGATTTCCGCCGCAGTATGCTTCATTACAAATTACAAAACACATATCCAAGGAGACAATAATGAAAGTAGTCAAGAAAGCGTTGGGCCTGCTGGCTGCCACGTCCGTGCTATGGGCGGTCGGCGCAGCACAGGCAGAGACCGTGATCAAGGCAATAAGCGCCTTTACCGCTGGCACGGCATTTTCCAAACCGTTCGAAAGCTTTGTGAATAAGGTGAATGAAGACGGCAAGGGGGTCATCCAGATTCGTATCCTGGGCGGCCCCGAAAGCATGCCGCCATTCGAACTGGGTAATGCGGTGGCCAACGGCGTGGTGGATATGGCCAACATACCCGGAGCGTTCTACCTGAACCGCATGCCCTCTGCCGATGCGCTGCGTCTTAGCGAAATACCTATTCACGAACAACGACAGAACGGTGCCTGGGAATACATCAATGAACTGCACAACAAGACGATGAACTCCTGGTACCTGGCACGCACCGCCGACGACCAGCCCTATCATCTTTACCTGACTCGCAAGATCGAGACCCCCGATCTTAGCCGCTTGGTCATCAGGGTTTCACCCACCTATATGTCCTTCTTTCGCGCCTTGGGAGCCAGCGCCGTTCAGACGCCTCCGGGCGAGGTCTACACAGCGCTAGAGCGCGGTGTCGTCCAAGGTTATGGCTGGCCTTTGCACGGCATCATCGATCTTGGCTGGGACGAAGTCACCAAATACCGCGTCGATCCAGGCTTCTATCGTGTAGACGTAAACGTTCTGGTCAACTTGGACCGCTGGAAGCAACTTGGCCAGAAGGAACAGGAGATCCTGACCCAGGCCGCGCTGTGGCTGGAGCAGACCCAGCACGAGGCCATGCCCGAATTGAACAAGAAAGAACTAGAGCTTCAGAAGCAGGCGAACATCGAAACGCTGACCTTCAGTGCGGAAGACGAAAAGCGCTGGCGTGAGACTGCACTGCGGACCGGTTGGGAGCAGATCCGGGCTCAAGCCCCCGCCGCAGAAGTCGATCGCTTGTACGAGCTGCTGACCAAAAAAGATTGATGGTCACCGGGCGGCCCTGGCCGCCTGCTCCCGCACCCGAAGCGCGTGTTGTATCATTTTGGGCTACGCTTGTGTTTGCTCACAAGCATCACCCAACCACGCGCCAGGGTCGCCCGAAAGCAGCCGCGGCGCTTCCAACCCCCATTACCATGACAGTCGCCCCCCATTTTGCTTTCAAGCACCATGTCCTGCATGCAGAAGACGTATCCCTTCCTGCCCTTGCACAAGAGTATGGTACGCCCTTGTATGTGTACTCGCGTCAGGCGCTGACTGACGCGTGGCAGGCTTACGCCAGTGCAAGCAAAGGGCGCAACGTGCTGGTTTGCTTTGGCATGAAGGCCAATTCCAACCTGGCCGTACTGAACGAGTTCCGTAAGCTGGGTGCGGGGTTCGACATTGTGTCGGGCGGCGAGCTCGCTCGCGTGCTCGCCGTGGGCGGCGACCCGGCCAAAGTGGTTTTTTCGGGCGTGGGCAAACAGGCCTGGGAAATGCGGGCCGCACTGAAGGCCGGAGTAAAGTGCTTCAACGTCGAGTCGGAAGCCGAGCTCGAGCTGCTGGCCGAGGTGGCTGCCGAAATGGGCAAGGTGGCGCCCGTGTCGCTGCGTGTGAACCCCGACGTCGACGCCCATACCCACCCCTATATTTCGACCGGCCTCAAAGAAAACAAATTCGGCATTGCCATTGAAACCGCCCCGGCGGTATACCAACGCGCCACGCAGCTGGCCAGCCTGGACATCGTGGGCGTCGATTGCCACATCGGTTCGCAGATTACCGAGGTTGACCCCTACCTGGACGCCCTGGAAAAACTGCTGGACCTGATCGACGCCCTGGCCGAAGACGGCATCCGCATCAAGCACCTGGACCTGGGCGGCGGTATCGGCATTCGCTATACCGACGAAACCCCGCTTACGCCCACTACCCTGCTCGACAACGTGTTCAAGCGCTTGCAGGCCCGCGGCCTGCAGCACCTTCAAATCGTACTGGAGCCGGGGCGCTCGCTGGTGGGCAATGCCGGCGTGCTGCTTACCAGCGTGCAGTACCTGAAGCACACCGAGGCAAAGAACTTCGCCGTTGTCGACGCCGCCATGAACGACCTGCTGCGTCCTACGCTGTACGATGCCTGGCATAGCGTAGAGCAAGTGGGGCAGCCCGCCGAGCAGCGCCCGGCCGATGCCAAAACCTACGACATTGTGGGCCCTATTTGCGAAAGCGGAGACTGGCTGGCCCGCGACCGCCAACTCGACATTCAGCAAGGCGACCTGCTGGCGATCATGTCGGCCGGCGCCTATGCCTTTACCATGGCCAGCCAATACAATACGCGCCCGCGTCCGCCCGAGATCATGGTCGATGGCTCTGCCCACCATGTGGTGCGCCCCCGCGAATCGCTCGAAAGCCTGTTCTCCACAGAAAAGACGCTGCCCTGACCTTTTCCGCCGAGCTCGCCCCGCTCAACCGGTCAACGGGCTTAAGGGCGGAATCAAAAAAAACACCCCAAAAGCTAGGACAGTGTCCAACTTTTGGGGTGCAGTTCAACTCAGCTATCCTGACCTGAGCCTCCAACTTCAAGGGGGGTCAGTTCAAAGCCCTTGAAGTGTGTTTCTGGCGGTGTCTTATAGCTCGCCGTATGAGTGCAGACCCGACAGGAACATGTTGACGCCCAGGAACGCGAAGCTGGTAATGACCAGGCCCACCAAGGCCCAGTAGGCCGCCATGGTGCCGCGCAGGCCCTTCATGAGCCGCATATGCAGCCAGGCAGCGTAGTTGAGCCAGACGATCAGTGCCCAGGTTTCTTTGGGGTCCCACTGCCAGTAGGTGCCCCAGGCGTCGGCCGCCCACAGCGCACCCAAAATCGTGGCTACTGTAAAGAAGGCAAAGCCCACCGCAATGGCCCGATACATGATGTCGTCAAGAATTTCGAGCGAGGGCAGCTTGCGCGAAATGGGGCCGCGAAACGCCAGAATGACGCCCACAATAATGGCGCCCAGCCCAAAATACAGCATCCAGGTGGGAGAAAGCTCGCGCGAGCCGAACATCATGGGCTCGGCGCACAGCACAGCGCCCAGTATGAACAGCGGCAATAGTTTGGTCCATGAACGGGTTTCACCGTGCTCTTTGACCAAATAAGCAAAGCCCACCATGGCGGCCAGCGCAAAGGTGCCGTAGCCGATAAAGTTGGCCGGCACGTGTATTTTCATCCACCAGCTTTTAAGGGCGGGTACCAGCGGTTGAATCTGGAAGGCGTCGCGCGTGAACGAATACCACAGCAAAAACACCACCGCCGAACTGACCACCAGCAATACGAAGCCACCCAGCGCGCGGGTGGCGTAACGCCTTTCGTAATACAGGTAGAACAGGGCGGTAATCAGCGCAAACAGCACAAAGACTTCGTACAGGTTGCTGACCGGTATATGACCGATGTCGGGGCCCAGCAAATGGCCTTCACGCCAACGCACCAACATGCCGGTGGTACCCGCGTACACGGCACCCCACGTCAACACCGTACCCATCCAGGCGGCCGTTTTGCTGGCGTAACCCACCCAGTAGCTGATGGTGGCCAGGAAGAACAAGGCGCACATCCACAAAATAGCCGACTGCGACGAAAACAAATATTGAAGCAGGAAGACGCTTTCCGAGCGGGCGATATCGCCTTGCGACAAGCTGCCTGCGTCGCTATAGAGCCAGATGGCAAGCAAGGCCGACAGCCCGGCGACCACCGTTAGGGTGCGCAGGGGCCGCCATAACCAGCCCATCCACACCAGGCCGGGCACGGTCAGGCACAGAATGATTTTTTCGTAGTAGTCCATGCTGTCGCTGTAAGCGAACAGCGCATAGGCGGCACCCGCCGACAGCAGCAAGAAAAAAACAAGGTCGGTCCAGTCGGGCTTGCCGCGTCGACCGCGAGAGTCTCCGCTGGGAGCCATGGCGTCTTGCCACATGGAAGCGTTGTAGGTTGAGTCGGACATGAGGAAACCTCTTAGGTGATCAGGCGCCGGAATGCGTCGCGGAAGCGCTCGAATTCCTGGGTGAAGTCCAAATTGCGGCGCTGGGAGGTCATGGCTGCCTGCAACCGGCTGCCGCCGCCTTCGGGAGTGATCCATATCCAGATGCGCCGATCACGAATATAGAACATTGAAAACACGCCTATTACCAGGAACAGACAACCCAGATACACGGTGTTTTTGCCAGGGCTGCGAGCGATCTGAAACACGCTGGCCTTGACCTCTTCGAAACTGTTCAAGGACATGAACACAGGGGCTGGGTAGTCGGGCAGATTGGCCAGGGCCATTAAAGAAAGCCGCAACCAGTCGGCGCCCTGCTGGGTGTTGCTGATGGGCTCAAGCCCCCGGTTCCGGCGGTCGAGCTCGTATAACTCGGTCAGTGTAAGCTGGATCATGGGCACCGCAAAGCCCAGTACGCTTTCGCGCTCGGCTTCGGGCACTCGGTCGATCAGCGCATTGAACCCGCCCTGTGCAAAGGCGTCAATGGCCCCTTGTGCCGCCCGCTGCAGCAACGGCCGTTGAGTATCGGTGCTTGCATTGAACTGAGCAAAGGCATTGGCCGCCTGATGCCTGAGCGCAGGGTTTTGCAACGCCGCCCGCAAATGCATGAATTCGGCCACCGAGCTGTCGGCATCGGCCGGGATACGGATGTAGCGGTAGTTCTCGGCCTCGGTTTGCCGCACACCCGCCAAAAACACCGGGTGTCCGTCAAGCTCGATAGGCAGCATGTAGTTGTTGTATTCGTGCGATTGGCCGTCGCGGCCTATAACCCGGTATTGCACGCTGGGGCCCACGTTGCGCAAATGCTCATTTGACGCCCCGGCGGCACTACCCGTAACGGCCGCAACGTGCTCGATCATGGCCTTGGGCTGGGGCTCGGTGCCCGGGTCCATGTTCTCGACGTTTATGACCCGCAGGCCCGACATGGCCACCACCAGGTTTTGGTCCCCGGCTTCGCCGCTCAGGGTCAGCTCAGCGTCTTGTCCAACCGTGCCTTCAACCGGAAACGGCTTGCCGCCGGCCCCTTCAAGCGGGTAGGCGGTAAGCTTGAGCTTGCTGCCGCCATCGTCAAGGCTGGACTGATACACGGTGACGCCCTTGTAGCGCAGGGGTTCGTTTACTTCGATCAGGCTGTCGAACGTTTCACCGGTGTCGGGGTCGGTAATTTCAACATAGCTTTTGAACGAGCTGGGCATGCCGGTAGAGTAATAATCTACGTCGAACTTGTTCAGCTTGATCGAAAACGGCAAGGGCTGCACCAGTACGCCGTCGGCCACGGCCACAATGCCGCTGGCGCTGCGGCTGCCTTCGGGCAGCATCATGTTGGCCCGAAAACTGGGGTTGGCGGCCGGCAGGCGACCCTGTTCGGGCACCTCGGAAATAAGCATGTTCTGCGTAATGGCCTGCTTTCCGCCCAACAAAACCTGAAGCCGTACCGGCAGCTCGCTGTCGAGCAGACCACCTACGGCAATGACCACAATCGCCGCATGCGCAAAAATATAGCCCAGGCGGTTGCTGGAGCCTTTTTTGGCTGCCAGCATCAACGACTCGCCGTCCTGGCGCGTTTTAAAACGGTAGCCGTGTTGTTTCAGCCAAGGACCGATCTTGTTCAGGGCCTGTTCAGGTGCCTGTGTTGAGGTGGTTTCGACGCGATGATGAAACGCCCGCAAGCTGCTGCCGCGCACGTACTCGCGAAACGAGCGCATGTCGCGCACCATTTTTGGCGTGTTGCGCAGCAGGCAGATGCTGGTCGACACCACCAAAAACGCCATAATCAACAAAAACCACCAGCTGTTGTACACATGCCAGATGGAGAATTTGTCGAACAGCCCGAACCAGTAGGGACCGAACTGATCCACATAACTGTTGGAGACCTGATTCTGCTGCAGCACCGTGCCAATAATGCTGGCCACGCAAATGAACATCAGCAAACTTACTGCAAACCGCATCGAACCGAGCAGTTCAATCACGTCGGCGCCGAAGCTTTTCAGGGAATTGGATGGGCTCACAGATTCATTTCAAAAAAAAAGGGGGCGCCGCTGCCGGCTCCCCCCTTTGACTGACCGGCCGGCGCGATTGTGTTTTTGACGCCGGACTAAATTGTACGTTTTAACGCAGGCCCGCCGCGTAATCGGCTACCGCCGCAATGTCGGAGTCGGACATGCGATCGGCAATGTCGTGCATGATTTCGTTGGCGCGGTCATTGCTGCGGAACTGCTTGAGCTGATCAGCCAGGTAGCCGGGGAACTGACCTGCCAAGCGCGGGAACTCGGCCGGCACGCCTGCACCGTTAGGTGCGTGGCAGCCTGCACAGGCGGGGACCCGTTTTTCGGGAATGCCGCCGCGCCAGATCTCTTGGCCGCGCTCCATGGTGGCCTCGCTGGTGGCAGTGGCAGCGGCAGTGTAATCAAGCGGCTGCTGGCCCAGATAGTAAGCGATATTTTGAATGTCTTCGTCGGACAGGGGCGCAGCCATGGGTGTCATTACCAGCGGCGCACCGTTGGGGCCGCTGCGCTTGGCGGGTTGGTCGCCCTGGGGTTTGAAGTCGTGCAGCTGGCGGGCGATGTATTCGTGCGCCTGGCCGGAAAGATTGGGGTTGACCGGAAGCGTGCTGTTGCCGGCTGCGCCATGGCAGCTGGCACAGGCAATAATGCCGCGCGCTGCGTCGCCATTGGTGTATAGAGCCTCGCCTTTGGCCGCGTCGGG
>NZ_DATJBQ010000157.1:0-8298 GCF_035515275.1 Pusillimonas sp.
TCTCGGGCGCTTGACCTGGCCACCTGCGAATGGGTGCTGTCGATCGACGCCGATGAGCGCGTGACACCTGAACTGGCTCAGGCCATTCAGCAAGCCATGGCCCGGCCCGTAGCGCAGGCTTATAAAATGGCCCGGCTTTCCAATTTTTGCGGTCGCTGGATCCGTCATAGCGGATGGTGGCCCGACCATGTGTTGCGATTGTTCAAGCGGGGTACGGCACGATTTACTGATGTCGCCGTTCACGAGCGTGTGCAGGCCCAGGGCAGCGTTGCCACGCTGGAGGCTCATTTTCTGCATTACCCCTATGCGGACATGGCCGCGCTTATTTCCAAGGTCAATCGCTACTCCAGCGACGCAGCGCAGATGATGCACGCAAAGGGGCGCCGCACGTCGGTGCTGGGGGCAGTGGGCCACGCCGTCTGGACCTTCATACGTATTTATTTGATTCGGCGTGGGTTCCTTGACGGCCGAGAAGGCTTCATTCTGGCCGTCACTGCGGCGTGTGGAAGTTTCTTTCGCTATGCCAAGCTTTATTTTCTGGCAGCACGAAAATGAAGTCCGCCGCCATGATTCCCATCCTCATGTATCACCAGATCGGTCAGCCGGCCCCTAAAGGTACGCCGTACCGGGGGCTTACCGTCCACCCCGCCAGTTTTCGCCGTCAGATGTACTGGATGCGCCGCCTGGGCTACCAGGGCCTGTCGATGCACGACTTGCTGCCGTATTTGCAAGGAGTGAAACAGGGCAAGGTGTTTGGCATTACCTTCGACGACGGCTACGTGAATGTGCTGGATAATGCCTTGCCCATACTGCGCGAGATGGGTTTTACCTCGACCAATTACTTTGTTGCCCGCAACTTTGGCGGCAGCAATGTGTGGGACCTTGAAAACGGTGTTCCGCCGTCTGCGTTGATGTCGCATGAGCAGGCGCGCGCGTGGGTGGCGGGTGGCCAAGAGGTCGGTTCGCATGGGCTTGATCACTCTAATCTTCCCGATCTTGATGCCGCAGCCGCCAAAACGCAAATCCACCAGTCGCGCCTAGAGCTGCAAGATCTTCTGGATACCGAGGTAACGGCGTTTTGCTACCCCTATGGCCACGAAACCCCAGCGCTGCGCGACATGGTGCGACAGGCAGGCTATACCAATGCCACAACGACCAGCGGCGGGCTGGCGCAATCTGCTGATGACCCGTATGGCCTGCCACGCGTTACGGTGTCCCGTTCCACGCATATTGTGCGTTTTCTACAGAAATGTCTGACTCGCCTCGAGGAAAAAAAACGTCATGCCTGAGCCCCGCCTTCGAATCGCCTTTGTCGTCGACCGCTTCGGCAGCCGTTTCGGAGGCGCTGAGGCGTACGGGGTCGAACTGATGCGGGAACTGGCGGCCCGCCACGACATCACGGTCTTCGCACGCGAGTACGATGAAGCCTGCAGCCTGAAGTTGCCTTTCGTGCCCATTCGAAGCTGGAAACACTGGCCGAGCTGGGTGCGTGTATTGTTGTTTGCCTTTCGCGCCCGCCGTCTTACGCGAACGGGCTACGACATTGTGCATTCGCACATGAACGGCTGGTGCGGCAATGTCGAGGTCGTGCACGTTACCCCTGTGCGTTATAACTGGCGCGTACGTGCGCTGCCCTGGCTCAAGCGCAGCTTGTCTTATATCAGCTTGCGCGTGCAAGCTTACTTGCACCTTGAGCAGAGGCGCGTGGCGCCTCGGGCAGGGCACCGTACGGTTGCCGTGTCGGGCCTGATCGCGCAGCAGTTGCAGCAGGCGTATCCCAACCTCACCGACGTGCCGGTGATCCCTCCTGGCGTGGCTGCGGTCCTGGCCCAAGACCCAAGCGAACGTGTGCCCACGCGCCAAGCGCTGGGTTATGCCGACGACGATTTCATTTGTCTGCTGGTGGCCCGTAATCCACTGCGTAAAGGCTTGCCCACAGTGCTTGATGCCTTGGCCGAACTGCCGCCGCAGATCAAGCTGCTGGTGGTGGGCGGCAACGCTGCAGCCCGCGCACATGTCGCCAATCGCGATATCGGTTATTTAACGTCTCGAGTAAGAGTGCTGGGCGAAACCTCTGACGTGGCGCCATACTATCAAGCGGCCGATGTCTATGTGCACCCGACCCTGAACGACAGCTTTGGCATGGCACCCCTTGAGGCCATGTCTTTTGGCTTGCCGGTCATGCTTAGCCCGGCTCCGTGGTGTGGTTTTGCGCAGTATGTTGCGCCGGGCGCCGAGGCATTAGTACTGGATCACCCCGAAAACTCGAAGCAACTGGCCGCCGATATTGCCCGTTTGCACCGCGACCCCCAGTTACGCAACCATTTGCGCACCGGCGGGGCGAAGGTGGTGGCCCGGCACAGCTGGCCCTGTGTAGCGGCACAATACGAAGCGTTATACGCCGAAGTCCTGACCGAGCGTACCTAGTACGCCTTCACCCCCCTAAGGTTTTTCTCATTGGCCCCGGTTCTCGGGGCCCTTGTGTGGTGAAAACGCCTACTTCACCGCTGGTTTTCCGTTAAGCGGTTGTCCTGCCGCCTTCAACTCCCTACAATTTGTATCGTTTTTGGCTTTAACGTAACGGGTCGGCGATAGCGTCCCGTCGGCTGATGAAAATACTAATTACCGATATTCATCATGGCAACGGCGGGGGCCATGTTACTTATATTCTTGGGTTGATCGCGGGGCTGAAAGAGCGTTGCGACGTGACGCTGGCTGTTCCGCCCACCGGGCGTTTGTTTCAGCGTGCGTCCGCCCTCAAGGGCATTCGAGTCCTACCGGGCCTGTACACGTCTCGTCCGTTAACCTTGCTGCGCGAAGTGCTTCGTCTCAGGCGTTTTCTGGCTCGCGAGCGTTTCGATCTCGTGCATGTAAACGGCAGTGCCGATCATCGGCACGTCATGCTGGCTCGCCTGGGTTTACGTCATCCGCCGGCTATTGTCTGGACCAAGCACAACACCAATCGCATCGACAGTTTCGGTCAGCGGATGAGAGCGCGGTTCGGCACCGACGGGGCAATAGGCGTCAGCAAATATGTGGCGGCCCAGTTGGCCCACTCCTGCTACCGAAAACGGGCGATCCACGTCGTATATCACGGTGTCGATGCCATTCATTTTGCTCCGCCTGATGCACAGCAGCGCCGGCAATACCGCGAACAGCTTTTTGGTCACTTGCCCGAAGACGCACTGGTTTTTGGCAGTACCGGTGGCACCGATATTGAAAAGGGCTGGATGCTGCTGGTGCAGGCCATTGCCGAGCTGCCGCCGCATTTACGATCCCGTATTCGCGTGGTCGTCGCCGGAGATCCGCCCTCGCAGGACGTTCTTGCGACACTGGCTGAATTGGATTTGGATGGTTCCCAGGTGGTGTTTCCCGGCTTGGTCAAAGATGTGCGTCCCATTCTTGGCGCGTGCGACATAGGATTTGTGTTGTCGTATCGCGAAGCGGCATCGTATGCACTGTATGAAGCCATGGCAATGGGGTTGCCGGGGCTGGTGTCCGATGCTGGTGGGCTGCCTGAAGGCATTCGTCACGAGAAAGAAGGCTGGATGGTGCCCGTGGGAGACGTATCGGCATTGGGAGAGCGGCTGCGCGCGATACTCAACGAATGTCCGAAAAAATTGGCGGCAATGGGTGCGTCGGCAAGGAATCGAGCCGAAACCATGTTTTCGGTGCCCGTGTTTCTGGACCAGACCGAGCAGGTATATCGCGAAACCAGCGCCTTGCGTTCGGCTGTGCGTGTTGCACGCGTTCCCGACATGGCCTAGGCCGACGAGGCTGTCGGCTGATCCCGCGCCAGGCCCGGCGCTTGGTTTTATGCAACCCTAAAGCCACGGGCTAATAGCGTGCTTCGGGCGTTGTCAGTAACTCGAGGTTGGTCAGCCAGTGCATTGCCTGTTCACGCGTGTTTGCGCACATGGCTGCACTGGGTTGCAGCGACGCACATACCAAAGGCCGTTCGGGCCGACCAAAAATAAGACATTGCTCGTTCTTGTCCAGCTGTATGCATCGTACGCCGGCGGGCTTGCCCTGCGGCATGCCGGGTATCGGACTGGAAATGGACGGGGCGATGCAACATGCGCCGCAGTGGGTACGGCAGTGTGTGCTGGATGTGGTCATGGATTAGATCCAGCCTCGCAACCAATACACTAACAGGCCGGCATATTCTTTGATGATAGAGCGCGAGGCAAAAAAAGATCGTTCATCTGGCAACCAGAAGGAAAACGCCGTGTCGTCGGGCACCACGATCTGAGGAGCCGACGGAGCGGCAATGGGTGTCAGGCCCTGCTTGCTGAACACTGCCATGGCGCGTGGCATATGAAGCGCCGAAGTGACCAGCAGCACGCGCGTAATGCCTAATTCTTTCAGGATACGAGCCGAATAAACGGCATTTTCATACGTATTGAAACTGCTCTTCTCCAGCAGCAGGGCCTGATCCGGCACGCCGTTCTTTTTTAAGGTATTGGCCATGGACTCGGCCTCGCTTTGCGAGCCATCCAGAGCCGCTCCCGACAACAAGATCAGCGGGGCGCGCTCAGCCCTGTACAAACGTATGGCTGAGTCGGTTCGCGTGAGTGCCGTTTCGCGTTCATAGGGCTCGAACCAATTGGGGCGGCCGCCGGCCGTATGGCCGCCCAGCACGACAATCGCCTGGGCCGGAGGCAATTGGGCCGCGGCGGTGTACGGATAAAGCTGCTCTAAGCGGCCCCCCGCCCATAGCGACGATGCCGGAAGTGACCAAAACAGCGCCCATGCCAGACCCAGGGCGGCCAGCACGGCCGCTATGCGACGCCGCCTGAGCATCAGCAGCACGACAGCGATGACGAGCAGCGTGATGCACAGATTCAACGGGATGACCAGATTGGCAAGAAAGCTCGAAAGAGACATGCTTTACAGGACGGTTTCTGTTGTGATCTGGGCGACTTGATCAAGTACTTCGGCAAGCGTGGGCCATTGATTAAGCGAACCCATGCATCGGGCGTTGGGAGACCAAGGCCCTGTTCGTTGCATATCGGTAACGCCGAAAAGGGTGAGTTGGCGTGCGTTGGCGGCGGCCGCCAAATGCGAGACTCCTGAGTCGTTGCAGATGACCAGCGCCGACAGCCGGCTCAGTGTAGCAAATGCTCCTAGCCCGAGCGCAGGCAAACAAAGAGCGGTAGGCGCGGTTTCAAGCGCGGCCTCGCGCTCGGCTGCCGGCGGACACATGGCAACTGTGTGGCCTTGTCGCTGAAGCTCCCGGGTCAGGGCGTCAAAATGTGGCCAGACTTTGACTTTGCCCCGGTGCAGCCCTGTTGCGGTCGGCGCGATCAGGACAAACCCTCCGGGAGTCAGGCCGGCTGCACGAACGGCTTCCTGAGCCTGTTCCTCGTGCAGGCTGGTGGTTTCCAGACCCAGGGTGGCGGGAAGATGGGCGGGCATGACAGGCAGCTTCCATCGATCAAGCGCCTGGCTCGTCAGGTGAAACCAGGATTGTGCAGCGTGTACCGAGGGACTGGGCTTGGATAGGGGCCAGCGCAGCAGCAGGCTACGGCCGTCGTCGCGGTAACCCGCGCTGGAAATGCCGGCAAACTTAAACACCAGGGCACTGGACAGTGAGTCGGGCAGGATCAGTCCACGCGCATGAGTATGGCGCGCTTTCTTGCGAAAGGCGGCCAAGTGGGCGCGATCTTCTCGCCAGCGTCCGCTCATTTCGACGAAACCCGCCAATTGAAAACCCGAGAGCAGATCTTTGGCCCACGGCCGAGCGCAGACCA
Source organism: Pusillimonas sp. (assembly GCF_035515275.1). Taxonomy (GTDB): domain Bacteria; phylum Pseudomonadota; class Gammaproteobacteria; order Burkholderiales; family Burkholderiaceae_B; genus Pusillimonas. Next base: position 5,754 of record NZ_DATJBQ010000157.1, read on the forward strand.
CGACCGGCAAGCCGGTATTGAGCAGTACGTGCAGGCAGGGCAGGCTCATGCAGACATCGCCGATCCAATTGGGCAGGCGCACGTAAATGGCGGAATAATTAGGCATGATGCAAAAAAGATTGCTGCGGTCGAATAATATTGGCGTCTATTATCAACCGATTTTCAAGAACGTTAAAATGTTACGCTCTTTGATTCATCAGCATAGAAGTGAGTCCATCCTTGAGTTCAGCCTCTTCCATTGAGCCGTCGCACGCGGCGCCGGTACGTTTCGAAATGTGGCGACGCATTTATTCCCGGCTCGGGCCTTACTGGAAGGCGGCGGTCGTTGCCACTTTACTGCTCAGTGTCAGCGCTGCCACACAACCCGCCTTGGCGGTAATCATGAAGCCGTTGCTCGACGACGGTTTCAGCGGCGCCAAGCCCTACTACGTATGGGCCATTCCCCTGGCTGTGATCGGCCTGATGCTGATACGGGGCTTATGTACTTTTGCCAGTAATTATGTGTTGGCCTGGGTGGCAAACAATATGTTGCTGGGCATACGCCGCGAGATGTTCGAGCGCTTGCTGGGCTTGCCTGACGCCGAGTTCAAACGAGGCGATACGGGGCGCTTGCTTAATCGCTTTACGATCGATGCCAGCAACGTTACCAATTTGGCAACCGAGGTGATTACCGTCATTGTTCGCGAGACCATGATCGTCGTGGCGTTGCTTGCCGTACTGTTGTATATGTCGTGGCAATTGACGCTGATCGTATTGCTCATGCTGCCGCTGTCGGTGTATGTGTCGCGCATATTCATCAAGCGCCTGCGTCGGATCAATCGCGACACCATCAACATGAACGCCGAATTGACCCGGGTGGTGGGTGAAGCCATTGACGGGCAGCGGGTGATCAAGCTGTTCGACGGGTACGATCGCGAGTCGGGCCGGTTCCAGTATGTCAATGGGCGCCTGCGCCGTTTCGCAATGCGGGCGGTGTCGGCCGATGCTGCCATGTCCCCCATCACCCAGTTTTTTGTGGGCTTGTCGGTGTCGGCGGTGATTGCGGTCGCCTTGTATCAAGCCAATAACGAAGGCCTTACCGTCGGCAGTTTTGCGGCCTTCATGGCAGCATTGGGGCAAATTTTCGACCCGCTCAAGCGCCTGACCAATATCGCCGGCGCCATGCAGCGCATGCTGGTGTCGGCCGAAAGTGTGTTTACCCTTGTCGACTATCCGCCTGAGGTCGATACCGGAAAACACGAGTTCACGAGTCCGGTGCGCGGGCTCGTTGAGTTTCGCAATATCGTGCATCGCTTTCCCGATGCGCAGGCGGACACGATTTCAGATGTCTCGTTTACGGCCGAGCCGGGCCAGACCGTGGCCCTGGTAGGGCGTTCGGGCAGTGGCAAAACAACATTGGTCAATATGTTGCCGCGTTTTGTCGCGCCCACCAGCGGGCAGGTGCTGGTCGACAACATTCCTGTTGAACAATGCACGCTGCGCAGTTTGCGCTCGCAATTGTCGCTGGTTAGCCAAGATGTTGTGTTGTTCGACGGCACAGTGGCCGACAATGTGGGTTATGGGGCGTTGCACGACGCCAGCCGCGAGGAAATCCGAAGCGCGCTCGAGGCCGCGAACCTGGCCGACTTTGTCGACAGCCTGCCCCACGGCATGGACAGCCAGGTGGGCGAGAACGCCAACACCTTGTCGGGTGGTCAACGCCAACGTCTGGCCATTGCGCGAGCCCTGATCAAGAATGCGCCCATTCTGATCCTGGACGAGGCCACGTCGGCGCTGGACAGCGAATCGGAGCACCAGGTGCAGTCGTCGCTCGAGCGCCTGATGTCGGGGCGAACGACTCTGGTCATTGCCCACCGTTTATCTACCGTCCAGAAAGCCGACAAGATTCTGGTGCTCGATGCCGGACGGATTGTCGAACAAGGCCGCCACGACGAACTGCTGGCACAAGGTGGTTTATACGCTTCACTGTATCGCATGCAGTTCAAAGAGGTCGGTTGATGCTTGCATGCCTATACAATCGACTTTCCTCACTTTCATCGTCTTGTAAAACCCCATCAAGGATCACCATGAACAAAGCCGCCTTGTCGATTGCCACGGTGTTGTTGTTGGCTGGATGCGCAACTTCCGAGCAGGGCCTCGGTTTGCATCAGCTCGAAACCGACTCGTACCGGCGCGACGTCCGCACCCTGCCCATGGACTTCGTTCAAATTCAGCGTGCCGTGTTCAAACAACAGGCGCGTTGCGACTCTCGGTTGGAGTTCAAGGTCGACGAGATGCACCCAAGTTATGCCAGGGTGACCCAGCCGCTGAGCGAGGGGGCGCAAGCAGGGGAGTGGAACAAAATGATGGTATTGGGACTGACCCTGACGCAGCACGCACCGGCCAAGGTGCTGGGCGTCACTCTGCGCGAAGGTGGTGAGGCCTCTACCAAGGCTCAACTCTATAGTTACTACGCCCTGGATAAGGCTAAGGTCACTGCGCTGTACAACGCGCTATTGCATCCGGATCTGTGCCCTGGCGAAACCCCGCCCGAAGAGACAGACGA
>NZ_DATJBQ010000158.1:0-6981 GCF_035515275.1 Pusillimonas sp.
CTCGAGGCCATTCAGATGACCTGGATCGACGAGCAATAAACGGCGAGACGCGCAAACCGCGTGCCGCTCTATAGAGCAGCTTGCTCGGAAGGCCGCGATGCAGTCTGATGCTGCGGCCAGACCGGCTGCAGGTACTGGTAAAAGGTCTGCGTTACATTTTCCCAAGAAAAGCGCCGAGCGTACTCAGCGGGAACATGTCTGGGTATCGTCAGCGCTTGTAAGCACGCTTCGCGCAGGTCTTCGCTAACAACCCCTGCACCCGAATTGCCCAATACATCTTGTGTCGAGCGCGCCGGCAGCGAGGCCACCGGACAGCCGCAAGCCATGGCTTCCAGAAGGACCAAGCCAAAAGTGTCGGTCAAGCTGGGAAACACGAATACATCGGCCATGCGATAGTGCCGCGCCAGTGCCTCGTGGTTCATGGGGCCGAAGAACCGGGCATCAGGGTATCGTGCTTTCATGGATGCAAGCGCGGGGCCACCGCCTATCACCCATTTTTCGCCCGGCAGTTTCAGCTTCAGAAAGGCATCCAGGTTTTTTTCTATTGCGATGCGTCCGGCATACAAAAATATGGGGCGCTTGCCCGATGGCGCCAGCTGAGCGCCGGCTGGCGCTTCATGCTGGAAGACATTCAGGTCGACGCCGCGCGCCCAGACTACCACCCGATGCGGGTCAAAGCCGTTCGCAATCAGATCGTCGCGCACGCCTGCCGTCGGCACCATGGTTCGGCTTGCAGCGCCATGAAAGCGTTTCAGCCATCGATAGGTCAGCCCGATGGGCAGACGTGTCCGGGCGTGCAGGTATTCGGGAAACCTGGTGTGGTACGCGGTGGTAAAGGGCCTGCCCCAGCGCATCATGCTGCGACGCGCGGCCATGCCCAGCGGTCCTTCCGTGGCAATGTGCACCGCATCGGGGTCGTGCTGTTCAATGAGGCGAGACACGCTTTTAACGGTGGTTAATGAAAGCCGGATCTCCGGATAGGTGGGGCAGGGCACAGACCGAAACATGCCCGGTTGTATCAGCGTGACCTCGTGACCCATTCGGGTCAGTTCCCGGGCAGTGTGGCCCAGGGTAAATACAACTCCGTTTATTTGGGGCGTCCACGCATCGGTGACCATCATTAATTTCATGGGGTTTTTCCCTGAGTGCTCCAGTCGATCAGTTCGAGTCGACCGTCTTCATGTTCAACCAGCGCTGTCAGGCTTTCGACCCAGTCACCGTCGTTGCAATACAAAATGCCGTCGACCTCACGCAGCTCGGCCTTGTGGATGTGCCCGCACACGACACCGTCGTATCCGCGCCTCCGAGCCTCGTTGATAATCACCTGCTCATAGGCCGAAATGAAAGCCACTGCGTCCTTGACCTTGTGCTTCAGGTACTGTGACAGCGACCAGTACCCCAGACCCATGCGGTTGCGTGCGCGATTGAACCAGTGGTTGAGCATCAGGATAAGCGTGTATAGCTGGTCGCCCAGGTAGGCCAGCCACTTGGCGTACAAGATGACGCCGTCGTACTGGTCGCCGTGGGTCACCCACAAGCGCCGGCCATCTGCGGTGTAGTGCTCGGCCTCCAGTCGAACCTCAATCCCGCCGAAAAAATTCTGATCATATTGGCGTGCGAACTCGTCGTGGTTTCCCGGCACATAAATAACGTGGGTGCCCTTACGCACTTTGCGCAAAAGCTTCTGCACCACGTCGTTATGCGATTGCGGCCAGTTCCAGCGCTTTTTCAGTCGCCAGCCGTCCACAATATCGCCCACCAGATACAAAGTTTCTGCATCGCTGCGGCGAAGAAAATCAAGCAGGCGTTCGGCCTTGCAGCCTGCTGTGCCCAAGTGCAGATCCGAGATCCAGATGGTTCGATAGCGGGTGGTTTCGGGCTCTGCTTCAATCGCAGAAGTATTGTGTGACGTATCCATGACGCGTATTAGGCCATTGCCATATGACCATGGCGTGTCATTGATATGGCAAAAAAATGCCAATCGCACAGCAGCACGAAATCAACCGTACTGCCATCCGGCCGTCATATAGGGTGCTTACCCTTGTCGTGGCAGATGAGGCTGAGCGGCCGGCGTTTGCGTCATTCGAACACGGGGGAGGGCATCGGTGCGCAGGAAGATCGCAGTAGTGGGTACAGGTTATGTGGGTATGTCCAACGCCTTGCTGCTGGCACGCACGCACAAGGTCGTGGCGCTGGATATTGTGGCTGAACGCGTCGAGGCCCTGAACAAGGGTCGCTCTCCTATCGTCGATGCCGATATACAAGCCTGTCTGCACGACCCCGTAATAGACTTTGCCGCCACCACGATTGCGCAAGAAGCATACTCGGACGCCGAGTACACGCTGATCGCCACACCCACCAATTACGACCCCCACACTAATTGTTTTGATACTCGGAGCATTGAGGCGGTGGCGCAAGACGTACTGCGCATCAACCCAAAGACGATCATGGTGATCAAGTCGACCGTGCCTGTGGGCTATACGCGCCGCTTGCGCAAGCAACTGGGGACCGATCGGCTGTTCTTTTCGCCTGAGTTTCTGCGCGAAGGTCGTGCCTTGTACGACAATCTGTATCCATCGCGAATCATCGTCGGTGAGCGCTCGGAACGCGGGCAGCGGTTTGCGAAAATGATGCAGGAAGGCGCGCTACGCGCCGATGTTCCGGTGTTGTTGACGGGATCGACCGAGGCGGAAGCCATCAAACTGTTTGCCAACACCTATCTGGCGATGCGGGTGGCTTACTTCAATGAACTGGACACATTTGCCGAGACTCACGGCCTGGATACCCGCCAGATGATACAAGGCGTAGGGCTGGATCCTCGTATCGGCAACCATTACAACAACCCCTCTTTTGGATATGGGGGCTATTGCCTGCCTAAAGATACCCGCCAGTTGCTGGCCAATTACGATCAGGTTCCCAGCAATCTGATACGCGCAATTGTGGAATCGAACAGTACGCGAAAGGACTTTATTGCCGAATCCATATTAAGCAGGCGCCCCGACGTCGTGGGTATTTATCGGCTGGTCATGAAGGCGGGCTCTGATAATTTCCGCACTTCGGCCATACAGGGGGTAATGAAGCGCATCAAGGCGCGCGGGGTCGAAGTGGTGGTGTACGAACCCACGCTGCGCTGCGGCGAGTTTTATCGGTCGAGAGTGGTTGACGACTTGCAGGAATTCAAGCGGGTGAGCAGCGTTATTGTTGCCAACCGGGTCAGCGACGCCCTTGATGATGTCAAGCATAAAGTCTATACGCGAGATCTGTTCGGACAGGACTGAACAGAAAAGCAGCCAAGATCTTCGATAACCGCCGGTATAGCCGCGAAAAATGAAATTTTGAAGAAAGAAACACCGGCACGTGCACCCGGCGGCGTTTTTTTTCTGTTTTATTTGTAAGGAAATACCCTTAATTCATATACAAATACGGTATTTCTGCAAAATACTTTATCCATTGAATAGCATTGTTACATAAACTTTGCTACTTTATACCCAGACAGGTAGTCGTCTTAGGCCGTTTGGCCTAGCTGTTTGTAGTTTGTTCGGTAGCAAGGCTCGAATTCTTCGAGCATTTTTTTGCAGCATCTCGTGCACCCGGGAGAATCGAATGAGCAGAATCAGGCAGGCGAAAGCTTTGCGGCTGACCGTGTTGACTGCCGCCTTAATCACGGCGTATATGCATGCAACCCCCCACGCGGCAGAGGTCGTGTTCGACCATGAAACGGCAACACTAAACGACAGTCCGTACAGCAACACTTTTTTTGGATTGAAGAATGGCAGCAAAGTCGAGGCTAGCGGAGTAACCATCAACGGGCCCGGCGGCGGTCTGTTCGACGGCAGAAACTTCTACCGAAACGCGCTGCTGGACATCAACAGTGGGTCCGGTCTTGAACTGACCAACAGCAGCATCACCGGCAGTGTTTTACTGGATCACCTGCGAACCATTGCCGCGTACGACGAAAACACCCGCCTCATTCTTGAAAACACCCGCGTTAAATCGGTTACCCAAGGGGCAGGCACCAACGTCAGCTCGGCAGGAGTCATGGTTTGGGGCGGGGCGAACGCCCAGATCACCGGTGGAAGCATCGAGACAAACAGTGTTCTCAATCACCGGGGCCTGGTCGCCACGAATGACGGAACCATTGTTGCCCATAATATCGATATCACCACCACCGGCAAAAATGCGCATGCCGTAGCAGTGGATTCCGACAAAGGCATCACTTCTCTGGCCATTAATGGCGCCCGCATAAAAACCACTGGCGCGGGGGCCGCAGGCATGCAAGTGGCGGTGACCAACTCAGCAAGCGGAACGCTTCAAGGGGCCGGCAACACCGTTCTGGCAACGGGTCCGGCCGCTACGGTCACAGGCGTGGGCGCGCGCCTGATTCTAAGCGACAGCACACTCACGACCACTGCAGGCAAGTATGGATTGCATGTGGCCAATGGCGGTCATGCAACGTTGACGCGCGGGTCGGTCACCAACGAAACCACGTCTTCCGGTAGTGTGGGTATTGCCGTAGAAAGTGCCGGTACGCAGGTCACTGCCGACGCAACGCATATTCACAGCCATACCAGCAAAGGCGATACGACCGCCGTTCTGGTAAAGGGTGCAGGCGCGGTATTTCAGGGCAAGGATCTTGCCGTGCACAGCAGCGCCCCAGGCAGGGCCAGGGGTGTGTTTGCGGAATCGGGCGGTCGGGCCCACCTTGACGGAGGGGCGATTGAAACCGACGGTGGTTCATTTTCTCACGCCATGCAGGCTGATGGCGTAGGTTCCGCCATTAGCACCAACAATCTGAATGTGAGAACCACGGGTTATGCGGCCGCCGCGTTTACCGGTGCAGAGGTGTCGTTAAACGGCGGTACCTTCGACGTGGTCGGAACCACGGGGGTATCCGGCTGGGATTCTGCCGCAGGCTTTGTTGTGGGCGGTTACGCGCATACTCCGGGGGCCAGGCTAACCGCCAGCAACGTCAGGCTGGTCAACTCTGTTCCAATCGAAAATGCCCCGCCTGTATATACCAGTTGGGCCCTACGGGTTGGTGCCGGTTTTGTTGCGGGCCCACAAGCCTTGGACGCCCAGATGACCTTGATTGACAGCCAGGTGATCGCTTCGGGCCCCAAGCGGCAGATTGCGGCGGTGCAAAATGGCAGCCGTCTGCATGCCACGAACAGCCACATGGTTTCAGAACAAGACGCGGGTCTTTCCTTGTATGACAACGCGACGGTCATGCTTAATGGTTCCACAGTGGAAGCGGGCCTTGAAAGCTTCAGGTCGTCGTTCAGCAACAGTGGCTCCATGCAATCGATTACAGCCGGTTCGGGCTCTGTGCTGGTAAAGAACAGCGGAACCCTGCTGCGCGTAGATCGCAAAGATGCCGGTACGGACGGAATCGTGAACTTCACGCTTAAGAATGGTGCGCGTGCTTCGGGCAACATTGTCAATTATGCAGACGGCAAGCTTACCGCTCACCACCAGGCGTTAACCAATTTTGTCGTCGAGAAGGGCGCCGTGTGGGCCGGCATGATCATTGACGACAAAACCAGGTTTATTGACGAATCTTCCGGCGACCAGCAAAACTACGAAACAGACGGCAGCGTCTCAATGGAGGGAAGCAGCGCTGCTTACACGCAGTTCAATGGCACGACCAGCATAGGTGGCACGGCCTCCGTCGGCGCGGGCATGAGCGTCCGTTTCAACGGCCCCACCAACGTCGGCGGCAGTCTGAACGGGCTCGACGGCTCGCAAACCGATATCGCCGGCCCCGCCCAGATCGGTGGTTCGGTTGCAGGGGGCGCCGGTGCGGCATTTCACTTTAGCGGCACTACCCACATTGTAGGTTCAGTGTCGGGCACAAGCGGCACGGCGTTTTCATTCAGCCAGAACGCGCCAAGCAGCATAGGCGGTGATGTCGATCTGGGTGCCGACTCTTCTATTTCTGGCGGCTCCACCGACAATCCGATACAGATTGGGGGCGACGCCTATGCCGGTGCCGGTTCGGTACTGGGCGGCAACCTGTTCGTCCAGGGCGCGTTGGGCGGCGACGGCGGCACGATCAGCCCCGGAAACTCCATCGGTGTTCAGAGCTATGGCAGCAGTGCCGAGTTCACCGGTGCCTATACGGCCGAGGTCAACGCTGCCGGAAACTCCGACCTGATCATTATTCGCAGTGGTGATTTCGACCTGTCAGGCATTGATCTGTTCGTTCGCCAGGAGGACGGAACCGGGGGCTATCGTCTTAACCAGGATTACACCATTGTGCAGACCGACGCCGGCAGTGTGCAGAATGAATTTCAGAACCGTGGCGCCCTTGACGACTCGTTTGCCGGAACGCTGGTCAGGCTTGATCCGATCAAGTATGGCGCCAATAACGTTCGAATCAGTTTGTCGGTAGATCAGGCCCGGGTTGATCGCAGTGGTTATTCCGCCAACCAGAATGCGACGCTTGATGGGGCCTTGTCGGTGGCCGGGCAAAACGCGGCTGCGGATGCGGTCATGCTGATGCAACCCGAGGCCCGCAAAGACGCGCTCAGCCAGCTTTCGGGCGAGCTGCACGGCAGCACGCAAGCGGCGCTGCTGCAAAACAGCAGCCTGGTCTCGCGCACACTGATCCAGCGCATGCGGGCCAATCTGGGTGCGGGCATGTTGCCCGGTGCGCCCGTAGCCCAGGCAGGCGCTGCGGTACCGGCCGGCGCCATGCCCACCTCGGCGGCGCACCCCTTGTGGGCGCAGGTAGTGGGCAACTGGAGCACGCTGAACGACGATGGCAATGCGGCCAAGGTTACAAGCAACACGGCAGGGTTGTTTGTGGGGGGCGACGCCGGGGTGGGCGGCGGCTGGCGAGTGGGCGGCTCGTTGGGCTACACCGACGGCCGGGTCAAGGTGAACGAGCGCAGTTCCAGGTCCGATGTTTCCAGCTTTACCGCCGCGCTGTACGGCGGCAATAGCTGGCAGCAGGGCGGCGGCAAGCTGAACTTGCTGGCC
>NZ_DATJBQ010000159.1:0-11693 GCF_035515275.1 Pusillimonas sp.
GGCCAGCAAGTTCAGCTTGCCGCCGCCCTGCTGCCAGCTATTGCCGCCGTACAGCGCGGCGGTAAAGCTGGAAACATCGGACCTGGAACTGCGCTCGTTCACCTTGACCCGGCCGTCGGTGTAGCCCAACGAGCCGCCCACCCGCCAGCCGCCGCCCACCCCGGTGTCGCCCCCCACAAAAAGCCCTGCTGTGTCGCTTGTAACCTTGGCCGCATTGCCGTCGTCGTTCAGCGTGCTCCAGTTACCCACTACCTGCGCCCACAAGGGATGCCCCGCCGAGGGGGGCATGGCGCCGGCCGGTACCGCAGCGCCTGCCTGAGCTACAGGCGCACCGGGCAACATGCCCGCACCCAGATTGGCGCGCATGCGCTGGATCAGTGTGCGCGAGACCAGGCTGCTGTTTTGCAGCAGCGCCGCTTGCGTGCTGCCGTGCAGCTCGCCCGAAAGCTGGTTGAGCGCGTCTTTGCGCTCGCCCGGCTGCATGAAGACGACTGTGTCGGCCACCGGATTCTGCCCGGCCACGGACACAGCCATGTCCATGGCGGCGTTCTGGTTGAAGGTGTATCCGGTGCGATCGTCGGCCGCCCGATCCAGCGACAAGCGGATTCGTACATGGTTAGACCCGTACTTGACCGGGTCGAGCGTGACCAAGGTACCGTCAAAACTACCATCCAGAATCTCGCCGGCGAAACGGTTGTCGGGCACGGCGCTGATGCCGTCGGGCTTCTCTGTGGTGAGGATGGTGTAGTCGTGATTAAGCCGGTAACCGCCATTTCCGTTCTCTTGCGAAACGATCAGGGTGGTGTTCTTCAGATCGGCGTTGCCGTTGGCGATGGTGATCAGGTCGGATTGCCTGGCGGCATTGACCTCGGCCACATAAAACCCCGAGAACGCACCCAATGACCCATAGGCGTGCCTGCCTATGGAGTTACCGGGGCTAAGAATGCTATTCGTACCCGAAGCGGACCCGCCCACATTCAAATTACCGGTCAGTGCTGAATTAATCACCGTGACGTTGCCGCCGACGTTGGCGGGGTCGTTAATACCGCCACCGCCGATGAACAGGCTTTCTGATAGATATATAGAACCAATGTTGGCGCCGCTGTTGAACGCAAACAAAGACTGATCGCCATACATGGCCCCAGTAATCGTTGCATTGCCCTCGAAAATGAACGCACCGCGCCTGCTGTTTGCGTCGCCTTGAATCTGGACGTCGTTCGCGAAATTAATGATTGAAGGAAAATCGCCTGGCAGCGCTGATGTAGCCACGAGATTACCGTTTACAAGAGTTGGGGCGCCGGTAAACATAAATAGCGACCCTGACGCTGCCAGGACACCGCCGTTGATGGAAGATACGTCATGAAACGAAACCGGAAAGGCGTTGGAAGCCATGACGCCGCCTGGCAGATGACCGGTCAGCGTATCGCCGCCGTTAGCCTGGGTCGTTGCAGTGTCGACCATAATGCCGAACCAGGCCGAAGAGTCGTCGGACACAACCACGGTCTTGCAGCTACCCGGCACACACGGGCCCGCCAGCGTATTGCCGGCATCATAGTTCTCGATATTGCCCGTTGCGATCGTACCCTCCAACAGCTTGAGGGTGATCTCGCCGTTCTCGCCCCCCGCCCTGCGATCGACCCGCATGAGCGTGCCGTTGTTGGACTGCAGGTTGGTTCCCCGTACCTCAAGTGTTTGCTCGAACGAATCACGCAAGAAGGTCACGTCATCGTCATAGGCAAACACCGAATGTATGGACTTACCGGCAGACACGATCTGAGCCTTGTTCACCTCAATGTCGGCGTCATTGAGCAGCATCAAAGCTGAACCATCGACATCCTGAACCACAACGAGCCCCCCATTCATTTCAATGAGGCTGTCACCGTTGAATGCGACCAGGCCATTAGCCGCGACCCCATCAACCACGACTTGGGCATTATTGAGGCGAACGACAGACGGCGTGTAATAGTGGTATTGAGGATTAGCGAAAGTATCGGTAAAGGCCATGACCCCGTTGGCGCCTTCGCCGCTGGTGCTGACTATCGTATCGTTTAACGTGATCAGCCCGCCGTTTGCAGCTCTCGCACCTGCCGCCTCATCACCTTGGGTAAATATGGCGCCGCCCGAAAATGTCAGCCTGCTGCCGCTGTTCCACTGACCCGCCTCGTAGCTTGAGCCGTAGGCCGTAACCCCATGCGAGGCCTCGCCGAATGTCAGCACGTAGGCGTTACCTGCTTCGATAATGGAACCCGTGCTGTGCTGGTTTCCTTGAATGCCGTCGTTTTGCGATCGCAAGCCTTCGGCGTTATCGCCCGTTGTCACGACAATGGCGCCGTCTATCGTTGCGTGGCCTTTAGTCTTGGCCAGCACGCCATGGTACTGTGCGGAAAAGAGCAATGAATGAACGGCAGTTGTATCGTCTTGCGTAAGCGTGCCGTGTATTCGCGCATGTTGGTCGACAGACAACTTGGACTTGGCCGCATCAGAGATTGCCTCTTCCGTCGGCTTGGGGAATCCAGACCCAGGCAGCGGCTGCGAAGTTACCGTAAGCCGTCCCCCGTGCATCGCGCGACCGGCTGCGGCACCTTCGCCTTCGGCTATTACGATGACATTACCGGCAATGATATGGCCGGCCGACCCTGGCCCGGATTCGCTATGACCAGTGATTGAGTCTCCGGCCGCCAAGCCGGTTGCATTCTTGCCTGTGGTACCAATGATCGTGCCGTTCAGTGTTGCCGTTCCCGGTTGGTCCAATACATAGACACCGCTAATTGCGCGAACCCCGGCTGCGTTCTCGCCTTCAGTATGAACGCCCCCACCAATCAGCTGGATCGCTCCTGCTGTATCGGCTTCTACACCGAAACCTGATTCGCCCTTGGTGCTGACGTTAACCTCGTGGGCGACAACCCCGGCCCCCTGTTTGCTTTGTATGCCGACGCCGCCGCTGCCGGTAGTGGCGACCGATGAGCCATTGATCAGGTACAGCTCGGCGAGTGCACCAAAAGCCTGCACTGCGTGCCCATTCGGCTCAGAAGTAATGACATCAACATCGTTCAACCGCACCCGAACCTGTTGGGTGTCGCTCCAGGAGAGCACCCCGTTTTGTATCACTGAGGGAGGCTCAATGACGAGGTTGGCAAGCTCGTTATCGAGCCCGGAAGTAAAGGAATGTGCCCACTGAGCCGGCACCGGCTCTGCCTGCGCAGGCCCCCCAAACACCGCAACCAGCGCCGCGCCCAGGGTCGTGACACGAAGCACCCCGACCTGCTGTCTCCATTCACTCATTATTCGCTCCTCGGACCCGCAAGTTTTCCGTAACGAGTCTTTGACTCCCGCCGTTATGCAATTGGATAAAACAGCATAATTTGGTTACATGACCAATAAACGAATGTCATGTACAGCAGCAGCCGATAAAAAGCTTCTCGTAAAAAAGCCGGCTGACGGCCGGCTTTGACATGCAAGACTAAATTACTTACCGCCCGGCTGCCTTGGCGGTAATACCGCCCGCCATGCCGATGTTTTCTTTGGGGAAGTCAGACACGCGAGCGCGGATCTCGTCAGGAGAAACACCGGTGGTTTCGTGCGCGACCTGGCTGAGCCCCGCAATAAGCTTGGCTTTGGCTTCTTCGGTACGGCCTTCGATCATGTCGATGTCGAACAGCACGGCGGGCACATCGAAGCTGCCGGCGCACAGGTAATTACCTTGCGGCAGCTCGTTAAGCAAAATACGCACCGAGGGCAACGAGGTGGCCAGCGCCTGAATGACAGTGTCGCTGGTGCGCTGCATTAACTGTTGTTTTTGTTGGGCGTTTAACGGCTGGGTAACAGTGATGTTTACAAATGGCATGCGGTAATACCTTGAAGAGGAATAGTCGGTAAAAGAGCGGTTGGCCTCAAGCCCCTTGCAGACGACGGGTCCAGTCTTCGACGGTCATGGACGAAAGGCGTTTGGCGGCCAGGTCGCGCAAGCGCGGCGAAAGTTCGGCCAGCTCGGCCAAGCCGGCCAGTTCTTCGGCCTCGAGGCGCTCATGATACAGGGCGCGAATGACACGTGCTACTGTCCAGAGCGGTTGCGGCCGGGTGATGCGGCGAAGGGGGTCGTCGGGCTGGACCCAACCGGGCTGAATGACACGGTAGTACCAGCCCGTGCGCCCGGATGCCTGGACGCGCTGGGCCATATCCGGCAGGTTGAAACGTTCGTTCAGTTTCCAGCAGGGCTGGCGTGGTTGTGAAACCTGAATGACGGCGTCGCCCAGTTCGAAGATGTCGCCGATGGCGACGTTTTCTTCGGTAAGGCCCAAGGTGGAGAGGTTTTCGCCGAAACCGCCTTCGTCGAGGTTTTGAACAGGCAGATCGGCCAGTTCTTGTTGCCAGACTGGGTAGTGGTCGACCGCATAGTGATGAACGGCTTTTTCAACCCCGCCATGATGGGTGGTGTCGCCCTGCTGGTCTTTGCGGAACCGGTGTTCTTCAAGGTACTGGGTACTGGAGACCGGACGCTTGTCGATAGCAGTGGGCTCACCGCGAGGACCGGGTACAGCAGTGCCTACCCGCAGCGACAATAGAGACCATTGGGGATTCATAATTTATGCTTTTTGTAAGTGAATCGTACGAAGACAGCAACAATAATAAAATATAAACAAAAAAAAGCTAGACGCTGTTAACCCTAGGCTGTGACAAATACGCCGCTTTACCCGTGGGCCGGTTTACCGCAAAATGGCGGCTTTTGCCTGGCGGACACCCATGAACTGGTCTGAGCAATTAGTTGAAAGCGGCCTGTGGCTTGCCCAAGCCTACGTCATCACCCTGGTCGTCTTCACAATGGCTGCCTGGGTATTGGCCCGATTCACCGTGTGGGGTCGGCAGTTCTGGCGGCTTTCGGGTGGGTACTTTTCACCCAAGCGCAGCTGGCGCCCGCTACTGACGGTGGCATTGATACTGTTTTTGACTTTGTGCGGGGTACGCCTGCAGGTGTTGTTTTCAAACTGGTACAACACCATGTACACCGCCTTGCAAGACCTTAACGCAGCCGGGTTCTGGTTCGCCATGTACCTGTTTGCCACGCTGGCGACCATTCATGTGGTGCGCTCGCTGGTCGACTTCTACATACAACAGGCCTTTACGATACGCTGGCGCGAATGGCTGAACGAAAAAATGCTGTCGGCCTGGCTGCAAAAGCAGTCGTATTACCGAACTCAGCATCTGGACCAGCCCCTAGAGAACCCCGACCAACGTATACAGCAAGACGTCACCATCTTTGCCCAGGCATCGCTGACCCTATCGATGGGCGTCGTCGATGCCATTGTGTCGACCCTGGCCTTTACAGCCATTTTGTGGTCGCTTTCGGGGCCAATCGCCCTCTTGGGCGTGGAAATTCCACGTGGCATGGTCTTCTTGGTGTTCGCCTATGTGCTGATTGCCACAGTATTTGCCATCCGCATCGGACGGCCGCTCATTTCACTGAATTTCCTGAACGAGCGCTTCAACGCCGATTACCGATACGCGCTGGTGCGGTTACGCGAATACGCCGAAAGCATTGCTTTTTATGCAGGCGAAAAAGTAGAAGGCCTGCAGTTGCGAGGACGCTTCAACCATGTCATCAACAACGCCTGGGCCATTGTGTATCGCTCGCTCAAGTTTCTGGGCTTCAACTTTACGGTTAGCCAAGCTGCCGTGGTGTTTCCCCTCATCATTCAGGCGCAACGGTTTTTTTCACAGCAGATCAGTCTGGGCGACCTGATGCAGACCACGCAGGCCTTTGGACGCCTGCAAGACAACCTGTCGTTCTTTCGCAATGCCTATGATGAATTTGCCTCGTACCGAGCCACGCTGGAGCGCCTGATCGGCTTTTCAGATGCCATGGAAGCCGCGGCTCACTTGCCGGCTCCTGACCTGCGCGAAAACGTCAAAGCCCTGGTGATCGAAGACCTGACGGTACGCCGCCCTGACGGCAAGGTCTTGATCAATGGGCTTAACTTACGCGCCCAAGCCGGTGACTCTCTGCTGATACGCGGCCCTTCGGGTGCGGGCAAAACAACCTTGTTGCGCGCTGTGGCCGGGCTTTGGCCATACAGTGAAGGCATCATTGCCCGACCCGGCGACAGCGTTTTGTTCCTGTCTCAGAAACCGTATATTCCCCTGGGCAGCTTGCGTAGCGCCCTGTATTACCCTCAAGAAGCGCCCATTGACCTTGCAGGCCAAGAGGCGCAGCGTGTGCTGGCAGCGGTTCAGCTTGCCCACCTGGTCGATCGACTGGACGAAGTGGGAGACTGGACACGCATTTTGTCGTTGGGGGAGCAGCAGCGGCTGGCTTTCGGTCGCCTGGTTTTGGCCCGCCCCGCCCTGGCTTTTCTGGACGAGGCCACATCGGCCATGGACGAAGGCCTGGAGGACGCCATGTACCGCCTGGCCAAGGCCGAGTTGCCGGAAACCATATTGATCAGTGTGGGGCACCGGGGCACTTTATTGGCCCACCACAGCCGCACGCTAAACCTTTCGGGCGACGGCGGCTGGGAAGTTTTGGTACGCTAAGGCACCTGCATCCAGGTAGCCGTGCACATTCATGGCGCCAATCAACCCCTACTTGAAAGAACCTTGCCTACTCATGATCTACACGTCTTTGAAGCACCTGCACGTTACCGCCGCTGTCCTCAGCATTGTGTTCTTTGTTATTCGTTCGTACTGGTCAGTTAAGGGTTCGGCCCTGCTGCACACAAAATTTGCCCGCATTGCGCCCCATATTATCGACACCCTATTGCTGCTTGCCGGCATTTACCTGGCCAGCGTCGTGGGCTGGCACCAGCCTTGGATAGCAGCAAAGATTGTGGGTCTGGTCCTGTACATAGGCGTGGGCACGTTTGCCATCAAGCGGGGTAAAACGCCGGGTGCGCGGGCCGTTGCAGCGGTTGTGGCAATTGCCGTCTTCTTGTACATAGTCGGCGTGGCGCTGACCAAGCAGCCGATGTCCTGGCTGGCCTGATCACCCCGCCCGCCGAAACGTCAGGTTATAGCGCTGCGCGCCAAGCTCGCCATGGTGGGCGGGCTTGAGCGGCAAGATGCCATGAAACCGCATGCGGTCTTCGCCGCCCCAGACCACGACGTCGCCATGAAACAAGGGCACCCGCCGGGGTTTATCGGTGCGCTTGCAGCCCCCAAACAGAAATACCGCGGGTATGCCCAGCGAAACCGACACAATGGGTTCGATCAGGCTTTTTTCGTTTCGGTCCTGGTGCAAGCCCATGCCCGAGCCGGGCAAGTAGCGGTTCATCAGGCAGGCATCGGGCTCGAAATGGCCCAGTCCGGCCTGCTGCGCCGCTTCGGCGGCCAGTTGCCGAAACGCCTGCGGCATGGCCGGCCAAGGCCTTCCAGTGGCGGGGTCCATGGCTGAATACCGATAGCCACGGCGGTCGCTGACCCACCCCAGTTCACCGCAATTGGTCAAGGCCACCGACATCGTGTGGCCTCTGGACGTGACCATGTGCCGAAAAGGTGCCGCGGCCTCGATGGCTTTCATGGCCTGGGCAATTTCATGCGCAAAAGGCAAGGCAAAGCGACGCAACACGCAAGCATGCCTGCCAAGCGTTTCCGTGCCTTCAACGGTGCTGGTGTCGAACAAGTCGAAGTTCATGCCTGCCCTCAGCAAACCCAAGGGGGATTAAATTTCCCCCCAGACCTCTTGCGCAGTTTCAATAACCAGGCGCAGCTTATTGCGCTGGTCTTCTACGGCAATATTGTTGCCGTGCACGGTGCTTGAAAACCCGCACTGCGGCGACAGCGCCAGTTGCTCCAGCGGCACGTACTTGGCCGCTTCGTCGATGCGGCGTTTCAGGTCGTCTTTTGATTCCATGGTGCCGAACTTGGTGGTTACCAGCCCCAGCACCACCAACTTGCCTTTGGGCAAAAAACGCAAGGGGCGGAAGTCGCCACTGCGTTCGTCATCGTACTCAAGAAAATAGGTGTCGACGTGCATTTCAGACAGCAATGCCTCGGCCACCGGCTCGTAGTTACCAGACGCCGCGTGCGTACTTTTGAAGTTGCCCCGACAAAGGTGGATGCCCAGTGTCATGCCTTCGGGCCGCTGTGCCACGACACGATTGATAAAACTTGCATAGCGATGCGGCAACTCGTTGGGGTCGTCGCCCCGGTTGCGGGCGGCCTCGCGCATGTTCTCGTCGCACAGATAAGCCAGGTTGGTATCGTCCATCTGTACATATGTGCATCCTGCGTCGGCCAAAGAGCGCAACTCGTCACCGTATGCATTGGCCACATCCTGGTAAAAATCAGGATCCAGTTCAGGGTAATGCTGTTTGCTGATGCCACCGCGCCCACCCCGAAAATGCAGCATGGTGGGCGAGGGAATACACACCTTGGGCGTATGCCCGGCGGATACCTGCGACTTCAAATACTGAAAATCGGCCTTTTGAATATCTTTGACATGACGCACCTTGTCAACCACTCGTATGGTGGGTGGTGCCAGCTCCATCGTGCCGTCGGGCTTTTCGAATGCAAACGGCTCGTCGCTTTGCACACCGCCAATCTGCTTGAGAAAATCCACGTGGAAAAACGTGCGGCGAAACTCGCCGTCGGTAATGGTCTTTAGCCCAACGTCTTCCTGAAACTTGACGATCTCGGAAATGGCCTTATCTTCGACCTCGCGCAGTTGCTCGGCGCTGATCTCTTTATTGGCAAATTGCGCGCGGGCATCCAGCAGATACTTCGGACGCAAGAAACTACCGACGTGGTCGGCACGAAAAACTTGGGGGGTAGTTTGAGTCATGGTTGGTATCCGAAAAATAGGTTGGAAAGTGGCCGCTCCAAGCGGCGAAACACGCCGGCACAGCGCAACCACTGCGTATTACTGGACAAACTACTGCAGTCGAACAACCCAAACCATTCTAATGTAGAAGCCCGGCCCAAGCGCGCTTGCGCGGGCCAGGAAATATATGCTATAGTTTCGCTTCTTTGATCCCCGATAGCTCAGTCGGTAGAGCGACGGACTGTTAATCCGCAGGTCACAGGTTCGAGCCCTGTTCGGGGAGCCAAGTATTTCAAGGGCTTACGTGAAAACGTAGGCCCTTTCTCTTTATGCGTTTTAGACGGAATATTAGACGCTGCCCAATATCCAGTACTTTTAGGCCCGCCACCGAGCGGGCTTTTTTGCGCTTGAATAACTGTACATAAACGCAGCACAAGCATCATGATCGACCTGAGCAACAACGGCATTCTTGGCTCGGTAGATGGGCCCTACATTGCAGCCGCCACCGCGAAGTTACCGCACGCTGCAACAGCCCCGGATACCATCCACGAAATTGAGATAGACGCCGGGCGCATCCGGCCATTTGCGCGCCGGCAGCAAGCCAGGCACCATAAACACTCTCACTGGTATTGGTCGGCGTTCCGCGCAGAGCCTGCCGAGTGAGCTAACATCGCCGAATGAGCGGAGGCGATCATGTGCGGACGAATCAGGCAGGCCCGGGATCCAGCGGATTACATGGAAACGCTACGCTCGAACGTGAGCGGCATTCTGGACGTCGAGCCGGGCCTGAAGTACAACGTGCCGCCCGGCACCAGGCCGATGGTGTTTCACCGGTTGGGTGACGGCGGCGACCATGTCGATCGTTTGTTCTGGGGATATAAGCCGCCCTGGTATAAGCGGGGGCCGGCAAGTAATGCGCGCCTCGATACTGTGCTAAAAGGATCACCGTTCTGGAAGCCACTGCTTACGCGGCGAATCCTCGTGCTGGCTGATGGCTGGTACGAATGGACGGGGGAGAAAGGCGGCAAGCAGCCGTGGTACATCAACCCGAAAGATGGCGGGCCGATCTTGATGGCAGGACTGACGGCTTGGCAGCCAGGTCGGGAAGTGCTGGCCGAGACAGGCTTTGCGATTGTGACGGACGATGCTGCAGGTGGAATGATCGACATTCATGACCGGCGACCAATTTGCTTAATGCCAGACAATGCTAGGGCGTGGATTGATCCGGAACTGCCGGTTGAGGAAGCGTCAGAGTTGTTGTCAACGCCGCGGCCCGAATCGGCTTTCCAATGGTGGCCGGTTACGCGGAAGATGGGGAATAGTCGATATCAATTACCTGATGCAAGTGTGCCAATCCAATTGCCATATGGCTAAAATGGGGGTACTTCGGACGTCAATGCCAATGGAGCAGCTATGGTTACTAAGACTATACCGTCGGACCACGAGCGCGATACTCCAAGCCTAGGAAAGGAGCTTCTACGAACCTTTCCTTACTTGAACGCGACCATTTCCGAGGCCGATCTGTTTGCCAAGCATGTTGAACTTGAGGCCACCGAAGCCGACGTTGTTGAAGCGATTCAGTGGTGCAGGGATCAGCAGCTCGTCGAGTCAGCTGACGAACGCGGACGCATAAGACTGACGTCGCAAGGACGCAAGGTCTGGCGCGAAGCCAACGGAGGTACTTAAGCCACCCGCCACCGAGCCTGCCGAGTGAGCAAGCCTTGGACGTGCTGTCGCACAAAACCTACGCCGTCTATCCTATTCCTTCCGGCCCGCGCTACGCGTAAGGTCTGACATAAAGCCCAACGGAGGGGGAATGGGGAATCAAAAGGCCACTATTTGCGCGTCCTGCGCCGAACTTGCTGCTTTACCTGGACAAGTCAGCCCGCACAAATACATGCTGGTTGAAGGTCAGCGAACGAGCAACGTCGACAGCAGCTGTGAGACCACTTATCGGTGCTTAGAGTGCGATACGGTTTGGATCAGGCACACCGACAAATGGCGATGCCAGGGCGGATTCCAATTGATGCCCAACGTAAGCTAATGGCTACGCCGACCGCACACCCGCGCCTACGTCTCCGCCTCGGTCTCGATCCAGCGCAGTGGCCTTGTCGTGAAGCGTCACGACCATCTGGTGTGTAAAGCGGAAATCCCACAAGAGGAAAATCGAAGGTCGTGACGGCACGATAAGCGCATCAAAAGCAGCCGGAGCCGGCACATGCGCTTCCTCATATTTTTCAACAGGGCTTACCCTCTTATCGACGTTATGCTTCGCGTGTTGGAAATATGGCTGCACATATCGGAACGATGACTGCAGCCGATCCCTTGGGCCCTCGCAAGCCAACCCTGCTATTCTGGGCCGGTTAGCTCCCGCACCGATGCCCTACGCAAAAACGCAATCGAGCTAAAGGTTTTCTTCGGGAAGTTGCCGTCAGAATCAATAACGCCAGCAGCCGTGCAAACCTATTTGGAGGAAGACCAGCGTGCCGGGCGAGATACCAGGGCGAACCGTGAGCGCGCGTGCTTGTCGTCCTGTCTGTCATGGCTGATACGCACCGGGCAAACAACCTTGCCGGTGAACCCGTGCATGCGGGCCAGCGGCGTGAGGCGAAACACCGAAGGCGCGCGGGATCGCTACGTCACTGATGCGGAATACCAAGCCGTTTATGATGCCGCCCAGAAGCCAGTGCGCCTGATGATGGAGCTGACGTATCGGACTTTGCAGCGCCCGGAGAGCGACATTATCGGTTGGACGCCTGCGAATGTGCGCGCCAAAGGCCAGGGCAAAGTGTTGCGGATTGAACAGAACAAAACCGATAGGATTTTAGAGATCCAGCTCGATGGCGAGTTGCTGCTCCTGGTTGTCGGCAAGTGTGAAATGCTGTCGCACGATGTCGCCCCATGACGGCTAAGTATTTGAAATAATGGAAGTTCTGATTTA
>NZ_DATJBQ010000160.1:0-15539 GCF_035515275.1 Pusillimonas sp.
TACGGTCAGGTCGCGTATATTTCGCGCCCGCGAGGCTATTGCGACGCAGCTGCGTCCTGTTTTGGACACCGACCCCGAACGTCGGTGGTAAGGAGTTTTGAAATGCAAGGTGTCAATTTAGACGCTCAGACCGAGTCCTGGGACAGCACCGTATCCGCATGGATGGACGGTGACGGCGAAATCCGTCCCGAAGATCTCGATTCACCCTACGGCAGACAGGTTTGGGATACTTATCATCTGATCGGCGATGTATTGCGCAGCGAAGAGCTAGCCCTTAAGCCCTCCGATCTGTTTTATGCCCGCCTGTCAAAGGCAATCGATGCAGAGCCCCCCATCGTGGCCACACCGCGTGTGGGTTTTTCCGCCGCCAGGCTGGGTTTGTCCGGCGTGGCGGTGGCGGCAGCCATTGCTTCAGTCGTGTGGGTCGCGTTGCCTTATTTTTCAGGCCAGGCGTCCGAAGGTTCACAAGTGCAAGTATTGGCGGCCGCCGACGACGACCAGGTCGTCGATTACATTGAAGCGCACCGGCAGTTTGCAGGCGCCAACCCCATACGTCAGGTGTCATTCGGCACAGGAGCCTCACGCTGATGACAAGGCAGGTCCCAGCTTCCTATACATACAGGCAACTGGCTCGCAGCGCCGCACTGGCCCGGTTCAAAGGCGTTATTGTGGTGTTGGCGTGCGCGCTTGCGGCATCAGCCCATGGTGCCGAGGCACAAAGGCAAGCCGGCCAGGTAACGCAATTTCTTCAGGAAACCCAGCAAGCGGCGCGCAAATCGGATTACGCGGGCATATTTACCTATCAGCAGGGCGCCAACATGCAGTCGTCGCGCATTGTGCATGTCGTTGACGGCACGGGCGAGCGCGAGCGGCTGGTTATTCTCGACGGCGAGCCGCGCGAATTCATCCGGCACAACGATACGGTTCAATGTCTGGTTCCCACCAAAAAGCTGGTGCTTGTCGAAAAACACCGCATGGATCGTTTCCCAGGCGTACTCTTGGGCGAAAGTCATCAACTCGACAACCATTATGTACTCGATGAAGGCAAGGCCATGCAACGCATTGCCGGCCACGAGTGCCTGCCGGTCGAACTTCGACCGCGTGACGAACTGCGTTACGGCTACCGCTTTTGTGTCGACCCCAGAACCAAACTGCTTATCAAAGCCCAAACCGTCGACACCCAGGGCCAGGTCATCAATCAAATTGCTTTTACGTCGCTGCAACAGGGCGGCGGTGTTCAGGCGAGCGATCTACAGGCCCCCTGGGACACCCGTGGCTGGCGAACCGTCGAGCTGTCGACAAAGACCATCGATGTCACCGAGCTTGGCTGGCGGGTGTCGCTGCCGCCCGGATTCGAACAAAGCATGCAAATCTCACGGCCCATGAAATCCGGCAAACCAGTCATGCAAATGGTCATCACCGACGGCCTGGCTGCGATATCGGTCTTTATCGAGCCGTTCCAAGCTTCCCAGAGTTCGCAACAGACGCGCAAGGGGTCGATGCAAAATGGCGCCATGAACATCTATGGTGCGCGCATCGGCGACTACTGGCTGACGGCGCTTGGCGAGGTGCCTGCAGCAACCTTGCGTCGGTTGGTCGACCACATCGAATACGTGCCGCCCGGTGGCACGCTCCAATAAGCCCAGCTTTTAGTACGAGGAGTCAAACCAATGCGTACAGCATGCATGTCCCTGTATAAACTCAAGCAGTTTCTTTTTCTGGCCACGATTGGGGTCGTTCTGGCCTGCGCGTCGGCGGTATCGGGCGCCCAGTCGTCAATACCCGTTCTGGCCGTGCCCGACTTTACCGAAGTGGTCGCCAAAAGCGAGGGCTCCGTGGTGAATATACGCACCACCGAGGCCGTGCCGGTTCGCCAGTCGCCGTTTGGCCCTGGCGGCAATGATCCCTACGAGATGTTCCGCTGGTTCTTCGGACCTGATTTCATGCCCCCGGGCGTTCAGCCGTCGCCCCGGCGCAATGGGCCGCCCTCTACCGACGAGCAGCGTATCGTGCCGCGTGGGGTGGGGTCGGGCTTCATCATTTCCGAAGACGGTTACATTCTTACCAATAACCATGTGGTCGAGGGCGCTAACGGTATCTTCGTAACCATGACCGACGGCAAGGAACACACTGCCGAAATCATTGGAACCGATCCTCGTACCGATATCGCTCTTATCAAGATCGACGTCAAGGGGCTTTCGCCATTGCCTATCGGCGACTCCAAACAGCTGAAAAAGGGGCAGTGGGTCTTGGCCATCGGCTCGCCTTTCGGCCTTGACTCCACCGTTACGGCGGGTATCGTCAGCGCCATCAACCGCGACACGGGCGACTACCTGCCCTTTATCCAGACCGACGTCGCCGTAAACCCCGGCAACTCGGGCGGGCCGCTAATCAATCTGGCGGGCGAGGTGGTGGGTATCAACTCGCAGATCATTTCTCAAAGCGGCGGATTCATGGGCATTTCACTGGCAATTCCCATCGACGAAGTCATGCGCGTTGTCAAAGAGCTTAAAGATCACGGCAAGGTTACACGCGGTCGTATCGGCGTGCAGATCGGGCAGGTATCGCCTGATGTTGCCAAGGCCATCGGGCTCGATAGCGCCCGGGGCGCCATGGTCAGCAATGTGGAGCAAGGCGGCCCTGCGGCCGAGGCCGGCGTGCGTTCGGGCGATGTAATTACCCAGTTTGACGGCAAACCCATCAAGGACTGGACTGATCTGCCTCGTATCGTGGGCGAAACCAAGCCGGGCACACGTGCCAATCTTGAGGTCTGGCGCAAAGGCAAGTCGCAAACCCTTAAAGTCAAAGTGGGCGAAATACCAGCTGCGACCGAAGGCGGCTCGGCTTCAGAACCCAAGGCTCAGGGCACCGCTGCCGACGCTTTGGGCCTGACCGTCGCAGACGTGCCCGAAGCGATTCTCAAGCGGGCCGACCTTAAAAATGGCGTGCAAGTTACGCAATCACAAGGTCCGGCGGCAGCAGCGGGCATCGCAGCCGGCGACATCATTCTTACCATCAATAACGAAGACATCGACAATGCAGCGCACTTCGCCAAGGTGGTCAAAGGACTCGACAAGGACAAGGCGGCAGCCGTGCTTGTTTGGCGCGATGGCCAGACGCAGTGGGTACCGGTTACCCCCTCGAAATAAAAGCGTCCAAACCGGCTAAAATGTGGTGACAGCAAGAGGGGCGCCCGATGCGCTCCTCTTTTTTACGTATAGGCGCTTCTCGCTTCTTTACACAACCCGCCCCTATCGGGCCTGATTCCGCAGGTTTATGGATCACATCCGCAACTTTTCCATCATTGCCCATATCGACCATGGCAAGTCGACCCTCGCCGATCGGCTAATTCAGCGTTGCGGGGGTCTGGCCGATCGCGAAATGTCTACCCAGGTGCTTGATTCCATGGACATTGAGCGCGAAAGGGGTATTACCATCAAGGCCCAGACAGCGTCCCTGAGCTACCTGGCGAAAGACGGAAAAACCTACGCGCTCAACCTTATCGACACGCCGGGGCACGTCGACTTTTCATATGAGGTCAGCCGCTCGTTATCGGCCTGCGAAGGCGCTTTGCTGGTGGTTGACGCCTCTCAGGGTGTCGAGGCCCAAACCGTGGCCAATTGCTATACCGCCATCGAGCTCGAAGTCGAAGTCGTGCCTGTCCTGAACAAAATGGATCTGGCCTCGGCCGACCCCGAGGCGGCGCGCGAAGAAATCGAAGACGTCATCGGCATTGATGCGTCCGAGGCCATTTTGGCCAGCGCCAAAACCGGCATGGGAATCGACGAGATTCTGGAGGCCATCGTGGCCAGGGTGCCGCCCCCCGCAGGTAGTGTCGACAAGCCCCTGCAGGCCTTGATCATCGATTCGTGGTTCGATAACTACGTGGGTGTGATCATGCTGGTACGCATCGTTAACGGCGTGCTGAATGTCAAGGACAAGATCCAGCTTATGGCCAGCGGCGCAACCCACCCCTGCGAGCAGCTCGGTGTGTTTACCCCCAAGTCGCAGCCGCGCACCCGCTTGTCGGCCGGCGAAGTGGGTTTTGTCATTACCGGCATCAAAGAGCTCGAACATGCCAAGGTGGGCGACACTATCACGTTGGCGGGCAAGCCTGCCACCCAGCCTTTGCCTGGCTTCAAAGAGGTGAAGCCGCAGGTGTTCGCCGGCCTGTATCCGGTAGAAAGCAGTGAGTATGACCAATTGCGCGACTCGCTCGAAAAGCTCAAATTGAACGATTCGTCACTCATGTTCGAGCCCGAAGTGTCGCAGGCGCTTGGTTTTGGCTTCCGTTGTGGGTTTTTGGGGCTCTTGCACATGGAAATCGTGCAAGAGCGGCTCGAACGCGAGTTCGACATGGACATCATCACCACGGCGCCCTCGGTGGTCTACGAGGTCGAGCAGCGCGACGGTTCGGTGGTCATGATCGAAAGCCCGTCGCGCATGCCCGAAATAGGTCAAATTGCTGAAATACGCGAGCCCATGGTCATGCTGACCCTGTTCATGCCGCAAGAGTACGTAGGGCCTGTCATGACCCTGTGCCTGGCCAAACGCGGCGTACAAAAGAACATGACCTACCACGGCCGGCAGGTGCACCTTGTATACGAGATGCCGCTGGCTGAAATCGTGCTCGACTTTTTCGATCGCCTGAAGTCGGTCTCGCGCGGCTATGCATCTATGGATTACGAGTTCAAAGAGTATCAGACTTCCGACGTCGTGAAGGTCGATGTGCTCATCAACGGAGACCGCGTCGACGCCTTATCCATGATGGTGCACCGCAGCAACGCTCGGTATCGCGGTAGGGAAGTCGTCAGCAAGATGCGCGGCCTGATTCCGCGTCAAATGTTCGATATTGCCATTCAGGCCGCTATCGGCGCTGAAATCATTGCCCGTGAAAGCGTGAAGGCGCTGCGCAAGAACGTCCTGGCAAAATGCTACGGCGGCGACATTTCGCGCAAGAAGAAGCTGCTCGAAAAGCAAAAGGCCGGCAAGAAACGCATGAAGCAGGTTGGTAACGTAGAGATTCCCCAAGAGGCCTTCCTGGCCATTCTGCAAGTTGAAGACAAGTAAAAATAGGGTTTGCCGGGCATGAGCTGGGATTTTGCGCTAATACTTTTTGTGCTGTTGGTACTGACGGGAGCCGTCTGGTGTCTCGATTTTTTCTTTCTGCGTTCACGGCGCCTTGCGCGGGCGCAGGCGCAAATGGCCGTGTTCGATGCCAACCCCACCGGGGTCGGCACGGTCGAAGCCGCACGCTTGCGTCAAGAGGCTTACGACGACGCGCACCGGGTGCCGTGGTGGATCGAATACTGCGTCAGCTTTTTTCCGGTCATACTGTTTGTGTTCATGTTGCGCTCGTTCGTGGTCGAGCCTTTTCGTATTCCTTCTGGCTCGATGTTGCCCACCCTGCAAAACGGCGATCTGATCCTGGTCAATAAATTCCAATACGGCATACGCCTGCCTGTCGTTGACAAAAAGGTCATTGACATCGGCGAGCCGGCCCGGGGCGACGTGCTGGTCTTTCGCTACCCGGTCGATCCCAAGATCGATTATGTGAAACGCGTGGTGGGCCTGCCAGGCGACGAAGTGGTATACCAGGACAAAATACTGTTCATCAACGGTCAGCCGGTTGACCAGACCCGAACCGGTGACTATTTCGAGCCTGACCGCTCGGTGTATGTCGGGCGCTATACTGAAACCGTAGGCGGTCACGAACACAGCTTGTTGCTTAACAAGCATGCGCCGCAAGACTACATGCCCATTGTTGATTTTCCATATCGCGAAAATTGTGAGTACTTTCATAATGGCTTGCGTTGCGTGGTGCCCCAGAATCATTACTTCATGATGGGCGACAATCGCGACAACAGTCTCGACAGTCGCTATTGGGGCTTTGTGCCCGAACAGAACATCGTCGGACGGGCTTTTCTTATCTGGATGAACTTCAGCGAACCGAGCCGCATCGGCGGATTCCAATAATGGCGAGCACGGCAACCCTAGAAACCGCACTTGATTATCAGTTCCAGGACGCGACCCTGCTCGAACGGGCGCTGACGCATCGCAGCCATAGCGCGCGCCACAACGAGCGCCTCGAGTTCCTGGGCGATTCGGTGCTTAATTTTGTGGTTGCCGCCATGCTGTTCAAGCGTTTCACCAAGATAGACGAGGGTGATCTCTCGCGCCTCAGGGCCAATCTGGTGAAGCAGTCTTCGTTGGCCGATATTGCACAAAAGCTGGCGCTGTCGCAGTATTTGCGGTTGGGCGAGGGCGAGCTTAAAAGCGGTGGCTTCAGACGCCCGTCAATTTTGGCCGACACCCTTGAAGCCATTTTTGGTGCCGTTTTTCTGGATGCCGGCTTTGACGCGGCGCAGCGGGTGATTTCGCGTTTGTACACGCCCATCCTGCAGGGCGTCGACCCAAAAACTCTGGGCAAAGACCCCAAGACCCTATTGCAAGAATTGCTACAGGGTCGCAAACTTGACCTTCCCACCTACACGGTTGTTGCCACGCACGGGGCCGCCCATAACCAGATGTTCGACGTCGAGTGTTCCATTCCCAAGCTTGAAATCAAGGTGGCGGCGGCGGGTTCCAGCCGTCGTGCGGCCGAGCAACTTGCGGCCACGCAAGCCATTGCTGCCGTACAGGCCCTGGGGCCAGGCAAGGGCACTTCGGGCCGAAACAAGGCCCGCAAGGCCACGCAGCTTTCGCTGCCTGTGGCCGTAACGCAGGAAAACAAATGACTACGCCTTTTCGTTGCGGCTTCGTCGCCATTGTCGGTCGCCCCAATGTGGGCAAGTCCACCTTGGCCAACGCGTTGATCGGCAGCAAAATCTCTATTGTTTCGCGCAAGGCGCAAACCACGCGTCATCGCATCAATGGCATTCTTACCCGCGACAATGAGCAGTTCGTGTTCGTTGATACGCCCGGCTTTCAGACCCGGCATGGCGGCGCGATGAACCGCATGATGAACCGCGCAGTGACCCAGGCCTTGGCCGACGTCGATGTCGTCCTGCACGTGGTCGAGGCAGGCAAGTGGTCGGCGGGCGACGAAAACCTGTTGCCTTTGCTGCCCAAGGGCAACACCATATTGGTGGTCAATAAGGTTGATGCGCTTAAAGACAAGAACGCCATGTTTCCTTACGTCAGCAAGATCATGGCGTTGCATCCCTATTCAGCCGTTGTGCCGGTGAGTGCCGCACGTGGCACCCAACTACAGAACCTGCTTACCGAAATTGCCTCGCGCCTACCCGAAGGCGAACCCATGTTCGAGGCCGATTCGCTTACCGACCGTCCGGTGCGTTTTATCGTCGCCGAGCTATTGCGCGAAAAGATCTTCCGCCTGGTGGGCGACGAGCTGCCGTACGGCTGTACTGTTGTCATCGAGCAATGGGAAGAAACCGACGCCGGCGCGCACATTGCCGCCTGCATTCTCATCGAGCGCGAAGGCCATCGGCCCATATTGCTGGGCGCCGGCGGCACTCACATGAAGCGCATCGCCTCTGAAGCCCGACAAGACATGCAAGAGCTGCTGGGTAAACCGGTTCACCTCGAGGTGTATATCAAGGTCAGAAAGGGCTGGTCTGATCATGAAGGCAGCCTGCGCGAACTGGGATATGAGTAGCCGGCGAGCCCATCGCATCAATGACGCCGCGGGCTACATGCTGCACGCGACCGACTGGAAAGAAACTTCGCTGATCGTGCAGGCCTTTACACGGGACCATGGCAGCATGGCCCTTGTCGCCAAAGGTGCCAAGCGTCCTTATTCAGTTCTGCGTCCTGTGTTGTCGGTGTTTCAGCCGCTGGCGCTATCGTGGAGCGGGGCGGGCGAGGTCAAGACCCTGGTACGAGCCGATTGTGCCGGCGTGCGCCCCTTGGGCGGCAAGGCGCTGATGTCGGCCTGGTATATGAACGAGCTGTTGCTTCGCCTGTTGCCACGCGAAGACCCGCACCCACAGCTGTACGACGCCTATGATGCCGCGCTAGAGCAACTAGCCGGTGGTTCCCGAGCGGCAGGAGCCCTGCGCCGTTTTGAATGGACCTTACTGACCGAGGCGGGCTATGGTCTGGATGAGGCCGCGCCTGATTTCGACGACCTGGTCACCGAGCCCGCATTGCGAGCGTCTTTGCGCCGACGCCTCGATGAGCTTCTGGCCCGCCCCTTGCAAACGCGCAAGGTCTTAATGGCGCTGCAGCGGTTTTGAACCCCGTACCCCAATTTGTGGTGCTGGACACCTGTGTACTCATTTCGAATGTGCTGCGGGGTGTTCTGCTGCGCCTGGCCGAGCAAGCATGTTTTCAGCCGGCCTGGAGCGAAATAATCGGCGACGAATGGCGACGCAATGCGGCGCGTATCTGGGATGTTCCCTCTGAAAGTGTGGCGCAGCAATGGGAGGAGCTTCAGGCCTTGTTCCCGGCGGCGGATCAAGGTGAGGTGGCGCTGTTCAAAGAGGGACTGGTGCACAGCGACCCGAAGGACTGGCATGTAATCGCGGTAGCACGTGCGGTGCTGGCAAAGCAGCCTGAGGCTTCTGTGGCAGTGGTCACACGGAATCTGCGCGATTTTCGACGGTCGGAGTTGCGGTCGCTGGGTATCGGGCTGCTGGACCCGGACCAGCTCATGGTGGGCTGCTGGGGTGCGTATCGTGAGCTGTTGCTGTCGAGCTTGGAGCAAGTGCCGCTGGAATTGGTCGCGGCAGGTCGGCCCTTGGAGCCGCTTTCTGTCATCTTGAAGCGTGAGCGGCTGTTTCGGCTGAATAAGTTGTGTGAGGCTGCTGATTGAGTCTTTGCAACACTGGCTTTTGCTAGGTGTGGCGCTGTTGTTTGAGTTCTTCTGTCGGGCCAGGGACGGGGAAGTCTATGGCCGGCCCATCTCGCGGCCCGTCCTTCGGCGGGCTCCCCGCATTTTCTCCGTTCGGTCGGGCGGCGGCAGAACTCGACCTCGTCGCTACGCTCCTCGGGACTCGAACAGGCTGCCGCCTTTATCCCGCCCGAACGAAGAAAATGCGGCGCGAGACGAAAGGCCCTCCATAGGCTTCCCCGTCCCTGGCCCTTGTAGATGAGTGGGTCGGGACGCGCTTATTGCACCTGGAATAGGGGGGCGGCTATAGCTCGGGCGGAATGGGCTGGCCCTGACCGGGGTCTTCCGGCTCTGGGACATGCCCGGGTGCATCAGTCGGCTCTGGATGCGGCACCGGCTGGCTCGGCTGACCCGGGATGCCTGTGCCCGGGCCCGTAGGCGGGCGACTGCTTTGGAGAATGGCTGGGTGTGTCATGGCGCGCTCCTGTACGTTGAAGTCAGAGAGGCGCAAGAGGTGTGCCTGATGGCGAAGAGCCAACCCGCTGGGGCGGGTTGGCTGCGATCCGACCCGGACTTAGTGACAATGCCGCCCGCCGTTCTCGTGATCGCGGTGGCAACCATTCTTATCGGTACCTCCACTCTGAATACAAGCGGGGGCGATGGCACTCAATTCCAGGGCCAGGGGCGGGAAAGTCTATGGCGGGCCTTTCGTCTCGCGCCGCTTTTTTCTGCATTTGGGCGGCTCAAAGGCGCCCGCTTGTTCGAGTCCCGAGGAGCGTAGCGACGAGGTCGAGTTCGGACGCCTCCGCCCAAATGCAGAAAAAGCGGGGAGCCCGCCGAAGGACGGGCCGCGAGATGGGCCCGCCATAGACTTTCCCGCCCCTGGCCCGGCAGAAGAACTCAAAAAAGCCGAGCCAGTCACCCGGCTCGGCTTTTTCAACAGTACCCAAAAAAATAATTCAGGCCTGCTGATTAAATCAACGCTTAGTCGCGATCGCCGCCGAAGATGCCCAGCAGCATCAGCAGGTTCGCGAAAATGTTGTAAAGATCAAGATAAATCGCCAACGTAGCCGAAATGTAGTTGGTTTCGCCGCCCCGGATCACCCGCTGCAGGTCGACGAGCAAAAAGGCCGAGAAAATTCCGATGGCCAATACCGAAACGGTAAGAACCAGCGCCGGCAACTGCAGGAAAATATTGGCCACCGATGCGACGATCAGAATCACCACGCCAATAAACAAAAACTTTTGCCAGTGCGAAAAATCACGCTTGGTGGTGGAGGCCACTGTAGCCATCGTGCCAAGCACCAGTGCCGTGCCGCCAAACGCCAGCATGATCAACTGCGAGCCGTTTGAAAAGCCCAGTACATGCCCAATAAGGCGCGACAGCATAATGCCCATGAAGAACGTGAACGCTAACAAAAACGCCACGCCCAGCGAATTGTTTTTATTGCGTTCCACCAAGTACATCAGGCCGAAAGCGCCGACCAGGAACACGACGATGCTGATGCCCGGGCTGGTAGCCATGACAGCGTTCAGCCCCGTGTTCAGCCCGACGAATGCGCCCAAAACCGTTGGAATGAGCGACAAAGCCAGCAACCAGTAAGTGTTTCGGAGCACCCGGTTGCGCATGACCTCGCCCGTGGCTGCATAGCCGCGTGACAAGGTGGTTTCTCGTGAGTCGTTCATGTGCGTCCTTAAATCGATAGACAGAAATATGAGGGATAGGCGTGCCGCAAGCAGGGTGAGCTTATCCGGTTACTGGAACAGATTAACTTACAAAATGCTGAATAATCAAGCTCCGGCGTTGCAACGATACAAGAAAAACGCGAATTGGGCCGCCAAACCGGGCTGTCGGCCTACAAAACAGTATTACTCTGGCTATAACGCCTCATATATGCACCTATATATATTTAGCGACCTGCTGCTGCGCGCGATAGGTCGTGGGCATGCAGATCGTGCCCCTGGCTTTTATATTGCCGCCAGCGCTCGCGCCCTGCCTGCACTGAAGCCTCGTCTTGCGGCACGATCTCGAGCACGCGTTCGTAATGCTCGACCCCCGGCGCGCAATCCTCGTCAAGGTTAAGCAGCCAGACAGCAGGGCCAGGTCCAGCAGGTGGCTGGATAGGTTTGCTGCTGAGCCAGACAGGGGTTTGCGGTGCCAGGGCATCGTCGGCAAGGACGTGGGGCACGAAAGCCGTTGCCTCGAAACCCCAAAGCATCAGGTCGAATCGTTCGAGCAGGGTTTGGTCGGTGCAATACACCACCAGACGCCCGCCTTTGCGATAGTGCTTGTATGCCGCATCGCAGGCGGCGCGCAACCTGTCGCTTGCGCCGAAGGCGAAGTCGATGCGCGCCATTACTGCCGGAAAGCCCAGGAGGGGCTTGCAAGCATGCCCTTGATCATGCCGGATCAGGCCTGGTCGATAAGGAACTGGGTAAGCAAGGGCACGGGTCGGCCCGAAGCACCTTTGTCTTTACCGCTGCGCCATGCCGTGCCGGCGATATCCAGGTGAGCCCAGCGATATTTTTCGGTAAAGCGCGACAAGAAGCACGCAGCCGTGACGGAGCCGGCAGGGGGGCCGCCAATGTTGGCGATGTCGGCGAAGTTGGAACGCAGTTGCTCTTGATAGTCTTCTTCGAGGGGCATGCGCCAGGCGGTGTCGTTGGTGGCTTTGCCGGCTCGCAACAGGCCGTCGGCCAACTCGTCGTCTTTTGAAAACAGCCCCGTGTTGACATGCCCCAGTGCCACCACGCATGCGCCTGTCAGGGTGGCGACGTCGATGACCGCCGCGGGCTTGAAGCGCTCGGCGTAGGTGAGGGCATCGCATAGCACCAGGCGGCCTTCGGCGTCGGTATTCAGGATTTCAATGGTTTGGCCCGACATGCTGGTGACGACGTCGCCCGGCTTGTTGGCTTGGCCGCTGGGCAGGTTCTCGCAAGCGGGAATCAGCGCGACTACCGGCTGCTCGATGCCCAGTTCGGCGATGGCGCGCACGGTGCCCAGTACGCTGGCTGCACCGCACATGTCGTATTTCATTTCGTCCATATTGGCGGCAGGCTTAAGCGAAATGCCGCCTGCATCGAAGGTGATGCCCTTGCCTACCAGCACAATGGGCTGCTTTGCGCCTTTTGAGCCTTTGCCGGCTATTGCCGGGGTGTACTTGATCTCGATAAAGGCCGGCGGCTGGTTCGAGCCTTTGGCCACCGACAGGAACGAGCCCATTTTCAGCGCTTCGATCTGCTTGAGGTTGAGCACGCGTGCGGAAACTGTTTTGAATTCTTTGGCAAGCTGCTTGGCCGTGGTGCCCAGGTAGGTCGGTGTGCAGACGTTCCCGGGCAGGTCGCCCAACTTGCGCGCCAGCTGCATGCCGTTGGCAATGGCACGGCCCGCAGCCAGCCCTTGCTGGGCCTGTGGAGCTTGGCCGCGTCCGACCACCACTGTGATTTTACGCAGCTTGGGCTGAGTGTCGCGGTCGCGCTTGCCCAGTGTGGCGTCGTATCGATACACCGACTGGCCCGCTTCCGTGGCGCAGGCCTGCGCGCGGCTGCGCAGCGTTGTGCCTTCGCACTCGATCGAGGCAAGTGTGGAAACGCCTTCGGTCAGGCGGGCCTGCGCGCAATAGTTGGCGAAGGCACGCTCGGCGCCGGCGTGAATTTTGGCGTTATAGCTTTGCTGTTTGCCCAGGCCGACTAAAATGACTCGAGCTGCCGATACGCCCGGCAGATTACGTAGTACCAGATGCGTATTGGGCTTGGCGTTGAATTCAGACTTTAGTACTTCCCGGATGGCGCCGTTGCTTGCATTGTCGATAATGTCGGCGGGGCTGCTGAGCATGCCGTCGGTAAAGACCCCAACCGCTAATGCCGCGGTTTTTATCTGATGCAAAGAGGCTGTGGTCTGTGTGCTAAATTCCATACGAGATTCCCCAAGGTGTCTTCAGGATGCTATTGAGTAAACTATCGATTATCCTGCATATTGTCTCATGTCACTATTCAAGCGTTCCGTCGTCTCCGAAATCTTAAGCCATGCCGGCGTGGTGTTTTCCACCCTGCTGGTTGTATGGCTCAGCGTGCTGCTGGTGCGGCTGCTGGGCGAGGCCGCCAACGGTGCCATTGGGGGCGATGTCGTGTTGGGCCTGGCCGCCTTTTCAAGCATTACAGCCTTGCCGGTCATTTTGTCGGTGTCGTTGTTCATTGCGGTGCTTACTACGGTTACGCGCAACTTTCGCGAATCCGAAATGGTGGTCTGGTTTGCCAGCGGCCTGTCGCTCAAAGACTGGGTTCGCCCGGTGTTGCGTGTGGCGGTGCCCGTTGCGATGCTTATCGCCTTTCTTACGTTGTTTGCTTCGCCTTGGGCCTATCGTCAGATCGGCGAGTATCGCCAGCGCTACGAACAGCGCTCTGACTTGTCCAAGGTGACAGTCGGCCAGTTCATCGAGACGCAAAACGGCGGACGGGTTTTTTTCGCCGAGGCGCCCACCCGGTCCGGAGATGAACTGGGCCGAGTCGTGGCGCGGGTCATCGACGCTGATTGGTTAAGCGTCGTGGCGGCCGAAAGCGCACGCATCGAAACCCAGGCAAATGGCGATCGTTTTCTGGTGCTAAGCGAAGGGCACCGTTACGACCTGAAGAACGATTCGGCCGAATTCAGGTTGTTCGATTTCGACAAGTACGGCTTTCGACTAGAAAGCCAGGCTGACGCTACGTCGCCGCAGGCCATGCGCGCACTTGCCGAAAGCCAGATCAAGGCCCGACCCACCGAACAATTGGTCCAAGATAGCACCGACAATGCGCGGTCTCAGATCATGTGGCGTATTGCGTTACCGTTGGCGGCGTTGAACCTGGCTCTGCTTGCTATTCCGCTGGGGTCGGTCAACCCTCGGTTGGGGCGCTCGGGCGACCTGCTCATGGCCGGGCTTATCGGCTTGCTTTATATGAACCTGATCAACCTTTCTCGAGGCTGGATAGGCAGCGGTCAACTTGGCTTTGGCCTGGGGGTGTGGCTGGTGCATGGGGTGTTTGCTGCGCTCATGGTCTTCATGATGTGGCGTAAATTACGTATAAAGGCGCCGCGCGAAGCACGCCGCTGAACGGCTTGATCATCGTTCGTGGCGGGGGTCGCAGCGGGGGGCGCGCGGGTATCTGCAAAGCGCGCAACGGCGCTGGCCGCATTCAAGGCTAAAAGATGCGCTTTCAGAATGGTTCGAGTATATGCTTCAAAATAATTTGGAATCGCTTCTATATTACTTATAATGGGTTGGTTCTAATCGGCCATTCTCATTATGAATCTGCAACAGTTCCGTTTTGTGCGTGAAACCATACGCCGCAACTTCAATCTCACCGAGGCGGCGAAGGCGTTGTTCACCTCGCAACCGGGCGTTTCCAAGTCGATTATCGAGTTCGAAGACGAGCTGGGCATTAAAATTTTTGAGCGCCACGGTAAACGCATCAAGGGGCTGACCAAACCCGGTGCCGTGGTGGCACAGGTGATCGACCGCATCATGCGCGAGGTCGACAACCTGAAAAAGGTCAGCGATGAATTCGCCCATCGCGACGAGGGCGGGGTGGTGATAGGTTGCACGCATGCCCAGGCGCGGTATATTTTGCCCAAAGTCATACCCGCATTTCGCGAACGTTTCCCTAAAGTAAGGGTGTCTTTGGCCGAGGGCAACCCGCCCACGCTGGCACAAATGGTGCTGCATGAGCAGGCCGACCTGGCGATTGCAACCGAGTCGTTGGCGCGCACCCCGGGGCTGGCGACCTTGCCGGTGTACTCCTGGGAGCACGTGATTGTGGTTCGCCCCGACCACCCTTTGACCGAACTTACCTCAAGCCAGGCCAAGGCCTTGTCGCTTGAGCAACTGGCGCAATACCCGATCATCACCTACGACCGGCAGTTCTCGGGTCG
The DNA here is from genome assembly GCF_035515275.1 of Pusillimonas sp. Classification (GTDB taxonomy): domain Bacteria; phylum Pseudomonadota; class Gammaproteobacteria; order Burkholderiales; family Burkholderiaceae_B; genus Pusillimonas. The sequence continues at coordinate 14,703 of NZ_DATJBQ010000160.1, forward strand.
CTGCACGATCGACGAAGTGTTTGCATCGGCGGGCATCACCCCCGATATCGTCCTCGAAGCCATCGACGCAGACATTATTAAAACCTACGTTGATGTCGGGTTGGGGGTAGGCATAATTGCCGGTATGGCCTTTGATCCACGTCGCGACAAAAACATGGTCGGTATTCCGGCCGGCCATCTGTTCGGCACGCATACCACTCGGGTCGCCATCAAGTCGGGGGTTTTCTTGCGTGACTATGTCTACGTGCTGCTCGAAATGCTTTCTCCCGAACTCGACCGGGAAGTAGTTCAGGAAGCACTCGACTCCGAGCCGATGCGCGAGGTCGTCAACGGCTGAAACGCGGTTCGTCGGTCACAGGCCGCCGCGCACTCCTTGTTTCAATGGTCGGAATAGGAACTGTTCTTATTGACATCATTAATAAGAATGATTACTGTTACGGATATTCCAGCGCAAAGGAGATTCTCATGTCGGAAGTCAGGGCCGTGGTGGTGGGTGCAGACAGGCTGGGCAATATCCCTGAATTGCTCAAGGGACACAATATTTCAATCAGGCATCACATTAGCGGGCGCGACCCTGCCCATCAAAAGAAAACGTTGCAGTTGCCGTCCGGTACAGATCTTTTAATACTTCTGACCGATTTTCTGGGTCATAACGTCATGAAGACGTTCCGGGCGGCCGCCCAGCGTTCCGGGGTAAAGGTGCTGGTATGTCGAAGGTCGGTATGCTGCATGCAACGCGCACTGACACAGGGCGGTTTTTGCGAAACCTGCCCAAACGCCGCGCAAGCGCCGGCGACAAAAAAGGGAATGAAATCTGCGGCGTAAGAGCAACCTGTC